>RHMC01000210.1 GCA_003719395.1 Streptomyces altiplanensis
CGGGGATTCTTCGGGGTGGTTGTGTTCGGCGCCCTGCGGGGAGCGCTCCGGCGCGTCCCCTCCCGCCACCGCGGGTTCCGCGGCGGCGCCGGCGCGTCCTCCTGCGGCGGGTGGGGCTCGAAGTCGTGCATCGGCCCGGGGGCGCCCGACGGGGCGGGGGCCCGCCCGGGAGCGTCGGTCCGGCGTCGGCCGTGTCCGCCCAGGGGGCCGGCGCCCCGCCCGGCAGGGTGGCCGAAGGGTGCGCGCCGCCCCACTGGGACGCCAGTGCCGACATCGTGAACTCGCCCGACTCGTCCGGGAGCTCGCCGTCGGCCACCGGGACCGTCCACTGGCCCGTGAGTTCGGACGCGACCGGGGGCGTGGGCGCCGGGGCCGTGTCGAAGTTCCACTGGCCCGTGGCCCCCGGGTCGTGCGCGGGCACGCCCGTGCCCTCCGGCTCCGGCCACCGCATCTCGCCCGGCACCGACGGCGCGGCCCACGCGCCGGCCGCTCCCGGGTCCGCCGCCCCCGCGGCCTGCGGGGTGATGTGAGGTGTACGTAGTCGTGTCCGGGCGCCGCCAGCGGGTCGCCGAAGCCCGTCATGCCCTCGGGCAGCTGCACGAACGCCGTGGCGTCCGCGTCGTACTCGCCGCCCTGCGGGGTCGGCTGCCAGGTGCCGGGGTGCGGAGGCCCCTGCGTCCCCGGGTTCTCGTTCTCGCTCACGACAGTGCCCTCCCCAGCGCTCGTCGGGCCAGCACGGCGACCGTGCGCCGCAGGTGCAGTACGGCGGGCGGCAGTGCGGCCGGTTCCGTCCCGTCCGCCGGCGGAGCCGGGTCCGGGATGCAGGCGGCCGCGACGTACTCGCCGAACGCGGCGCACGCCTCCGGCGCCAGCTTGCGGTCCGCGTCCCACTCGATCAGCGAGGCGATCCAGGCCTCCGCCTCCAGGGGCCGCAGCGGCATCGGCGCGATGGCGCCCACCGCGCACCGCACCTCGCGCCGCGCCGGGTCGAGGACCAGGGCGACGGACGCGGTCGCGCGGCCGGGGCCGGTGCGGCCGGTGGCCTTGAAGAAGACCTGCGGGGCGTGCAGCAGCGGTACGCGCACGAAGCCGATTAGCTCGGCCCGCGCCCAGCATGTCGCGGCCGGCGAGGAGGTGGGAGACGGGGGTCTCGCGGCGTGCGCCGCCCGGCCCCGCGATCACCAGCGTCGCTTCCATCGCGGCCAGTACGGGCAGGGTGTCGCCGGTGGGCGCGGCGGTGACGATGTTGCCGCCGAGCGTTCCCGCGTTGCGGATCTGGGGCGGTCCCGCGGCGCGCGCGGCCGCAGCGAGCGCCGGGATGAGGGCCGCGAAGTCCGGCCGTCCCATCCGGGCGTGCGTGAGACCGGCGCCGAGCAGCGCGTCCCGTCCTGGTACTGCCAGCCCCGGACCTCGCTGATCCGGCCGAGCCCGACCAGGGCCGCGGGCCGCAGCTGCCCGGAGTTCACGGATGCCATCAGGTCCGTACCGCCCGCGACGGGCACGGCGGCAGGCATGGCGGTGAGTGCCGCCACGGCCTCGTCGAGCGAGGCCGGGAGCGTCACGGACTGCGCCGCCCGCGGTGCGTGCGTGGTCAACCCAGCTGCCCCTTCCCGGTGTCCCGGCTGTCCCGTCTGTTGCGCCGTACGGTACGTGCTCACAGCCCGGACGAGGCAACTCTGGCACATCCCGCGAACCGTCCGACGCGAGGGTCCACTAGGAACCCCTCCTCCCCGACCAGGGCATTCGCCCGCTTTCGCACTCCATTGGCGGTGAGTGCGAATTGCCACTCTTCAGCGACTCTCATGCGACTTACGACGTATGCCGAGCCGGGACCCCAACGGTCCCAGGCCCGGCACAGTGCGGCACTCTTCTTGCCTCGCGGCTCACACGTTTGGGGGCGTCCCCTCGATCGGGCGTCCGAGAGCGGCGCTGTCGCCGCCGGGGGCCGGGCGCTTCTGCCAGGGCAACGGGCCGCCCGGTGGCCGGTAATCGACCCCCAGTGCGTCAAGCCGCCGGTAGTGCGCGGTCATTCGCGCCTCGAAACCGGCGAAGTCGCGCTCGGCGGGCGCCGGCAGGTCCGACCAGGCGACTTCGGCGAACGCGGCCAGGCGGGGGAACGTCTGGTAGTCGACGCGGCTCTGGTTCTCCATCACCTCGGTCCAGACGTTGGCCTGGGTGCCCAGGACGTGCCGTGCCTCTTCGGGTGTGAGTTCGGGCGGTACGGGCTCGAAGCGGTAGACGTCCTCCAGGGTGCGTACGTAACCGATGGGCATCGGTTCGTCCGGGCCGCCGTGCTGGCGGTGGTCCAGGTACACCTGCTGCTCGGGGCACATGACGACGTCGTGGCCGGCCCGGGCGGCGGCGATCCCGCCCGCGTAGCCGCGCCAGGAGGAGACGGCGGCTCCCGGCGCGAGGCCGCCTTCGAGGATCTCGTCCCAGCCGATGAGGCGGCGGCCGCGGGCGGTGAGCCAGGTGTCGAAGTGGCGGACGAACCAGGACTGGAGTCCGTCCTCGTCGGCCAGGCCGAGTTCCTCGATGCGGGCCTGGGCGGCCGGGGACTGCCTCCACTGGTCCTTCAGCGCCTCGTCGCCTCCCACGTGGACGAAGGCGGAGGGGAAGAGGCCGAGGACTTCCTCGAATACGCCTTCGAAGAAGCGGAGGGTGTTGTCGGTGGGGGCGAGTACGTTCGGGTTGATGCCCCAGGTGTCCCAGACGGAGAGGGTGGTGTCGATGACGTCCGTGTTGCCGAGTTCCGGATATGCGGCGATGGCCGCCTGCGAATGGCCCGGAATGTCGATCTCGGGGACGACGGTGATATGCCGCTGCGCCGCGTACGCGACGATCTCGCGGATGTCGTCCTGCGTGTAGTAACCGCCGTGCGGTGTCTCCGTCCACAGGCCGGAGGCCCGGTGGCCGTATGTGGTGCGCGGCCGCCACGCGCCGGTCTCCGTCAGTTTCGGGTGGCGCTTGATCTCGATGCGCCAGCCCTGGTCGTCGGTGAGGTGGAAGTGGAAGACGTTGAGCTTGTGCGCGGCGAGCAGGTCCAGGTAGCGCAGTACGCCGTCCTTGGGCATGAAGTGGCGTGCCACGTCGAGCATCAGGCCGCGCCAGGCGAAGCGCGGCCTGTCCTCGATGGCCACCATCGGCACGGACCACTGGCGGGCCGGGTCGACGGGCGCGCGCCGGAAGGCGTCCGGGCCGAGCAGCTGACGCAGTGTCTGGGCGCCCCAGAAGACGCCCGCCGGGCCGCCGCCCTCGATGAGGACGAGGTAGCCGTCGACGACCAGGCGATAGCCCTCCGGGCCGAGTTCCTGTTCGGTCTCGGGGTCGATCCGCAGCTCGATGCGGTTCGTCGCGGCCGGCGTCGGTGCCGTCCGCCAGCGGCAGCCCGGTGGCGGCGCCCACCGTGGCGCGCAGCCAGTGGGCGACGCCCTCGGTGCCGGGGTGGGCGAACAGGGCGGTGTCACGGCCGAGGGGGTAGTGGCCCTGGGCGGGGGGCGCCCAGGCGGCGGCTCCGGGAGCCGGTACCAGATCGAGCATGGCGTCAGTCCTTAACCGCTCCGCCCAGTCCCGAGACCAGGCGTCGCTGCACGAGTACGAAGAAGACGAGCACCGGGACGGTCATCACCGTCGAGGCTGCCATGATCCCTCCCCAGTCGTTCTCCTCCGGTTTGAAGAAGACCAGCAGTGCCATCGGAAGTGTCGACTGCGAGGTGTCACTGATGATGAAGGACTTGGCGAAGAGGAAGTCGTTCCAGGTCGAGATGAAGGAGAAGACGCTGGTCGCGACGAGCCCGGGGAAAACCAGCGGGAAAAGGATCTGCCACAGGAAACGGGAGCGGCTCGCGCCGTCGATGTACGCCGCTTCTTCCAGCGCCTCGGGAACGGCCTTCACGAATCCGCGCAGCATCCACACCGCGAAGGGCAGCGAGAAGGCGATGTGCGGCAGGATCAGCGAGCCGAGCGTGTTGAGCTGTCCGAAGTCCCTCATCAGGAAGAAGAGAGGGATCGTCAGTGCTTCGATCGGCACCATCTGGGCGACCAGGAACATGATCAGGAGGGTGGTGCGGAACTTGAAGCGGAAGCGGGTGACCGCTGTCGCCGCGAGAAAGGCGATCAGCGCGGAGGCGATCACGACCACCGATGCGACCAGCAGGCTGTTGAGGAAATAGCGGCCGAATTCCTGCTGTTCGAAGACGCGCCGGAACGAGTCGAGTGAGGGAGAGAGCGTCCACGGTCTGGCCTCCGTCGACTGGATCTCACCCGCCGGTTTGAAGGCGGAAAGCACCATCCAGTAGAGGGGGAAGGCGACGGCCAGCGCGATCAGCAGCGCGGACGCCTCTGCGGCGAGGCGCCAGGGGCGGCGTACGAAACTCACAGTTCTTCTCCCTGACGTCGCAGCAGCCGCAGGTACACGAGCGTGACCGCGAGCAGGATCAGCAGCATGACGACGCCGATCGCCGAGCCCAGGCTGTACTGCGAGGACGCGAAGGCCTTCTGGTAGGCGTAGACGTTGAGGACGAGGTTCTGGCCGGCGATGCCGCCACCGTTGGTCATGACGTAGATCTGGGTGAAGATCTTGAAGTCCCAGATCACCGACTGGATGGTGACGACCACCAGGATCGGCCGCAGCATCGGCGCCATGACCGACCGCCAGATCCGCCACTGCGAGGCCCCGTCGAGGGACGCCGCCTCCAGTACCTCTGCCGGGATCGCCCTGATGCCCGCGTAGACCGTCACCATCACGAACGGGAACGAGCACCAGACCACTTCGAGGAGTACGAGCGCGAAGGCGCTGTAGCGTCCGTACGTCCACGAGTGGTCGCCGAGCCCCAGCACCTTGTTGACGGGCCCGAAGTCCGGGTCGAAGAGGAACACCCAGACGGTGGACCCGGTGATCGCCGGGGTCGCCCAAGCACCGAGCGCGGCCATCATCAGCGCGAGGCGCGGCACGGCCCGTACGCGCGTCAGCAGCACGGCCAGCGCGCAGCCGAGGGCGAGTGTCGCGAGGACGCAGGCGGCCGCGAAGACGACGGTCGCGAGAAGCACCTGCCAGAACTGCGGGTCGCCGAAGAGCGTGGTGTAGTTCCCCAGGCCCTTGAAGGAGGTCGGCTCACCGCCGCTGACCTGTGCCTGCGTGTACTCCAGGAAGGAGATCAGGCCGAGCTGGTAGACCGGGTAGACGAGCAGGCCGCCCAGGACGACCAGAGCAGGCGCGAGGTAGAGCCACGGCGTCCATCCGCTGCCGCGTCGTGCGATCGCGCTCATACCGCTCAACCCGCCGCTCCGAACGCGTCGTTCATCTTCTTCGCCGCGTCGCCGGAGGCCGCCGCCACGTCCTTGCGGCCGCTGACGATCTCCTGGAACATCGTCGGCAGGACCAGCGAGGAGTCGATCTGCGCCCAGCCCGGCGAGGCCGGGGCCGCCTTGGCGCCCGCCGCGAGCGTCTCGATGAAGGGCTCCACGAACGGCTCCTTCTTCGCCGCGCTCTCGCGCACGTCGGTGTACGTCGGCAGGAAGCCCATCGCGTCGAAGAGCTCGCCCTGCGCCTTCTTCCCGGCCAGCTGCTTCATCAGGTCGACGGCGAGCGTGCGGTGCGAACTGCTCTTCAGTACGCCGAGGTTGTTGCCGCCCGCGAACGCCGGCGCGATCTCGCCCGCCTTCACGCCGGGCAGCGGCACCACCGCGTACTTGCCCTTCACCTTGCCCGCCTCGACGGCGGCGTGGCTGAAGTCGCCGCCGATCGCCATGCCCGCCCTGCCGGACGCGAAGGCGGTGACGGTGTCGTTGCCGCCCATCTCGGCGCACTTGGCGGCCGGGCAGTTGTCGGGGCCGAAGAGGGAGGTGTACGCCTTGATGCCCTTCCGGGCCGCGGGGCTGTCGATGGCGGAGGTGTACGTTCCGCCGCTCTCCTCGGCGAGTTCGCCGCCGTTGGCCCAGATGAAGGGCATCGCGCCGTACGTGTAGGCGCCGCCGACCGCGAGCCCGTACAGCTCCGGCTTCGCCTTGCGGATCTTCTTTGCGGCGGTGACGAGTTCGGCCTGCGACTTCGGAGGCTTCAGTCCCAGTTCCTCGAAGACGTCGGTGCGGTAGTACAGCGCGCGTACGCCGACGAAGAACGGGGCGCCGTACACCTTTCCGCCGACCGACACCGACTGCTTGGCGGCCGGGTCGGTGTCCTTGGCCTCGGCCCAGGCGCCGAACTCCTCGGTGACGTCGGCGAGTCCGCCGTCCTTGACGTAGCCGGCGGTGTCGGTGTTGCCGTACTCGATGAGGTCGGGGGCGCTCTCCGGGTCGTTGAAGGCGGCCTTGATCTTCTGGGCACGGGTCTCGACCGGTATGTACTCGATCTCGACCTCGGCGTCCTTGTGCTGCGCGCGGAAGGCGTCGACGGCCCGGTCGACGACCTTCTGCTTGGGCGCGTTGCCGACCTCCTGGAAGAGCCAGACACGCAGCGTGCCGCTCTTCTCGTCCTTCTTCGCGCTGTTGTCGGAGGTCTGCGGGGCGCAGGCGGTGGCGGTCAGGCCGGCCAGCACGAGTGCGGCTGCCGGCGCGGCGATTCGGGCGGAGAACTTCATCCGGGACTCCTGTGAGTCGGCATTGCAACATGCGCAACGTCGGTTTCGCACTGCACAACAGGCAGGAGGCTAAAGGGAGCCCCGCAGGGCCGACAAGAGGTCTGAACCACTTGGGCGCCGTCTCCACCACCTTGTGACCGGCGCGAGCACTCCGTGCAACGCGAACGGCCCCCGCGGCGCGCCGATGCGCACCACGGGGGGCCGTCCCCTTGTTCTGCTTGCCGCTGCCGGCGTACTACTTCTTTCCGCTGTTGTCCTTGCCGCCCTTGTCCTTGCCGCCGCCCGCGCCGAGATCCTCGAAGATCTCCTTGCACATGGGGCAGACCGGATACTTCTTCGGGTCACGGCCCGGGACCCAGACCTTGCCGCAGAGCGCCACGACGGGCGTACCGTCGAGCGCGCTCGCCATGATCTTGTCCTTCTGGACGTAATGGGCGTACCGCTCGTGGTCTCCGTCGCCGCGCGAGGTCTGCGGCGTCGGCTCGACGAGGGTCCCCGTACCTGCCCCGCGCTCGGGCTCGGGCTCAAGAGTGCTCATGGCGTCCAAGGGTACCCACGCGCACGGATTCCCGGGAGCTTCGGCCGGCGCCGGATACGGCGCGCGTCCCGGCGCCGCCACCCCGGCATCCGCCACCCGCGGCTGAAGAACGCGCCCCCGGTGACCGTGCGCCCCGCAGGCCCCGGCCCGCGGGGCGCACCCGCCGGCGGAGCGCTTCTCCCGGTCCGGGCGGCCGGAGCCGGGCGGGTCAGTTGAGCGAGGGGTCGTCCTGACGTCGCGATCATCGCGAGCTGCTGCGCTGTCTGCGCAGTACGGCCCGCCAGAGACCCTCCGGCTCCGGCGACGACACGTCGCCGGGCTCCGACTCCACGACGTACCAGGCCCCGGTCGAGCTCCTCCTCCAGCTGCCCGGGACCCCACCCCGAGTAGCCGGCGAAGATGCGCAGCGAGCCGAGCGCCGCCGCGAGGAGTTCCGGCGGGGCCTCCAGGTCGACCAGGCCGATCGCGCCGTGCACCCGCCGCCAGCCGAGCGGGCCCTCGTCACCGGGGATCACCGCGACGCCGAGCGCGGAGTCGAGGGAGACCGGGCCGCCCTGGAAGACGACGCCCGGTTCGCCCGCCAGGGGCGCCCAGGGCAGCAGGATGTCGCCGACGCCCACCGGCGTCGGGCGGTTGAGGACCACGCCGAGCGAGCCCTCCTCGTCGTGGTCGAGGAGGAGCACCACCGCGCGGTCGAAATTCGGGTCCGCCAGGGCCGGGCTGGCCACCAGCAGCCGCCCTGTGAGAGAGGACACCTCCGTCATGGCAGACATGATCCCGCACATTGGCCCTCCGGGGGGAGCGGACGGCACTGCGCACGCGTGCGCAGCTCAGGGCGTACTGCGGCAGCGGGAGCGCGCACCGGCGGAACGTCACCCTCCGCAGAGACCGCTGTGCGGAGCGTGTTGTGTCTGATTCATGACATGCGCGCACCCCCCTTGGCCTTATGGCACAGGGGTAGTCGCCCCTTACTCTTTTCTCTGGCCACCTGTCCGACCACACCGGAACGCGAGATCCATGACCGGCACTGAAGATGTACTGCTCGTCCACGGCGGCACCCCGCTCGAGGGCGAGATCCGCGTCCGCGGCGCGAAGAACCTGGTGCCGAAGGCGATGGTCGCCGCGCTCCTCGGCAGCGGTCCGAGCCGACTGCGCAACGTGCCCGACATCCGCGACGTGCGTGTCGTACGCGGACTGCTCCAGCTGCACGGCGTGACGGTCCGCCCCGGCGAGGAACCGGGCGAGCTGATCCTCGACCCGTCCCACGTCGAGTCCGCCAACGTCGCCGACATCGACGCGCACGCGGGATCCTCGCGCATCCCGATCCTCTTCTGCGGCCCGCTGCTGCACCGGCTCGGCCACGCCTTCATCCCGGGCCTGGGCGGCTGCGACATCGGCGGCCGGCCGATCGACTTCCACTTCGAGGTGCTCCGCCAGTTCGGCGCGACGATCGAGAAGCGGGCGGACGGCCAGTACCTGGAGGCCCCGCAGCGGCTGCGCGGCTGCAAGATCCGGCTGCCGTACCCGTCGGTCGGCTCGACGGAGCAGGTGCTGCTGACGGCCGTGCTGGCCGAGGGCGTCACCGAGCTGTCGAACGCCGCCGTGGAGCCGGAGATCGAGGACCTCATCTGCGTCCTGCAGAAGATGGGCGCGATCATCTCCATGGACACCGACCGGACCATCCGGATCACCGGTGTCGACTCGCTCAGCGGCTACACCCACCGCGCGCTCCCGGACCGCCTGGAGGCGGCCTCCTGGGCGTCCGCGGCGCTCGCCACCGAAGGCAACATCTACGTGCGCGGCGCGCAGCAGCGCTCGATGATGACCTTCCTCAACACGTACCGGAAGGTCGGCGGCGCGTTCGAGATCGACGACGAGGGCATCCGCTTCTGGCACCCGGGCGGCCCGCTCAACGCGATCGCCCTGGAGACCGACGTGCACCCCGGCTTCCAGACCGACTGGCAGCAGCCGCTGGTCGTCGCCCTGACGCAGGCGTCGGGCCTGTCCATCGTCCACGAGACGGTGTACGAGTCGCGCCTGGGCTTCACGTCCGCGCTGAACCAGATGGGCGCGCACATCCAGCTCTACCGCGAGTGCCTGGGCGGCTCGGACTGCCGCTTCGGCCAGCGCAACTTCCTGCACTCGGCGGTCGTCAGCGGTCCCACGAAGCTCCAGGGCGCGGATCTGGTCATCCCCGACCTGCGCGGCGGCTTCTCGTACCTGATCGCGGCCCTCGCGGCCCAGGGCACGTCCCGGGTCCACGGCATCGACCTGATCAACCGCGGCTACGAGAACTTCATGGACAAGCTCGTCGAGCTCGGCGCGAAGGTCGAGCTGCCGGGCGGCGCACTCGTCTGAGGATTTGCCGAAAGTTTGCGTCACGCCGAAGGGGCGGCCACCCGGATGATCCGGGTGGCCGCCCCTTCGGCCGTGCTCAGTCCTGTCCGGCGGAGACCGCGGTGCTCTTCGACGCCCGGCCGTCCGCGCCGGCCGGGCCGGGGCCGATCCGATGCTGGCGGCGAGCGCGCCGTCAGGAGCGCGGCGCCCACCAGAAGGAGGGAACGGCTCGGTCGGGCCGGGTTCGATGCGCGCACGGGTACTCCAGGGTCACGGGGTCATGGTGTCGGCGAAGCCGTTCCTCACCACTTTTCCGGGGTGTAAACCACCCGACCGGGAATGCGTCCGAAATGTGCCGGAAATTCCTCGTCGCCGGGCGCCCCGGTCCCGTTCCGCACCATGGGTGGCGCCCCGACGGGCGCCGGCACGCGGCTGGAGACCGTGACCGGGCTTCTGCGGGGACACGGCACCCCGCCGGGCCCCGGAGGGCCCGCCCCGCCGCCGGGGCCGCCACCGCGCTGCCGCGGCCTCCGGCGGCGGGCCCGCCGGCCGCCGAC
>RHMC01000211.1 GCA_003719395.1 Streptomyces altiplanensis
CACCCCGAGATCACCGTCAACCGACCTGATCGTCACTCCCGGCTGCGACCGGTACTACGCGACCCCGTCCGCCTTGAACTCGGCGGGATAGTGCTTCATCCCCACAGGGACTCCGTTCTCCTGGACCATCAAAATCCAAGTCTCTCCGGTATCCAAAATCCGGGGTCAGGGCCCGATCGCCAGACCCTGGCCGTGTGGGCGTCCGGCTCACGCCCACTGTGGGAGCTGCTCCGGGCGGTACCGCCCCCGCGCCGCCCACGTCACTGAGCTGAACCGCTCCGTGAGCCAGAAGGCGAGGGCCAATGACCTGGTGACCTGCTTGAATGCCCGGGTGACCCCTGACATCCTCTTTCTCCGCGTCTTCTGCGACCCGAACGGCAACCACGGCAATGTCCTGGGCGTAGTGCGCGACGGCCGCGCCTTCCCCGACGAGGAGTCCAGACAGGCCCTGGCCCGGGAACTGGGGCTTAGCGAAACGGTGTTCATCGACGACGCCCACCGGGGCATCGTGGACATCTATACGCCAGGGGTGCGGCTCCCGTTTGCCGGGTACCCGCTCGTCGGCGTGGCCTGGCTCCTCGGTCTGGAGAGGTTGGAGCTTCCTGTGGGGAGCATTCCCGTCCGCCGTGCCGACGGCTTCACGTGGATCAGTGCGCGAGCAGAGTGGGTGCCACCGCGCACGCTGCGGCAGTACGGCAGCACGCAGGAGGTCGACGCGCTGGCGGTGCCGGAACCGGGAGAGTGGGTGTATGCCTGGGCCTGGCAGGACGAGACCGCCGGTCGAGTCCGGGCCCGGGGATTCCCGGGCCGTGGCGACGGCATCGACGAGGACGAAGCCACCGGAGCGGCAGCGCTCCTGCTCGCCGACCGGTTGGGGCGGGCTGTTGCGGTCACCCAGGGCAGCGGGTCGCAGATCATGGCGGCCCCCGGCTCTGACGGGACGACTCATATCGGCGGACGAGTCCGCGTCGTTGAGAATCCCGCGTGCTGAGCTGCAGGTCATGGCAACCGGGTGCCTGATCGCGCCCGGTTGGTAGCGTCACCGTCATGAATCTAGACCGTGTGATCGAAGCGTTCCGTCGGGAATCCGGGGCGCTCACTGATGCCGTGTCAGGACTGTCCGAGGCTGAATGGAGCCTCCCGACACGCTGCACCCCCTGGACCGTACGTGACCTACTTGGGCACGTGTGCGTCGTGATCGATTGGCTTCCGGGCATGCTGGACGCACCGGCCCCGGGTGAGGCCAGGATTTCCGCAGCGGAGTACTACCGCCCGGACGACCGCTTCTCACCCCAGACCAACGGTGCCCGGATCGCTCTGGCTCAGAACCGGGCAGCAGAGCCGGCCGACGGTGTCACCTTCGCCAAGGACTTCACCGCGTCCTGGCGGCGAGTCGACCAGCTGTGCCGGGTCCAGCCGGCCAGCCGTACCGTCTGGACGCGTCATGGTGACGCCATGCTCTTGTCGGAGTTCCTGCTCACCCGAGTCGTCGAAGTCGCTGTCCACGGCCTCGACCTGGCTGATGCACTCGGACGCGAACCCTGGCTCACCTCGTCAGCCGGTGACGCCGTGCTGGAGCTGCTTCTCGGCGCGGAGCAGACAGCGGCCGCCGACACATTGGGTTGGAGCAAGCCGCGTTTCCTGCGCAAAGCCACCGGCCGCGAGCCGTTGGACGAATCAGAGACCGCGCAGGTCGAACAGCTCGGCATCCGATGGCTCGCCCTGGGCTGACACCTGCGCTCCGCTGCAATTCGAGACCACCACGGTGCACGCGGCGGGAGAGGACATGCACAACCTCACCGCCGAGATCCACACGTTCATCGCGCGCGTCGCGGAGCAGCTGAACGATCCCGGATCCGTACTCCCACCACATGAGATGACGCCTTATCCGGCTCCAGTCCCCGGCCGACGTCAAGGGGGCGATTACGTGGGACCTGAGCATCGACTCCACGGTGTGTCGCACCCATCAGCATGCGGCCGGGGCTCGGAAGCACGGCGATCTGCGGAAGGAGCCTCCGGGCGGTGTGTTCGCTGAGCCCGATGATCACGGACCGGGACGCTCGCGCGGCGGGTTCACCACCAAGCTGCACCTGGCCGTCGAGCATGGCCAGAAGCCCATGCCGACCGTGATCAGGGCAGGGCAGCGCGGAGACTCCCCGCAGTTCGAGGCCGTGCTGGAGAGGATCCGCGTGCCCCGCATCGGGCCTGGCCGGCCCCGCGTCCACCCCCGCCGTGTGCGCGCTGACAAGGCGTACGCTTCACGCAAGAACCGCGCTTACCTGCGCCGCCGCGGGATCCGCTGCACCATCCCTGTTAAGGCCGACCAGGCGCGCAACCGCCAGATGCTTGGCTCTCGTGGCGGTCGGCCGCCATATTTTGACCCGGCCGACTACCGTGAGCGTCACGCGGTCGAGTGCGGGATCAACCACCTCAAGAGGCACCGCGATGTCGCCACACGCTTCGACAAGCCGGCGGTCCGCTACGAGGCGACCGTACTCGTCGCGACCGTCAACGAGGGGCTGTGAGCAGCGTCTTCGCGAATGGCCGGTGGTCTTTCACTGGTCCTTCGCTTCGAATGCCTGGGCGACAGCCAGGCTGTCCTCGTAGACATGGTGCCGGGTGACAAGGCCGCCTGCGACGGTGAGATGCAAAGCGAACCGCGCCTTGTAAGCACGTCCGGTGGGCAGGGCGGTCTGCCGAATCTCGCCCAGCACGACTGCGTCGCTCCCGTCGATCAGGATGCGCTCGACCTCAGTCGCCACATGCTCCGGCACGTGGTTCTCGGCAACCTCGCGATAGTGGGCGGCCGCGTCGGCCCGGGTGGACCGGTGACGGATCCACGGCGTGGCAGTACGGCCATGCTCAGCCTCCGGCCAGTCGAGCTTCCAATCACCCTGCTCGGCATACAGCTCGGCGATGCGCTCGGGGTTGCCCTCGCCAATTCTGCGCAGCAACTCCTCAACGACAGTGCGCGTGTTCGTGGGTGTGGCTATGGACATGACCGACCTCTCCGTCCTGGTCCGCGTCCTCCGACGCGGAGAGATCACCAACCCTGCCGGCGTAGGCGCGCCGAGACGATTACCTCGGACGTAAGGCAAGCGGATCATCAAGATCCACTTTCGATACACGCCTTAGTCAGGCAGGGAAATGGGCGTTGGCAGGTGTCGAGGGGAAGGGGTCAGGCAGCCGCGCGCCGTATGTGCACATGACCATCGAGAGGATAGGAAGGAGGAGCCGATGGCAGGAGCCTGTCGAACTGGTAGCCGTTCTTCTCGGCGACGCGGCAGGATGCCAGGTTGTCGACCTGATGCAGGAGTTCGAGGCACTCCAGACCATTTGCTTGGAAAGCATCGAAGGCCCAGGCGGTGAGCGTGCTCAGGGCTCGCTGGGCCACGCCTCGTCCGCGAGCCTGTGCCGCCGTCCAGTAGCCGACCTCTGCGGAAGGCTTGCCGGATGCGACTTCCTTGAGTACCACGTTGCCCACCAACCGCAGCGGCGCCGCGTCAAGGGCCCTCTCAAGGACTGCGAAGGCAAACCGGTTGCCTGCTGCCCAACCCTGCTCCTGATCCTGCACCCATCTCAGTCCATCGTCTTCACTTTCCATACGAGAGCTCGTCCAACGCCGCAGCTCGGCGTCCCGGTACACCTCAACCAGCGCAGCAACGTCTTCCGCGCACCAGGGGCGAAGGACAAGAGCGGGGGCGGTCGGCGTCGCGGCAGCCTTGAGTATGACGGGAGAGTTCACTGTCGGATCATATGCAACAGGGCCTTGATCTGACCTTGGCGACAGCTGGTCGATCCCGCCCCGCAGCCGCCCCCTCATCCCTGTGTCCGAGCCTGCAGAGCATCGACGGCCAGTCGAGCACCGGCCGCAAACTCTGCGGACCCGGCCAGCCGTTGATCACCGCAAGCAGCGAGAAGTACCGCTCTCTGCGAGGGTCATTCATACGTTCCAGCCGGATCAGGAGCTGCCTGCGCGACTTGGCATCGTCACAACGGCCGAGGAGATGTGCGCAGCGGTTCACGAGGACCGCGACGATCGGATCGGCCTGGAGCGAAACTGGTTCGACACCCGCTGCCACGGCCGGCGTGATCTGGTCACGGACGATCGCAGCCAAGTCGCTGTGCAGCGCGGGTGGACCACCCTGGATGAACCCGGCCGTCTGCTCCTGGGCCAGGTGTCGTACGAGGGCGCGAAAGTCTGGGTCCTGCGACAGCTCGGCCAGTTCCACCCACGCCTGGACCTGCTCCGTATCGGGGTTGTCCGGCAGTTCCGGAGTCATCGAGCGCATGACTCCCGCAAACATGGAGCTGGTACCCACACCGCCGAAGGCGGCGTCGAGGAAGTCACCGACCAGCTGTTGGCGTTCGACTTCGGAGAGCTTGGCCAGTTTGTGCATCAGATTTGTCTCCTCAGGGGTAGCCCCGCGCTTCGCCACGGCGGTCAGCACTGCACGCCGCAGCCGCAGGATTCGGATCTGCACGTCCAACGCGTCGGCATGTACCGCGGCAACCTCCGACAGCGCGAGTTCCCGGTCCATGACCTTCCGGATGGCAGCAAGGTCCAGTCCCAGGTCGCGCAGGGTCCGCACCAAATTCAGGCGTGCGACGGCGTCGCTGTCGTAGAGGCGGTAGCCGGCCGGGCTGCGGTCAGCGGGCGGTATGAGTCCGCAGTCGGAGTAAAACCGGATGGTCTTGACCGTGGTACCAGTCCGCCGGGCCAGCTCGCCGATCGAGTGGAGCGTGTGGCCTTTCATGTCCCCACCCTCCGGTCTCCCCCTGCTGGAGACTCAAGCTCGTGAACTCTCGACGGTCGAATTCTCACAAACGACCGTCTGTGAGAGACGCCTGGAAGGCCGATGAAGATCTTGGCAGGGGCTGCCCCGCCGCGTCAGCGGTGGGCGGCCCTTCTGGTCATCCGGTGGCCATGCCGAGGTGCCAGGTGTGGTTGGTGCGGATGAGGCCGAGGTTGATCAGGCGGCGGAGGCTGAGGGCGGCGGCCCGGTTGTGGAGCCAGGTGTTGTTCGCAATGCTGCCGCGGTAACGCAGGCGCCGGTTGCCTCGGTGGACGAGCCAGGCGACAGCCCGTTCAACAGGTGGCCGCCAGCGGCGGTAGGTGTCCTGCCAGCCGGGGTCGGTGGCGGCTTGGCGGCGGGCCTCGGCCATCAGACCGTGGTGGGGGCGGATCGTGACGATGCGGTCGGCCTTGGCCTTGGTGCACCGCTTCCTCAGTTCGCAGCCGGCGCATTGCTCTGCTGCGAAGACGGCCTTTCGCTGTTGGTGCATGCCGGAAGACGGCCGCAGTTCAGCGGTTCTTCCCCGCGGGCAGACCACCGTGTTCCCCGCGGTGTCGATGGCGAAGTCGTCCAAGGTGAGCCCGCCGGGGACGACCGGCCGCAGCGGAGCGGGTTTGAGGAACAGCCGGTGCCCGGCCGCTGTGAGAGCGGCCCGGGCCAATTTGGTGCAGTAGGCGGTGTCACCCAGGACGTCCAGCGGACGGTCCTCGTCGGCCAGCAGGCCGAGACCGATGACCGCTTCATGGTTGGCCGGCCCTGCTCCAGGAGTGAGCTCGACGGCGGTGATCAGCCCGGTCTCCGGCTCCATGGCCAGGTGGGCCTTGAAACCGTCCTGGTAGTGGGAACGGGTCTTGTGGACGTGCCGGCTGTCGGGATCGACGGTGGAGACGACCCGCTCGGACGCGGTGCCCCGGCTGATCCTCCAGGATCGTCCGAGGGCATGGTCGTCCGGCTCGTCGGCCGGAGCCCCTTTTGACGGGCCCCGGCCGCGTGCTGGTGGGCACGGACGATGGCCGAATCGACCGCGACGACCCAGTCGAGGTATCCCTCGGCGTCGGCCTGGGCAAGCAGTGCGGTGAAGACCTTTTCCCAGGTGCCGTCGGCGGCCCACTTCCGCAGCCGGTTGTGAGCGCCCTTCCACGAGCCGAAATGCTGAGGCAGGTCCATCCACGGCGTGCCGGTGCGGTACTTGAACGCGATCGCATCGATCACCTGCCGGTGATCACGCCACCGCCCACCCCGCTTCGGCGTCCGGTCCGGCAACAGCAACTCGATCCTCGCCCACTGGGCATCCGTCAACGACCCACATCAGCCAGCGACCAGATGATCCGAAGGAAACGGCCTAGTTCTGCGGGACGTCCTTGACGAACACGATTCCGTCGCTGTCCGCCAGGTGGGCCGGGTCGAACGGGGAGTAGCCGAACCAGGGCGAAACGCGGGGCGCGGGCCGCGTGTCGCCGAGGGCGGTGGCCAGCCGCCGGGCGTCGATGACGCAGCGGTCCTCCGGGAGCGCGTACAGGAGTCCTTCGACGGTGTCCGCCGGCGGCGTGTCCACTCCCTGGTGCCGGATCGTGCCGAGGGCCGTGGCCACGAAGGCGTACCCGTCGCCGAGCCGGGCGCTCACCAGCGCACCGGCGCTCCACCACTCCACCGGCCCCTGCCACATCTGCATCGTGCTCTTCTCCCGCTGGAGATGGGAGTTGTGGGCGTGGACGAGTGCCGGGCCCCGTTCGGCGAGGGCGAGGAGGTTGTGGGCCATCATCAAATCCCGCAGCGCGCACAGGCGGGTCATGCGGGCCGGTGAGGTGTCGGCCATCCAGTAGTGGTAGCGCAGCAGGCCGGTGGCGGTGCGCCCGTACAGGCGCGCCCGGTCCCAGTCGTCCCGCGAGGTCACCGTGGCCAGGTGCGGCGCCTGCGCGTCGAGCAGCGCCACCACATCGGTCGGCGAGCAGCCGCAGCTGCCTGGCCTCGGCCGACTGCCCCACGGACTGGGACGGGTCCGTCATCGCGGCGGGATCGGTCCACCGGTCGTCGGCGCCGAGCAGGCGGTCGAGCGTTTCCGCGGTGCAGGGGAGCAGGTCCGCGTCCACCCGCGCCGCGAGGCAGCCGTGGAGTGCGGTGAGGGCCTGCCGGGGGCTCGCGGCGCCGGTGATCTCCAGCGGGCCGTCGAAACCGGCGAAGCGGAGCCGCTCGGACGCGGGCCGGCCGTCGTTGTAGGCACGCATCCAGCGCACGAGTTCGCGGTTGGCCGCGGAGCCGCCCCAGCCGTGGCTGAATCCGTGCTCCATGACCTCGTCGAGGGTGCCCGTGCCCGAGGTGACGTGGTCGTCCACGACCAGGCCCCTCATGCAGTCGCTCTCGATCGCGATCGTCCGGTAGCCCTCCTGCTCGACGAGTTGCCGGAAGAGTTCGTTGCGCAGGTCGAGCAGAGTGTCCTCGCCGTGGGTGGGCTCGCCCAGGGCGAGCAGCCGGGGCCGGGCCGGGAGCAGCCTCATGACGGCGGCGGCCTCGACGGCACGGGTGGTGCCCTTGATGTCAGTAGCCATGCCTTCAACGGTATCGTTGAACCCTCGGTTGAAACTTTTCCGCGATACCGGCAGGACCATGGGACGAGACCTTCAAAACGGCGAGCGGCTCAGGCCGGTCGACCTGGCGCGCGGGCACGGTCTGTCCACGCAGGCGGTCAGGAACTATGAGGAGGCCGGCATCCTTCCGGCCGCCGGCCGCACACCCCACGGTTACCGCACCTACACCCCGCTGCACGCGCGGGCCCTGGGCGCGTTCCTCGCCCTGGTGCCCGGCCACGGCCACCGGACGGCGACGTCGATCATGCGGGCGGTGAACGAGGGCGCGGTCGACGAGGCGTTCCGCCTCATCGACGAGAGCCACGCCCAGCTCCTCGACGACCGGCGGACACTCCAGGCCGTGGAGAACGCCCTCCGCGACCTGGCGCCCACCACGGAGTCCGGTCCCGACGCGGCGTCCGGGCCCGGCGGCACGTTCATCGGGCCGCTGGCAGGGAAGCTCGGCATCCGGCCCGCGACGCTGCGCGCATAGGGAGCGCGCCGGGCTGGTGCGCCCGCGCCGCGACCCGCTGACCGGGTACCGCGTCTACGACGAGGCCGACGTACGGGACGCCCGGCTGGCCCACCAGCTCAGGCGGGGCGGTTACCTGCTGGAGCAGATCGCCCCGCTGATCGCCCAGGTGCGGGCGGCCGGCGGGCTGGAGCCGCTGGAGGCCGCGCTGTGCGACTGGCGCGGCCGGCTGTCCGCCCGCGGGCGGGCGATGCTGGCCGGCGCCGCCGAGCTGGAGGCGTATCTCCGCAAGCGCGGATGAGGCTTCGGACGCCGGCCGGGCGCAGGGTGTCCTCCCGGTGCCGCTCGGTCCGCGGGAGGCCCCTCCTGTGGTGAGGACTTCGCCGATGCCGTAGCGGCCGGCCGGGGCCGGGACGGCTGCGTGCGGGTGTCTGCGGCCGCGGTGGGCGTCCTGGAGAGAGCGCCGGGCCGACCGGATTCCTTCGCCCCGGGCTCCGCGGGCCCGGGCCCGGATTCGGGCCCGCGTCACCGGGGCGTCGTGCTCAGCGGTGCCTGAACCAGTCGACGGGCCGGCAGCGCGCGTTCGACGTAGCCGAACAGCGCCTGGTTCTCCCAGCCGTTGCCGGACTTCGGGTCCGTCGGGTCCCAGCCGTTGCCGGGCACCGCCGTCCATGGCGCTTCCCAGTAGAAGACGCCCAGGCCGCGGCCGTTCGGGACGGCCTCGACCACGCTGGTGATGTCCGCCAGCCAGGCGGCCTGGCCGGCGGGTGTGGCCGGGTAGCCGGGGACCAGCTCGTTCTCCTGGTCGATGATGTCGGTGTGGGCGTCCTTGCTTCCCAGGCGGAACGGGTAGGCGGTCTCCGCGACGAACACCGGTTTGCCGAAGCGTGCCGCGCTGCCGTCCAGCGTCGTCTGGAGCTCCGCGAGGGTGCCGTGCCAGTAGCCGTAGAAGGAGAGCCCGATGACGTCGAAGCGCACGCCCTGTGCGACGGCGTTGTCGAACCACCACCGGATGCCGTCCCAGTCGCCGCCCTCGGCCAGGTGCAGGGCGACGGCCGTCGTGGGTGACACCGCCTTGGCCGCGTCGTGGCCCGCGTTGAGCAGCCCGGCGAGCTGCGGCCAGTTGGAGGTGGCACCGTCCGGCCAGAGCATCCCGCCGTTGATCTCGTTGCCGATCTGCACCATGTCCGGCGTCGTGCCCTGGGCCTTGAGCGCGCTCATCACGTCGTGCGTATGGGTGCGCACGTCTGCCTTGAGCTGCTCGTAGCTGTGACCGGTCCACGCCGCCGGTTTGCTCTGCGCCCCGGGGTCGGCCCAGATGTCCGAGTAGTGGAAGTCGACCAGCAGTTTCATGCCCTGCGCCTTGACGCGCTTGGCCATCGCGAGGACGCGGGGCTTGTTGTTCCAGCCGTCGGCGGGGTTCACCCACACCTTCAGCCGGGCGTAGTTCATGCCGTGGGACTTCAGGATCGCGAGCCCGGTCACCGCGGCGCCGCCGGAGCTGCGGTAGACCCCGCCGAGGGCTTCGCTCTTGGGGAGGGAGGAGACGTCCGCTCCCTTGGCGGGAACACCGGTCCGCCCCGGAGCGAAGGTGACGTCGTCGACGTTGATCCAATTGCCCGCCCGGGCATCGGAGTTGATGCTGATGGTGCACTGGTTGCCGGTCACGGTGACGGACGTGACGATCCGCACCCATGAGCCGGTGGAGACGGGCAGTGCGGTGCGCTGCTCGGCCGAGCCGCAGTTGCGCAGGGCGAGGTGGGCGGAGTTCTGGCCACCGCTGGAGCGGACCCAGGCGGTGAGCGTCCAGGGGCCGTTGGCGATGCCGGAGAGGTACTGGTAGGTCTCCACCTTGTAGGCGGAGGCCGACCAGTGACTGAGCCGGTGACCGCCGGAACGGCCGCCGGCCTCGGTGTAGGAGGCGGCGTGCTGGTTCGCCGCGGAGTAGGTGGACCAGCCTGCCGGGGTGGGTGTGGGGGCGGAGCCGGCCTCGAAACCTCCGTTGCCGAGCGAGGCCGCGGCCTGTGCGGTGGTGGAGGGAAGGCCGGCCAGGGCCAGACCGGTGAACAGGGGCAGGAGCAGGGCTCGTACCGTCCGGCGCGTGGTGCGAGGTCTTGGGTGGAGCCTGAGTGGGAACACCGTTGTCCCTTCGGCGGGG
>RHMC01000212.1 GCA_003719395.1 Streptomyces altiplanensis
GTGGGCGGCCTGCTCGCGCTGCTCGCCGCCGGGCGCTGCTGCTCGCCGTACTGCTCGCCGCCGTCTTCGCCGCCGTCGAACTCCTGCCGGGCGCGCCGCCGACGCGACCTCGGAGCGCGGGGAGAGCGCGGCCGACCTCGCGCGGCGGCGCGAACTCCTCGGCCTCGACCGCCCCGTGCTCAGCCGCTCACCGACTGGATGACCGGTCTGCCCACCGGTGACCTCGGCACGTCCGCCCGCGGCGAATCCGTCGCCGGCCTGCTCTCCGGCCCGTTCCCCAACACCCTGCTCCTCGGCGGACTCGCCCTGCTCGTCACCCTCGCCGTCTCGCTCGGCCTGGGCTGCTGGGCCGCGCTCAAGCCCGGCGGCAGTACGGACCGGGCGGTCTCGGCGACGGCCACCGGCATCCTCGCGCTGCCCGAATTCGTCGTCGCGGTCGCCCTCGTCCTCGTCTTCGCGCTGTGGACCGGCTGGCTGCCCGCCGTCACCCTCACCGGCACCGACGGATCGCCCGCCTCCTGGCAGATGCTCGTCCTGCCCGTACTGGCCCTGGCGGTCCCGCAGATCGGCTGGAACACGCGCATCGTGCGCGCCGCCCTGGCCGACGAGGCCAAGGCCCCGCACGTGGAGACGGCCGTGATCGACGGACTGCCGCGCCACCGCGTCTTCACCCACCACCTGCTGCCCGGCGCCACGCCCACCATCGCGGCGGGCATCGCCACCTCGACCGGCATGCTGCTGGGCGGGGCCGTCGTGGTGGAGACCATCTTCAACTACCCGGGCATCGGTTCGGTGCTGGCGAGCGCCGTCGCCGACCGGGACAGCCCGGTGGTCGCCGGGGTCGTCGCCGGACGGGCGCGTCATCACCGGCGTACTGCTGCTCGCCGACCTCGTACGCGCCTGGGCGTCAGGAGGCCGCGCATGACCGCCGCCCGCAAACCACCGACGTCGTCCGGGGCCACTCCGGACCCGGCCACTCCGGACCCGGCCACTCCGGACCCGGCCACTCCGGAGCAGGCACTCCCGGACGCCCCGACCGCGTCGGCGCAACCCCCGTCCGCCGCCGGCCGGTCCCGGCTCGCGCGGGCCGTACCGCGCCGCCGTCCCCGCAAGGGTGTCGTCCTGCGCGTCCTTCCCGCGCTGCTGCTCGTCGCCCGCGCCGGCGTCGGGCCGTGGCTCGCGCCGCACTCCATCGACATCCCGGTGACCGCCCCGTACGCCGAACCGGGCGGCGGGGTCCCGCTGGGCGGCGACCAGCTCGGCCGCGACGTACTCACCCGCCTCCTCGCGGGCGGGCGCGAACTCATCGCGACCTCGCTCCTCGTCGCCGTCCTCGTCACGGCCGCCGCCGCGCTGCTCGGCGCGGCCGGCGGCTGCGTCCGGCCGTCGGCCGGGTCGTCGAACGCGCCGCGGACGTCCTCATGCTGCTGCCCGCCGTACTCGGCATCCTCCTCATCGCGCTGTCCTGGCCCGGCGGCGGCCGGTACGCCGTGATCACCGCCGCCGTGGTGATGGGCGTGCCCTACGCGGTGCGCCTCGTGTCCGGCGCGGCGGCGCCCGTCGCGGCCTCCGGCTACGTCGAAGCCGCCGCGGTCGGCGGCGAACGGCTGTGGCATCTCGTCGTACGCGAAGTCCTGCCCAACCTGCGCGCCACCCTGCTCGCCCTCTTCGGACTGCGCTTCGTCGCCGCCGTCTACATCGTCGCCACCGCCGGTTTCCTCCAGGTCGGCCCCCAGCCGCCCGCCGCCGACTGGGCGCTGATGATCCGGGAGAACGCGGGCGGCATCGTCCTCAACCCCTGGGCGGTCCTGGCCCCCAGCATCGCCATCGGCCTCCTCGCCATGAGCGTCAACCTCGCGGCCTCGGCGCTCGTTCCGCGGACCGGCAGGAAAGCGGTGACCGCACTGTGAACCACATGCCCCAGCGGTACCCCGAGGGCCAGGTGCCCTCCTCCGGGACGGTGGTGGAGGTGAGCGGCCTGACCGTCGCCGCACCGGACGGCCGTCTGCTCCTGGACGGCGGCAGCCTGGAGGTGCGCCCCGGCCGCGTCACCGCGCTCACCGGCCCGTCCGGCTGCGGCAAGACCACGCTGCTGCGGGCCGTGACCGGCGTGCTGCCGCCGGGGGCCCGGCGCACCGGCGGCCGGGTGGAGACGCTCGGGCAGGACGTCCTGTCCCTCGCGCCGGCCGCGCTGCGCGCCCTGCGCCGCCACCGCGTGGCCTACCTCGGCCAGGACCCCGGCTCCGGACTCAACCCGCGGATGAAGGTGCGCAGACTGCTCGCCGAAGTCGCCGTCGACCGCGGCCCCGACGCGGTCTGCGCGCTGCTCGCCGAGGTCCGGCTGCCCACGGACCGCGCCTTCATGGGGCGCCGTCCCGGAGAACTCTCCGGGGGCCAGCAGCGCCGGGTCGCGCTGGCCAGGGCGCTGGCCAGGCGCCCCGCGTACTGCTCCTCGACGAGCCGACGCCGTGCTCGACCCGCAGCTGCGCGACGAGATCGCCGAGCTGATCGGCACCTGGCGGTCCATCACCGCCTCGCCGTCGCCCTGTCCTGCCACGACACGGACCTGGTCGCCCGCCTGGCGGACGACGTCGTGGACCTCTCCCCGGACGCGGCCGTGCCACCGCTCGTCGTACCGGCGTCCGCCACGCCACTGCCCGCCCCGCGCCCGGCGGCCCCGCACCCGGCAGCCCCCCGGCCGCTCCCCGGAGCCGGGCCGAGGCTCTCGGTGTCAGGTCTCCACGCGGCTTTCACGCGAGGCGGCCGCGGCGTCCCCGTCCTCCACGACGTCGGCCTCACCGTGACCGCAGGAGCCAGTACGGGCATCGTCGGCCCCTCCGGGTCGGGCAAGACCACCCTCGTGCGCGCCGTCGTCGGACTCCACCGCCCGACCGGCGGCACCGTCACCCTCGACGGAGTACGCCTGGCCCCCGCCGCCCATGCCCGTACCCGTGAACAGCGCCGGCGCCTCCAGCTCGTACCGCAGGACCCGCTGGGCACGCTCAACCCCAGCCGCACCGTCGGCGAGACGCTCGGCCGCCCGCTGCGCCTGCACCGGCGGGCCGGCCGCCGCGAGGCCCCGGCCCGCGTCCTGGAGCTGCTGGCCCACGTCGGCCTGCCCGCCGGCTTCGCGGACCGCTACCCGCACGAACTCTCCGGCGGTCAGCGCCAGCGCGTGTCCATAGCCCGCGCGCTGGCGGCCGACCCCGACGTACTGGTCTGCGACGAGGTGACCTCGGCCCTCGACGACAGGACCGCGGACTCGGTCATGGACCTGCTCGAAGACCTGCGGGAAAGCCGCGGCCTCGCCCTGGTCCTCATCAGCCACGACCTGCGCCTGGTCGCGAGCGCACCGAAACCCTGCTCGTGCTGTCCGGAGGCCGGGCCGTCGAGTCGGGCCCGACCCGGCAGGTCCTGGGGCCGGGGATCGCCCGGTGACCGCCCGCGGCGCCCGCCGCGGACCCGGCCTCGCCCGGCTCGTCGTAGAACGGGCCCGTCACGGCGAACGTCGTGCCCGGCGTGTAGCAGTTCACGTACATCGTCGAGCAGTCCGGCGAGAAGGTGACGCCCGCGAACTCGCCCCACTCGGGCTCCTCGGGCGTGCCGATGTTCTGCCGGCCGCGCGCCATCGCGTACACCTCGCCGCGCTTCGTCAGTCCGTAGACGTGCTGCGCGCCGTTGCCGTCCTCGCACACCATCAGGCCGCCGCGGGGCGCGAGGCAGATGTTGTCGGGGGACTCGCCGGGCAGCTGGATGTCCGTACTCGGGCCGAAGACCACGACCAGGGTGAGGCGCCGCTTCTGGGGCTCGTACTTCCACACCTGCCCGAAGTGGTCCGCCGCCGACCCCTCCGAGCTGCGCGCGAAGCTGGAGACGAAGTAGACCGCCTTGTCGCCCCAGTAGCAGCCCTCCAGCTTCTGGGCGTGCGTGACGCCCTTCCGCCCGAAGTCCTGGAGCCGGATCGGCGTCCGCCTGGCCAGCGGGTCCGGTACGGGCACCCATTCGACGCCGCCGAAACTCGCGCCGGTCTCCTGGACCGCCGACAGGTCGGGCAGGCCCGGAAGCGGCGCATCGCCTCCAGCGCGCCGCCCGCGCGCAGCGAGCCGGTGCCGCCCAGCGGCTTCTCGGGCAGGAAGCGGTAGAAGAGGCCGAAAGGCCGGTCGAACGCGTCCTCGGTCTCGTACACGATGCCGCTCTTCGGGTCGACGGCGATCGCCTCGTGCTGGAAGCGGCCCATCGCGGTGAGCGGGACGGCGCCGGTGCGGTGCGGGTCGGCCGGGTCGACTTCGAAGATGAAGCCGTGGTCCTTGGTGTAGCCGTTGGTGCCGGCCTTGTCCTCGTTCTCCTCGCAGGTGAGCCAGGTGTTCCAGGGGGTGGGCCCGCCCGCGCAGTTCACGGCCGTACCGGCGATGCCGACACGCTCGTCGAGGACGTTGTTGCGGCCGTCCAGGGCGAGGACCGTACAGCCGCCCTTGGCGGCCGGGTCGTACGTCAGGCCCTCGACCGTCGGGACGCCGATCCTGGCGGTGTGCCGGTTCTCGTGGTTGCGGACGAGGTGGACGCGGCCGCGGTGACCTCTGAAGGCGCTCATCCCGTCGTGGTTCGAGGGAACCCTGCCCTCGCCCGAGCGCAGCGGGCCGCCCTCCCGGGAGAGGACCTTGTAGCGGAAGCCCTCGGGCAGATCGAGCAGCCCGGCCGGGTCGGGCACGAGCGGTCCGTAACCGCTGCGGCCCAGTCCCCGGGCGGCGGCGGTACCGGCGAAGATCTCCGAAAGTGACCCGGCGAAGGCGATGCCCACGCCCAGGGCGCCTGTGCGGGCCAGCACTTGACGGCGTGACGCGGACGGCGTGGAGGACGCGGGCGATACGGGCGATGAGGTCATGAGGTAACTCCCTGTTGGCGGACAGGAACGTTGTGACCCGCACGTGTGTACCACGCAAGTGATCTCGCGTGAACCATGCGGGCCACAACACCTCGACCGGCGCGTCCGGACGACGCGCCCGCCCCGGATCAGACGAGCGACGCGCTCAGCGTGATCGTCGTACCCGCCAGCGCCTGGCTGACCGGGCAGTTCGCCTTGCCTTCCTCGGCCGCCTTGACGAAGTCCGCCTCGTCCATGCCGGGCACCTCGCCCTGCACGGTGAGGTGGATGCGGGTGATGCCCTCGCCCGGCACGAAGGTGACCTCGGCCTTGGTGTTGAGGCGGGTCGGGGGGGTGCCGGCCTTGGCGAGCACGTTGGAGAACGCCATGTTGTAGCAGCTGGACTGGGCGGCGGCGATCAGCTCCTCGGGGCTGGTCCTGCCGTTCGGCTCCTCGGTGCGGGCCGGCCAGGAGACGGGGTACTCACCGATGCCCGACGAATCGAAGGTCACGGTGCCCGTGCCCTTGAACAGGTCGCCTTCCCAGACGGTGTGTGCCTGGCGCGTTGCAGCCATATCGAAAGCCCTTCTCGCGGATGGTGATCCAGATCCAGGCCCAACCTACTGGGCGACCAGACCCTTTGCGTCGCGCGCCAGCGCGGTCAGCCGGGAGATCGCCCGGAAGTACTTCTTCCGGTAGCCGCCGTTCAGCATCTCTTCACTGAACAGCCGGTCGAACGGCAGTCCGGAGGCCAGCACCGGCACCTCCCGGTCGTACAGCCGGTCGGCGAGCACGACGAGCCGCAGCGCCGTCGACTGGTCGGGCACCGCGCGCACATCGGTCAGACAGACCGCCCGCACCTCGTCCGTGAGCGCCCCGTACCGGCTCGGGTGGACCTTGGCCAGGTGGTCGAGCAGCAGGGGGAAGTGGTCGAGGCTGGCTCCCTCGGTGGCGTACGCGGCCTTGGTGACCTCCGCGTCGGAGTACGGCGAAGGGGCCTCGGGCAGCCCGCGGTGGCGGTAGTCCTCGCCGTCGATGCGCAGCGGCCGGAAGTGGGCCGACAGGCCCTGGATCTCGCGCAGGAAGTCGACGGCGGCGAAGCGGCCCTCGCCGAGCTTGCCGGGCAGGGTGTTGGAGGTGGCGGCGAGCGCGACGCCCGCCTCGACGAGCCTGCGCAGCAGCGAGGACACCAGCACCGTGTCGCCCGGGTCGTCGAGCTCGAATTCGTCGATGCACAGCAGACGGTGCCCGCTCAGCGTCTGCACGGTCTGCTGGAAGCCGAGCGCGCCGACCAGGTTCGTCAGCTCCACGAAGGTGCCGAAGGCCTTGAGCTCGCGGGGTGCGGGCGTGGCGTGCCAGAGGGAGGCGAGGAGGTGGGTCTTGCCGACGCCGTACCCGCCGTCGAGGTAGACGCCGCGCGGCGCGGCGGGCGCGGCGGGCTTCTTCGCGAAACCGAACCAGCGCCGCTTGTCCCCGTCCGCCGCCGCGGCCCCGCCGAGACCGGCCGCGAAGGCGCTCAGCACCCGGACCGCCTCGGTCTGGCTCGGCTGGTTCGGGTCCGGCACGTACGTATCGAAGCGCACCGAGTCGAAGCGCGGCGGCGGCACCATCTCGGCGACCAGGCGGTCGGCGGGGACGTGCGGCTCGCGTGCGCACAGGGACAGGGGGGCCGCTTCGGCTATGGGAGCGGACCCATGAGCGGCGGTGGAGGACGACACGGGGCTCAAGTCTAGGCTCCGTGCCACACTGCACGACATGCGACGCCTGTTCCCTGTGACCGACGAGACACTCTCCCCCGCCTCCGCCGCCGAAGGCGAGTGGGGACTCGACGAGCTGGCCGACGCCTACGCGTATCCGAAGGAGCGCGGCCCGTCGGGAGCCTGGCTGCGGGCCAACATGGTCTCCTCGCTCGACGGGGCCGCCCAGCACGAGGGCCGCTCGCAGCCGATCTCCTCCGACACCGACATGCGGATCTTCGGCACGCTGCGGGCGCTGGCGCCGACGTGGTGGTCGTCGGCGCTGGAAACGGTACGCCTGGAGGGGTACCGGCCGGCCCGCGCGCGCGACGCCTTCGCGGCGCGCAGGGAGGCGGCGGGACAGGGCCCCGCGCCCGCGATCGCGGTGGTCAGCGCGAGCCTGAACCTCGACTTCTCCCTTCCGCTCTTCACCTCGCCCCTCGTCCCCACCCTGGTGCTGACCGGCGCCACGGCGCCCCTCGACAGGGTCCGCGCGGCCAGGGAGGCCGGGGCCGAGGTCCTGGTCGTGGGGGACGGCGCGGCGGTGGATCCGCCGCGCGCGGTGGAGGCGCTGGCGGAGCGGGGGATGACCCGGTTGCTGACCGAGGGCGGGCCGCGGCTGCTCGCGCAGTTCATCACGGCCGGAGTGCTCGACGAGCTCTGTCTCACCGTCTCGCCCGTGCTCACCGCCGGCCGCGCGCAGCGGATCGCGGACGGGCCGGGGGTGGCGGTTCCGCAGCGGTTCGCACTGGCGTCCGTACTGGAAGAGGCCGGGTTCCTTTTCACCCAGTACCGTCGGACCTGACAGCAGGCGGGATGTGCCGTTCCGCCCAGTTTCCGCCGGGCACGCTTGCTCACGTGCTTACGCAGACCCCGTGCGGGCACGGAGAAGGATGGTTTCCGCAGGGGGCCGGCGGCGCCACCCAGGAGCGCCGTCCCGAGAAGAAGAGCCCAAGAAGAAGAGAAGGGCGCCCGTCGTGTTCACGAGCGTATTGATGATCGAGAAGCCCCTGTCGTCCGTCGACACGGAATTCGTCAGCACCCTTCACGGTGACGAGGGCGTCTCCTTCGTCGTCCTGATGCAGCCCCGCGGCGACCAGGCGGACGTGCTCCTGCGCGCCATCGACGACGTGGCGCTGGGCAGGGTCGACGAAGCGGTCCGCGAGCCCGACAAGCCCCGGGGCGAGGAGGCGCCGCTCGCGCAGCGCGGCCTGGAGGTGACCCTGGAGGCGCTGCGTGCCCGGGGGCACGAGGTCGTCGGCCAGGTCGTCGCGGAGCATCCCCTGGACCTCCTGAAGTCGGTCGTGGCCGAGACGGGGGCCGACGAGGTGATCGTCCTGACCGCGCCGCACTACGTCGAGGAGTTCTTCCACCGGGACTGGGCCTCGCGGGCCCGCCACAAGGTCGGCGTACCGGTGCTCAAGCTCTTCTCCCACAACGAATAGGCTGGGGCACCGCTCACACGTCGCACTTATGGGAGACACACGTATGGCACCCGGCCTTCCCACCGCCATGGACCGACCGCACTTCATCGGCATCGGCGGCGCCGGAATGTCGGGGATCGCGAAGATCCTCGCCCAGCGCGGCGCCCGGGTGGCGGGCAGCGACTCACGCGAGTCCGCCACCGCCGAATCCCTGCGCGCGCTGGGCGCCACGGTCCACATCGGCCACGCCGCCGGACACCTGGCCTCCGACGCGACCTGCGTCGTCGTCTCCAGCGCCATCCGCGCCGACAACCCGGAGCTGGTCCGCGCCGCCGAGCTCGGCATCCCCGTCGTGCACCGCTCCGACGCGCTGGCCTCGCTGATGGGCGGCGCGCGGGCGATCGCCGTCGCCGGCACGCTCGGCAAGACGACCACGACCTCGATGCTGGCCGTGGCCCTGACCGAGCTGGGCCTGGACCCCTCGTACGCCATCGGCGGCGACCTGGAGGGCCCGGGCACGAACGCCCGCCACGGCGCCGGCGACATCTTCGTCGCCGAGGCGGACGAGAGCGACCGCAGCTTCCAGAAGTACGACCCCCAGGTCGCGATCGTCCTCAACGTCGAGCTGGACCACCACGCGAACTACGCCTCGATGGACGAGATCTACGACTCCTTCGAGACCTTCGTCGGCAAGGTCGTCCCCGGCGGCACCCTCGTCATCTCCGCGGACCAGCCCGGCGCCGTGGAACTGACGTCCCGCCTCCGCGACCTCTCGGCCCTGAAGATCGTCACGTACGGCGACTCCCCGTCGGCCGACGTACGCGTCCACAAGGTCACCCCGCGCGGCCTGACCAGCGAGGTCACGGTCGTCCTCGACGGCCGCTACCTCACCTTCACGGTCTCGGTCCCCGGCAGCCACTACGCCCACAACGCGGTCGCGGCGCTGGCGGCAGGTGTCGCGCTCGGCATCCCGGCGCACAACCTGGCCTCCGCCCTCGGCAAGTACACCGGCGTCAAGCGCCGCCTCCAGCTCAAGGGCGAGGCGAACGGCGTGCAGGTCGTCGACTCGTACGCCCACCACCCGACCGAGATGACCGCCGACCTGGCAGCCATGCGCGGCGCGGCCTCCGACGCACGCCTGCTCGTCGTCTTCCAGCCCCACCTCTTCTCCCGCACCCAGGAGCTGGGCACCGAGATGGGCCAGGCCCTGGCCCTCGCGGACGCCTCGGTCGTCCTCGACATCTACCCGGCGCGCGAGGACCCGATCCCCGGCGTCACCAGCACGCTCATCATCGACGCGGCGCGTGCGGCGGGCGCCGACGTGACGCCGGTCTCCGACAGGGCGACGGTCCCGGACGTGATCGCGGGAATGGCGAAGCCGGGCGATCTCGTTCTCACGATGGGCGCGGGCGACGTGACGGACCTCGGCCCGCAGATCCTCGACCGCCTGTCGAACTGAGGGAGCGCAGCATGTCGTACGACGTGGAAAAGACCGACGAGCAGTGGCGAGCGGAACTGACCCCCGCCGAGTACGCCGTGCTGCGCCAGGCCGGCACGGAGCCCGCCTTCGTCGGTGAGTACACGGACACCAGGACGACCGGGGTCTACTCCTGCCGGGCGTGCGGCGCCGAGCTGTTCCGCTCGGACACGAAGTTCGAGTCGCACTGCGGCTGGCCGTCGTTCTACGACCCGAAGGACACGGACGCGGTCGAGCTGATCTCGGACACCTCCCACGGCATGGTCCGCACGGAGGTCCGCTGCGCGAAGTGCGGCTCGCACCTGGGCCACGTCTTCGAGGGCGAGGGCTACCCGACCCCGACGGACCAGCGGTACTGCATCAACTCGATCTCGCTGAGGCTGACCCCCGACGCCTGACCTGACCTGACTACGCCCGACGCGCCCCGCCACCCCGGATCCGATCCCGGTGGT
>RHMC01000213.1 GCA_003719395.1 Streptomyces altiplanensis
CGTCCGTACCGGGCGCCGTCCCTCTTTCTCCGCCCGTTCGCTTTTCTCCGCCCGTTCGCTTTTCTCCGCCCGTTCGCTGTCGTGCCGCGTCGCCGTCCAGGCGGCGCAGCACAGCAGCAGCTTCGCCGTGAGGTTGATCCACAGCAGCAGCGCGACGGGGACGCCGAACGCCCCGTACATGCTCTTCGCCGCGACGCCCTTCATGTAGCTGCCCAGCAGCAGCTTGAGCAGCTCGAAGCCGACCGCGCCGATGAGTGACGCCGTGATCAGCCGGTGCCTGACCGGGTGCACCCCCGGCAGCAGGGTCAGGACGTACAGCAGGACCAGGAAGTCCGCACCGGCCGCGAGGGCGAGGGCCAGGAGCTGCAACAGCACGCCGCCCGCGCCGCTCTCGGAGAGGCCGGCCCGCTCGGCGGTCCAGTCGACCGCCGTCGAACCGGCCGAGGAGGCCGCCCAGGACGCGAGTCCGATCGCGCCGAGGCCGCACAGCACCACGCCGTCCATGAGCTTGCGCACGACGGGGTTGCCCTCGTCCGTGTCGTCCAGGTCCCACACGGCCCGGAGGCACTCCCTCAGCGAGCCGACCCATCCGATGCCGGTGAAGAGCAGCAGGGCGCCGGCGACGAGGCCGATGGTGCCCGCGTTCTGCACGAGGGAGGCTAGGTCGAGCTGCCCGGAGATGCCGGGCACCTGCTCGGCGAGCTTGCTCTCCATGCGGTGCAGCTGCTCGTCGGAGAGCAGGGCCGCGCCGATCGAGGCGGTGACGGTGATCAGCGGGAAGAGCGCGAGGAAGCTGATGAAGGTGATCGCGGCGGCCAGCCGGGTCCAGTGGACGCGGTCGAGCGTCTCGTACGTACGCCATGCGTGGGTGACCGCCAGCCGCGTCACGAACGGGCCGACGACGGGCAGGTTCTTCAGCCAGTCCATGACGTGCGTCTACCCTCCGCGGCGGGAAACAGCGCGCTTTCACCCGCTCGTGTCCCGCGTCGCGGCCGTACGGTCCGGCCGTGGGCCTCTCCCGGGGTCAGGACCTCAGCGAAGGCGCCGCGGGCTGGTCCACGGGCGAGTTCTGGGCCGGCACCACGCTCGCGGCACGGCCCCCGAACATGTACTCGCGGAGCTTGCGCCACACGCCGTCCGCACCCTGCTCGTACAGCGCGAAACCGGCGCAGGTCCACTGCGCCTCGTACGCGGAAAGCTCCTCGTACGCCCGGTCCATGCCCTCTTCGGAGATGCCGTGGGCGACCGTGACGTGCGGGTGGTACGGGAACTGGAGCTCGCGCACGAGCGGGCCCGACGCGTCCCGGACCCGCTTCTGGAGCCGGGAGCAGGCCGCCGCGCCCTCGACGACCTGCACGAAGACGACCGGGGAGAGCGGGCGGAACGTACCCGTGCCCGACAGCCGCATCGGGAAGGCGCGCCCGGACGACGCGACCTGCGCGAGGTGGGCGTCGACGGCGGGCAGCAGCTCCGCGTCGACCTCGGTGGGCGGGAGGAGGGTGACGTGTGTGGGGATGCCGTGTGCGGCAGGGTCCCCGAAGCTCGCGCGCCGCTCCTGGAGCAGGCTGCCGTACGGCTCCGGGACCGCGATCGAAACGCCGAGCGTTACGGTCCCCACGTCGTTCTCCTCCGTCGTCGTCCTGTACGTCCTGTGGCGGTGGTGCGGTGTGCCTGTGTGCAGTGTGGCGGGAGCGCCGCCCTCGTGGCCAGAGTCCTTGGTCGGAGCACTGGTCCGGACCTTGGTCCCGGTCCGGACCGGCCGCTCGCGCTCAGTGCTTGGCGGGCAGCAGACCGAGCTTCTCGTAGGCCTGGGCGAGGGTCTCCGCGGCGACCGTACGGGCCTTCTCGGCGCCCTTGGCCAGGATCGAGTCCAGCGTCTCCGGGTCCCCCAGATATTCCTGGGTACGGGTCCGGAACGGCGTGACGAACTCCACCATCACCTCGGCGAGGTCCGTCTTGAGAGCGCCGTACATCTTGCCCTCGTACTTCTTCTCCAGCGCGGCGACGGTCTCGCCGGTGAGCGTGGAGTAGATCGAGAGGAGGTTGCTGACGCCCGGCTTCTCCACGGCGTCATACCGGATCACGGTGTCCGTGTCCGTGACCGCGCTCTTGATCTTCTTGGCGGTCGCCTTGGGCTCGTCGAGCAGGTTGATCAGGCCCTTCGGCGTCGACGCCGACTTGCTCATCTTGATCGCCGGTTCCTGGAGATCGAAGATCTTCGCCGTCTCCTTGAGGATGTACGGCGCCGGGACGGTGAACGTGTCGCCGAAGCGGCCGTTGAAGCGCTCGGCGAGGTCGCGGGTCAGCTCGACGTGCTGGCGCTGGTCCTCGCCGACGGGGACCTGGTTGGCCTGGTAGAGCAGGATGTCCGCGACCTGGAGGACCGGGTACGTGAAGAGGCCGACGGTGGCGCGGTCGGCGCCCTGCTTGGCGGACTTGTCCTTGAACTGCGTCATGCGGGAGGCCTCGCCGAATCCGGTGAGGCAGTTCATGACCCAGCCGAGCTGGGCGTGCTCGGGCACGTGGCTCTGGACGAAGAGCGTGCAGCGGTCCGGATCGAGGCCGGCGGCCAGCAGCTGGGCGGCGGCGAGGCGGGTGTTGGCGCGCAGTTCGACGGGGTCCTGCGGAACGGTGATCGCATGCAGGTCGACGACCATGTAGAAGGCGTCGTGCGATTCCTGCAGGGCGACCCACTGGCGCACGGCGCCAAGGTAGTTGCCGAGGTGGAACGAGCCTGCGGTGGGCTGGATGCCGGAGAGCACGCGAGGACGATCAGAGGCCATGGACTCATTCTCTCAGGTGTGGAACCCCATTCGGTTCTCCGGTGTATCAAGAGAGTGAGGACGCGGGAGGGGACCCTGGAGGGGGGCCGCATCGGCATCGACGATGCTGCGGCGATCGCGCGCGTACGGTCCGGGGAGCCCGAGGCGTACGCGGAACTGGTGCGCGCCCACACGGGAATCGCGCTCAGGGCGGCGGTGGCCCTCGGAGCCGGTGCGGACGCGGAAGACGTGGTGCAGGCGGCCTTCTTCAAGGCGTACCAGTCGCTGGGACGCTTCAGGGAGGGTTCGGCCTTCCGTCCCTGGTTGCTCCGTATTGTCGCGAATGAGACGAAAAACACAGTTCGCTCCGCAGGGCGGCTGCGGGCCGCGACGGGGCGGGAGGCGGCGCTGCTCGCCGCCGGACCGGTGATACCGGAATCGGCCGACCCGGCGGCGGCGGCGCTGGGCGAGCTGAACGAGGATCAGCGCCGGGTCGTCACGTACCGCTACCTGCTGGAGATGGACGAGGCGGAGACGGCAAAGGCGCTGGGGTGGCCGCGGGGCACGGTGAAGTCCCGGCTGAACCGGGGGCTGCGGAAGCTGGGGCGGATCCTGCCGGGGCAGTGGGAAGGGCGGGAAGGGGGTGATGGGCATGGGTGAGAAGCACTCGGACGAGCTACCGGACGGGCCCCGGAAGGAGCAGTGGGAGGGGCGGCAGGAGGAGTTGCGGGAGGAGCTGCGCGGGCTGGGGCGGCGGATGAGGGTCCCGGACGTCGGAGGGGGCGACGGTGGCCGAGCGGGCGCTGGCGCAGATCGTCTGCGGAGGCGCGGGCCGTGCCGGTGGCCGCCCGGCCCGCGGGGCGCGGTGAGCGGGTGCGGGCCTGGGCGCGGCACAGGTGGCGGCCGCCCTGTCCGGGCTCCTGGTCGTGCTGGTGCTGACGCCCCCGGTGCGGGCGGCCGTCGCGGACTGGTTCGGCTTCGGCGGCGTGGAGGTGCGGTACGACCCGAAGACCTCACCGCCGCCGGGACCGCCCGGCGGCGGGGCGCCCGGCTGCCCGGACGGGCTGACGGTGGCGGAAGCGGCGCTGCGGGCGGGCTTCGACCCGGTGCTGCCGCGCGGGCCGGGTACGCCCGACGCGGCCTCGGTCTCGCGCGACCGGCGGGTGCTGCCGGTGTGCTGGCGGGCGGACGGCGGCCGGACCGTGCGGCTCGACGACCAGGGCGGCCATCGATCCGCTCTTCCACAAGTCGACGCCGGTGCCCGCCGAGTACACGGAGGTGGGCGGGCGGGAGGCCCTGTGGTTTCCGGAGCGTCACCGGCTGACGCTGCTGCTCGTGGACGGGGACGCCGGCCGTACACACGGCAGGTCAGGGCGGCGGGACCGACGCTGCTCTGGCAGCGGTCCGGGGAGCTGACGCTGCGGCTGGAGGGGGTGGCGTCCATGGAGCGCGCGGTGGAGCTCGCCGAGTCCGCCGGCTGAAGGGGAGCCCGCGGGGCCGCCGGAGCCGGGACCGCGAGGCCCCGGCCCGGCGGGCCGCGTCGTGAACTCGTCGACGCGTGAAGGGCGTCAGTCCGTGGGGAGGCCCGGCGCCGGGAAGGCGGCCATGAGGCCGGCGACCTCGGCGCGGATCGCCGTGAGCGCCTCCTCGTCACCGGTGCGGGCGGCGGTGACGCCCCGGTCGATCCAGTCGGCGACGGCCGGCATGTGCTCCGTGCCGAGACCGCGCGAGGTGAGGGAGGGGGTGCCGATGCGGATGCCGGAGGGGTCGAACGGCTTCCTCGGGTCGTACGGGACGGTGTTGTAGTTGACGACGATCCCGGCCCGGTCGAGCGCCTTCGCCGCCACCTTGCCCGGCACGTCCTTGGGGGTGAGGTCCATCAGGATCAGGTGGTTGTCGGTGCCGCCCGAGACCAGGTCGAAGCCGCGCGCGAGCAGCGCCTCGGCGAGCGCCGCGGCGTTGGCGACGACCGCGTGCGCGTAGTCGCGGAAGGAGGGCTGGGCCGCCTCGTGGAGGGCGACGGCGACGGCCGCGGTGGTCTGGTTGTGCGGGCCGCCCTGGAGGCCGGGGAAGACCGCCTTGTCGATGGCCCTGGCGTGCTCCTCACGGGACATCAGCATCGCGCCGCGCGGGCCGCGCAGGGTCTTGTGGGTGGTCGTGGAGATCACGTCGGCGTGCGGGACCGGGGACGGGTGGGCGCCGCCCGCGATCAGTCCGGCGATGTGCGCGATGTCCGCGACGAGTACGGCGCCGGACTCGCGGGCGATCTCCGCGAAGGCCGCGAAGTCGATGGTGCGGGGAAGGGCGGTGCCACCGCAGAAGATCAGCTTCGGGCGCTCCTTGAGGGCGAGTTCGCGCACCTCGTCGAAGTCGATGAGCCCGGTGTCGGGGCGTACGCCGTACTGGACGCCGCGGAACCACTTGCCGGTGGCCGAGACGCCCCAGCCGTGGGTGAGGTGGCCGCCCATCGGGAGGGCCATGCCCATCACGGTGTCACCGGGCTCGGCGAAGGCGAGGTAGACGGCGAGGTTGGCGGGCGAGCCCGAGTAGGGCTGGACGTTGGCGTGCTCGACGCCGAACAGGGCCTTGGCGCGGGTGGTGGCGAGCAGCTCGACCTGGTCGATGTTCTGCTGGCCCTCGTAGTAGCGCCGGCCCGCGTAGCCCTCGCTGTACTTGTTCTGCAGGACGGTGCCGGAGGCTTCGAGTACGGCCTGCGAGACGTAGTTCTCGCTGGGGATCAGGCGCAGGGTCGTGGCCTGGAGCTGTTCCTCGGCGCCGACCAGTGCGGCGATCTCGGGGTCCGTGGCGGACAGGGCGGGGTGGCGGGGCGGGAGATCCGCAGGGTGGCTGAGCGGGAGAGTCATGCTGTCCTCCGGGGCGAGCGGGTGTGTGTCCGGTCGTGATCCCGGGGTGCCCAGGCGGGCGGCACCTCGTGCTGGGGTTCCCCGCGCGGCTTCCCCGCGGTCCGTTCCGCGTACGCCAGTCGCCGTGCGTACCGCCACCCTAGCGGCCTCGCCGCCACGCATGGTTTCTTCGTCCGGCATACGAGCGACGATAGAAAGGGGCGTCGTTGCCGCCCCTCGCCGGATGGATTTGTCTCGACGATCGGAGACCCCGTGCCGACCACCCAAGCCGCCATCACCTCTGCGGAGGCGCACAGCGCGCACAATTACCATCCTCTCCCCGTCGTCGTCACCTCGGCGGACGGTGCCTGGATGACCGATGTCGAGGGGCGCCGCTACCTCGACATGCTCGCCGGGTACTCCGCGCTCAACTTCGGCCACGGCAACCGCCGGCTCATCGACGCCGCCAAGGCGCAGCTGGACAGAGTGACGCTGACCTCGCGGGCCTTCCACCACGACCGGTTCGCCGAGTTCTGCGCGCGGCTCGCCGAGCTGTGCGGCATGGACATGGTGCTGCCGATGAACACCGGGGCCGAGGCGGTGGAGACCGCCGTGAAGACGGCCCGCAAGTGGGGCTACAAGGTGAAGGGCGTGATGGACGGCACGGCGAAGATCGTCGTCGCGGCCAACAACTTCCACGGCCGCACGACGACCGTCGTCAGCTTCTCGACGGACCACGAGGCCCGCGCGGACTTCGGCCCCTACACGCCGGGCTTCGAGATCGTTCCGTACGGCGACCTGACGGCGCTCGACGCCGCGGTGACCGACAACACCGTGGCCGTGCTGCTCGAACCCATCCAGGGCGAGGCGGGGGTCCTGGTGCCGCCGGCCGGGTACCTGGCGGGCGTACGGGAGCTGACCCGCGAGCGGAACGTGCTCTTCATCGCGGACGAGATCCAGTCGGGTCTCGGGCGTACGGGCAAGACCTTCGCCTGTGAGCACGAGGGTGTGGTCCCGGACATGTACGTCCTGGGCAAGGCGCTGGGCGGCGGTGTCGTGCCGGTGTCCGCGGTCGTGTCGTCGGCCGAGGTGCTGGGCGTCTACCGGCCGGGCGAGCACGGTTCGACGTTCGGCGGGAACCCGCTGGCCTGCGCGGTGGCGCTGGAGGTCATCGCGATGCTGCGCACCGGTGAGTTCCAGGAGCGCGCCACCGAGCTCGGCGACCACCTCCACCAGAAGCTGGGGCTGCTGGTGGGCGGCGGCGCGGTGGAGGCGGTGCGCGGCCGCGGGCTGTGGGCGGGCATCGACATCGCCCCGTCGCTCGGCACCGGCCGGCAGATCTCCGAGAAGCTGATGGACCGGGGCGTCCTGGTCAAGGACACCCACGGTTCGACGATCCGGATCGCCCCGCCGCTGGTGATCAGCAAGGAGGACCTGGACTGGGGCCTCGACCAGCTCGGCGCGGTGCTGGAGGGCCGGGGGTAGGCGGGCCCGTGCCCGTGCCCGTGCGTCCGCTGCGGCGCCCCCGCAGCGGACGCACGGGCACGGCCGGAGCGAGGCCGGGCCGCGGTCAGGCCGCGGGGCAGCGCACCGTGGGGTTCCACGGGTCGAACAGCCCCTTCGGGTTGGTCTTGTACAGCCAGACGTGCAGCTCGTAGTGGACCGGCATGCCCGGCTGGCGGCCTTCCAACGGCCCCTCGAACTTCTGGCCGAACATCGTCGGACGGTCGTCGTCCGTCCCGAGGTTCTGGTCACGGTCGACGACGATGTACTCCACCGCCACCAGCTTCCGCTTCCCGCCCTTCGGCCCGGGCTCGTACAGCAGGGCCGCCGGCCGGGCCGGGTCGGTGGAGCCGACGTTCTTCTGGTTGACGTAGTGGTAGCCCATGGCGCCCACGTCCGGCAGGTCCGCGCATTCGTCGGTCCGCTTGAAGCCGTGCTGCACCGCGAGCGGCTCCCAGAGGTACTTGGCCGTCGCCACATATGCCTTGGCCAGGTCGGCCTGCCTCTTCTTGTCCGTGTCCCGGCTGTCGTTCCCGGCTTGCGCCGGGCCGGCTGCCAGGGCCAGCGAGGAGACGACGGCGAGCGCGAGCGCTGCCTTGACGGTGCGTGCGGGCATGCGAACTCCTGGAGAGTGAGGGCCCGGCAGGTGCGCCGGGCCTGAGCGGGCCCTCCCCTGGACCTCACCCCGGTCCACGTGAGCAGAGTGTCCTTCGGAGCGGCGCGCTGCACGCGGAGTGGCCCATTGGGCTGACGCCCCGGCCCGCCGCCGGCTCTCAGAGAATGACGTGGGGCAGGAAGCGGGCGTACTCGTCCGTGATCAGGCCCGACGACTCGCGGATGCCGAGGCCGGCCGCCTCGTTCCCGACGACCCACGCTCCGAGCACCACGCGGTTGCCGTCGAAGTCGGGCAGCGGGGCCAGTTCCTGGTAGCAGAGGGGCTGTCCGCCCGCGGCCGGAGCGGGGGCCGCGCCCGGCCCGTGGACCGTGACGCCCTCGCCCGCGCGGCCGAGCAGCGGCTTGGCGACGTACCCGGGGCCGTCGGGCGGCGGCCAGTTCGCGGGGGCCGTCGAGGTACGCGGCGAGCAGGTTCGGGTGGCCGGGGTAGAGCTCCCAGAGGATCGCCAGCAGCGCCTTGTTGGAGAGCAGCATCTTCCAGGCCGGCTCGATCCAGCAGGTGGTGCCGGTGCCGCCGCCGTTGTCGAGGGTGTCCAGGACGTGCGGGCCGAAGCGGTCGGTCGTCAGCCACTCCCACGGGTAGAGCTTGAAGCAGCTGCGGATGAAGCGCAGACGGCCGTCGACGAAGCGGCCCGAGAGCCGGTCCCAGCCGATCTGTTCGACGGACAGCGCCTCGGTGGCGATGCCGGCCTGCTGGGCGGTCTCACGCAGGTACGCCACCGTCATCAGGTCCTCGCCGAGCTCGTCGCCCTCCGAGTGGACGAAGTGCAGCGGCCCGGGCGGCAGGAGCGGCGCCTGGCGCCGCCACGCGTCGACGAGCCGCTCGTGCAGGGAGTTCCACTGGTCGGCGCCGGGGAAGCGCTCCTCCATCCAGAACCACTGCGGGCTGGCCGCCTCCACCAGCGAGGTGGGCGTGTCGGCGTTGTACTCCAGCATCTTGGCGGGGCCCGTGCCGTCGTACCGCAGGTCGAACCGCCCGTAGACGGAGGGGAGTTCGGCCCGTCGGTGCCAGGAGACGGCCACGCGCGAGGCCAGTTTGGGGTCCGTGATGCCGAGGTCGGCGAAGCGGTCGTGCTCGACGATGTGCGCGGCGGCGGCCAGGCACATGGCGTGCAGTTCCTCGACGACCTCCTCCATCGCCTCGACCTCGGGCAGCGAGAATTCGTAGTACGCGCTCTCGTCCCAGTACGGGCGCAGCGACCCGTCGGGGAAGCGGGTCAGCGGATAGACGAGGCCCTGCTCCTCGACGGTCCGCTGCCAGCCGGGGCGGGGTTCGATCGTGTGTCGCTTCATCGGTGAGTACCCGGGGTGCCTGGAGATTCCACGGTCCGTCAGCCGCCGCCGGAACCGGAGCCGGAACCGAAGCCGCCCCGGTCGACGGCGGACTTGTCGAAGCTGCCGTCCGTGACCTTGCCGCTGCTGACGTGGCCGCCGTAGTAGTACCTGCCGGCGCTGTCGTCGTCGCACTTGTAGTCGGGCAGCACTTTGTGGGTCTTCGGGTCCACGCACCGCCGGTCGGGTTCCGAGCCGCAGGCGGTGAGCGTCGCCGCGAGGACGCCCATGCCGCCGAGCAGCACGGTGCCCGACCTCAGTTTGCGCCGTCGTACCGCCATGTTCCGGTCCCCTCCCCGTCGTTCGAACAGATCCTTCGGACCGTCCGACAGACTAGATGGCCCGCTTCCGCCACTGGAACCCGGTGCGCGTTCCCTTCCCCTCTAGAGTCGTTTTGTGCTCCTTGGGATGATCTGCGCACTCTGCTCGGCGGTCTGCATCGGTACGGCCTCCGTCCTCCAGGCCGTCGCGACCCGCGCCGCGCCGCGCGGCACCGGCAGCGGAGTCGACGTGAAGCTGCTGCTGCGCTCCCTGCGCCAGTGGCGGTACACCGCCGGTCTCGCCCTCTACGGTCTCAGCTTCGCGCTCCAGGTCGTCGCCCTGCTCACCATCCCCCTCTACGCCGTCGAGGCGGCCCAGGCCGCGAGCCTCGCCGTCAGCGCGGTGGCCGCCGCCCGTGTGCTGCGGGTCCGCCTCAGCCGTACGGAGTGGGGCGCGGTGGCCGCGGTCTGCGCGGGCCTGGCGGCGCTCGGGCTCTCCTCCGGCGCGGAGGGCGGGAGC
>RHMC01000214.1 GCA_003719395.1 Streptomyces altiplanensis
CCCCACCTCGAGCACCCGCCGGCCGGCCACCCCGCACCCCTGAGGAAGAGCCTCGGCGTACTGGACGGCATCGCCATCGCCTCCTCCTCCACCGCGGCCACCACCAGCATCGGCATCGGCCTGGGCGTCACCGCGAGCGCCGTCGGCCTCCACCTCCCCGCCGTCATGCTGCTCGCCTTCCTCCCCGTCCTCTGCATCGCGAGCGCGTACACCCGCCTCAACAAGGACGAGCCCAGCATGGGCAACGGCTACGCCTGGGTCGGCCGCTCCCTCAACCCCTGGTTGGGCTTTCTGACCGGCTGGACCGGCGTCGTCGCCACGGTCGTCTTCCTCGCCTACACCACGGCCGTCACCGGCTCCGCCCTGCTGCACCTGGCCGGCGAGGCGGACCTGCGCACCGTCGCGGGACTGCGCCTGGACCCGGACTCCACCGCCCAGGCCACCTCCCTCGGCATCCTGGTCCTGATCGCCGTCACCCTCACCGCCGTCACCGGGACCCGGTCCGCCGCGAACCTCCAGAAGTACCTGCTGGCCTTCGAGTACGCCGTCCTGCTCGGCTTCTGCGGATACGGACTCGCCGTCGGCCCCCACCCCTTCAGCTGGGACTGGCTCAATCCCTTCACCCTCCCCTCCGGACAGGCCCTGGCCCAGGGGCTCCTCCTCTCGGTCTTCTGCTACTGGGGCTTCGAGTCGACCTTCAGCGTCAACGAGGAGGTCCGCGACCCGCGCGACGCCTCCCGCGCCGGCCTGACGACCCTCGCCACCATGCTGGTCCTGTTCCTGCTCGGCTCCTTCGCCTTCCAGCGGGTCCTGTCCCACGAGGAGCTGGTCGGCCACGGCGCCCAAGGCCTCGTCTACTTCGGCGAACGCCTCGCCGACCAGCCCCTCGCCGCGCTCCCCCTCGTCGCGCTGACCTTCTCCGCCGTCGCCTCGCTCCAGTCCGGCGTGATCCCCACCGTCCGCGCCATGTTCGCGATGAGCCGCGACCGTACGCTCGGACCCCTGTGGACCAGGGTCAGCCCCCGCTACGGAACCCCGGCCGCCGGAACCCTGGCGATCGCGGCTCGCCGCCGCCGTCGCCGTGCTCTCCCTCGTCATTCCCCGCATCGGCGACCTCGTCCTCGCCTCGGTCAACGCGATCGGCATCGTCGTCTCCCTCTCCTACGCCCTGACCGCCCTGGCGGCCGTCGTCCGCTTCCGCGGCGCGCTGCGCGAGGGCCCCCTCGAAGCGCTGCGCGCCGTGGTGCTGCCCGCGCTCGGCGCCGCCGTACTGCTCGGCCTCGGCACCTACCTCAGCTGGACGTTCTACACCTCCGCCGACCACTTCGAAGTCAGCCCGGACAACGGCTGGTTCATGCTCTTGTGCCCGGCGCTCATGCTGCTCAGCGGAGTGGCAGCCGCGGCCTGGGCCAAGTGGGTAAGGAAATCTCCGTACTTCGTCACCGGCCGCACCACCGCTCCGACCGCCCCCACCGCCACCGAACCCGCCTGACCACCGCACCGGCCCGCCCCGATTGGAACCGCACATGCCCCACCACTCTCCCGCCGACCTTGTCTTCACCAACGGCCCCGTCCTCACCCTGGACGCCGCCCGCACCCGCGCCACCACCGTCGCCGTCACGGGCGAGCGCATCACCGCCGTCGGCCACGACGAGATCCGCGACCTCGTCGGCCCGAAGACCGAAGTCGTCGACCTCGCCGGGAAACTGCTCCTCCCCGGTTTCCAGGACGCCCACATCCACCCCGTCCCGGCCGGCCTGGAACTGGCCCAGTGCGACCTGACCGGCTCCCGTACCGCCGCTGAGACAGTGGCCGCCGTACGGGCGTACGCCCGGTCCCGCCCCGAAGAGGAGTGGATCACCGGTGGCGGCTGGTCCATGGAGGCCTTCGAAGGAGGCAGCCCCACCAAGGACCTGCTTGACGCCGTGGTCCCCGACCGGCCCGTCTACCTCCCCAACCGCGACCACCACGGAGCCTGGGCCAACAGCCGCGCCCTGGACCTCGCCGGCATCGACCGCACCACCCCCGACCCCGCCGACGGCCGCATCGAACGGGACACCCGCGGCGAGCCCACCGGCCTCCTCCAGGAGGGCGCCATGGACCTGGTCGCCCGCCTCACCCCGCCCTCCACGCCCGCCGACCGGCTCGCCGCCCTGCTCCGCGCCCAGCGCTGCTCCACTCGTACGGCATCACCGCCTGGCAGGACGCCATCGTCGGAACCTTCGGCGCGATGGACGACCCCTCCGACGCGTACGTCGCCGCCGCCCGCGACGGATCGCTCACCGCCCGCGTCACCGGCGCCCTGTGGTGGGACCGCGACCGCGGCGCCGAGCAGATCCCCGGACTCGTCGCCCGCCGCGAGGAACTGAGCCACGGCCGGTTCCGCGCCGGATCGGTGAAGATCATGGTGGACGGAGTCGCCGAGACGGGCACGGCGGCCCTCCTCGCCCCGTACCTGGACGGCTGCGGCTGCCCCACGGCCAACCGCGGCACCAGCTTCATCGCCCCCGCCGACCTGCGCCGGTACGTCACCGAGCTCGACGCCCTCGGCTTCCAGACCCACTTCCACGCCCTCGGCGACCGCGCCGTACGCGAAGCCCTGGACGCGGTCGAGGCGGCCCGCACCGCCAACGGATGGCGCGACACCCGCCCCCACCTCGCGCACCTCCAAGTCGTCCACCCCGACGACATCGGCCGCTTCCGGCAGCTCGGCGCCACCGCCACCGTCCAGCCCCTGTGGGCCGCGCACGAACCGCAGATGGACGAACTGACCATCCCCTTCCTCGGCCCGGAGCGGGCGGCCACCAGTACCCCTTCGCGGCGCTGCTGCGCTCCGGTGCCACCCTCGCGGCGGGCAGCGACTGGCCGGTCAGCAGCCCCGACCCGCTGCACGGCATCCACACCGCGGTCAACCGCGTCGTGCCGGGCGGCACCGGACCCGCCTTCCTCCCCGGCCAGCGCATCGGCCTGACCGCCGCCCTCGCCGCGTACACGGCGGGCTCCGCCCACGTGAACCACCTCGACGACACCGGCAGCGTCCGCGCCGGAGCCCTCGCCGACCTGGTGGTGCTGGACCGCGACCCGTACGCGGCGCCGCCCGGGGAGATCGCCGAGACCCGCGTCGTCGGCACCTACGTGGGCGGGCAGCGGGTCTACGACGCCGGTCTGTAGAGCGAGTACGGTGCGGATGCGGTACCCGTACTCCACGCCCGAGGAAGGAAGTTCACGGATGACACAGCAGGTCCAGGGGGTAATCGCCCCGGGGAAGAACGAGCCGGTGCGGGTGGAGACGATCCTGGTCCCCGACCCCGGTCCCGGCGAGGCCGTCGTGAAGATCCAGGCGTGCGGGGTCTGCCACACCGACCTGCACTACAAGCAGGGCGGCATCAACGACGACTTCCCCTTCCTCCTCGGCCACGAGGCGGCGGGCATCGTCGAGACGGTCGGCGAGGGCGTCACCGACGTCGTCCCCGGCGACTTCGTCGTCCTCAACTGGCGCGCGGTGTGCGGCCAGTGCCGGGCCTGTCTGCGCGGCCGCCCCCAGTACTGCTTCGACACCCGCAACGCGAAGCGGAAGATGACCCTGCTCGACGGGACCGAGCTGTCCCCGGCGCTCGGCATCGGCGCGTTCGCCGAGAAGACCCTGGTCGCGGTCGGCCAGTGCACCAAGGTCGACCCCGCCGTCTCGCCCGCCGTCGCCGGGCTGCTGGGCTGCGGCGTCATGGCGGGCATCGGCGCCGCCCTCAACACCGGCCAGGTCACCCGCGGCGACTCGGTCGCCGTCATCGGCTGCGGCGGCGTCGGCGACGCGGCGATCGTGGGCGCCCGGCTCGCGGGCGAGTCGAAGATCATCGCGGTCGACATCGACGACCGCAAACTGGCGACCGCCCGCACCATGGGCGCCACCCACACCGTCAACTCCCGCTCCACCGACCCCGTCGAGGCCGTCCGCGAGCTCACCGGCGGATTCGGCGCCGACGTGGTCATCGAGGCGGTGGGCCGCCCCGAGACGTACCAGCAGGCGTTCTACGCCCGCGACCTGGCCGGCACCGTCGTCCTCGTCGGCGTCCCCACCCCCGACATGCGGCTCGACCTCCCTCTGATCGACGTCTTCGGCCGCGGCGGAGCCCTCAAGTCCTCCTGGTACGGCGACTGCCTGCCCTCCCGCGACTTCCCGATGCTGATCGACCTGCACCAGCAGGGCCGCATCGACCTCGCCGCCTTCGTCACCGAGACCATCGGCCTCGGCGACGTCGAGAAGGCCTTCACCCGCATGCACCAGGGCGACGTACTGCGCTCGGTGGTGGAATTCGCATGACATCCGCATCCGCGTCCGTACGCATCGACCACCTGACCACCTCCGGCACCTTCTCCCTCGACGGTGGCACCTGGGAGGTCGACAACAACGTCTGGATCGTCGGCGACGACACCGAGGCGATCGTCATCGACGCCGCCCACGACGCCGGTGCCATCCTGGCCGCCCTCGGCGGCCGCACCCTGCGCGCCATCGTCTGCACCCATGCCCACAACGACCACATCGACGCGGCACCGGCCCTCGCCGCCGCCACCGGCGCACCGATCCTCCTGCACCCCGACGACCTGCCCCTGTGGAAGCACACCCACCCCGGCCGTGCTCCCGACGGCGAACTCGCCGACCACCAGGCCCTCACCGTCGCCGGCACCGCACTGACCGTCCTGCACACCCCGGGACACGCCCCCGGCGCGGTCTGCCTGTACGCCCCGGAGCTGGCCACCGTCTTCACCGGCGACACCCTCTTCGCCGGCGGCCCCGGCGCCACCGGCCGGTCCTTCTCGGACTTCCCGACGATCATCGACTCGATCCGCGACCGGCTGCTCACCCTGCCGCCGGACACGGCCGTCCGCACCGGCCACGGCGACGGGACCACCATCGGCGCGGAGGCCCCGCACCTCCAGGAGTGGATCACCAGAGGGCACTGAAAACAGAAGAACCCCCAGTTCCACTGGGGGTTCTTCGCTGGTGTCCGAGGGGGGACTTGAACCCCCACGCCCGATAAAGGGCACTAGCACCTCAAGCTAGCGCGTCTGCCATTCCGCCACCCGGACAAGGTGTCTGTCTCGCGGCCCTGGGCCGTTCCGACGTGGAAAACCATAGCAAACATTCAGACCCCCTGATCACACCCCCTGACCGGCAGCGGGAGGATGAGGGCGACCACCAGCAACGCCAGTGGGAGGAAGCAGCGTGAGCGAGTCGAAGACGGACCGGACGGTTCCGGGCGAGGACGAGGTCGTCGATCTCTGCCGTGACCTGATCAGGATCGACACCAGCAACTACGGAGACCACTCGGGGCCGGGAGAGCGCGCCGCGGCGGAGTACGTCGCCGAGAAGCTCGCCGAGGTGGGGCTCGAACCGCAGATCTTCGAGTCCCACCCGGGACGGGCCTCCACCGTGGCCAGGATCGAGGGCGAGGACCCGTCCAAGCCCGCACTGCTCATCCACGGGCACACCGACGTCGTACCGGCCAACGCCCAGGACTGGACGCACCACCCCTTCGCGGGCGAGATCGCGGACGGCTGCGTGTGGGGCCGGGGCGCGGTCGACATGAAGGACATGGACGCGATGACCCTCGCGGTCGTGCGCGACAGGATGCGCAGCGGCCGCAAGCCCCCGCGCGACATCGTGCTGGCCTTCCTCGCCGACGAGGAGGCGGGCGGCACGTACGGGGCCCGGCATCTCGTCGACAAGCACCCGGATCTCTTCGACGGCGTCACGGAGGCCATCGGCGAGGTCGGCGGCTTCTCCTTCACCGTCAACGAGAACCTGCGGCTCTACCTCGTCGAGACGGCGCAGAAGGGCATGCACTGGATGCGGCTCACCGTGGACGGCACGGCCGGCCACGGCTCGATGACCAACAGCGACAACGCGATCACCGAGCTGTGCGAGGCCGTGGGGCGGCTCGGGCGGCACAAGTGGCCGGTGCGGGTCACCAAGACCGTGCGGTCCTTCCTGGACGAGCTCTCGGACGCGCTCGGCACCCCGCTCGACCCCGAGGACATGGACGCGACGCTCGCCAAGCTCGGCGGCATCGCGAAGATGATCGGTGCCACGCTGCGCAACTCCGCCGCCCCGACCATGCTCGGCGCGGGCTACAAGGTGAACGTGATCCCCGGGCAGGCGACCGCGCACGTCGACGGGCGCTTCCTGCCCGGGTACGAGGACGAGTTCCTCGCCGACCTCGACCGGATCCTCGGCCCGCGCGTGCGGCGCGAGGACGTGCACGGAGACAAGGCCCTGGAGACCAGTTTCGACGGGGATCTCGTCGACGCGATGCAGGTGGCGCTCAGGGCCGAGGACCCCATCGCGCGCGCCGTCCCGTACATGCTCTCCGGCGGGACCGACGCCAAGTCCTTCGACGACCTCGGGATCCGCTGCTTCGGCTTCGCGCCGCTGAAGCTGCCGCCCGAGCTGGACTTCGCCGGAATGTTCCACGGCGTCGACGAGCGGGTTCCGGTGGACGGGCTGAAGTTCGGCGTGCGCGTCCTGGACCGCTTCCTGGACAACTGCTGAAACGAAAATCCAAATAATCGGCCGAGTGTGCTATTTAACCGAAAAGAGTGAATGCGACCATACGCTAGTAGCCCAATTGCTTTCCCTTCGTTACAAGGGGTGTGGTTCGCGGCTGAACCGCATTTGCCAACAAGGAGGAAAAGTAATGATCAAGAAGGTCGTCGCTGCTGCGGCTGCTACTGGTGGTCTGGTTCTCGCCGGCGCGGGCATGGCCGTTGCTGACTCGGGTGCCCAGGGTGCTGCTGTCGGTTCCCCCGGCGTGCTTTCGGGCAATGTCACCCAGGTCCCGATCCACGTGCCGGTGAACGCGTGCGGCAACACGGTCTCCGTGATCGGGCTGCTGAACCCCACCTTCGGCAACTACTGCATCAACAAGTGACGTTGGGCACGAACCCGTAAGGGTCTGAGTCCCGGGCGGCCCCGGAGTGCGCGCCATGCACTCCGGGGTCGCCGGGCGTTCGGCCTGCGGTCGGCAACGTCCCGTGGGTATTCGGTGAAGGCAAGAGGCAGGGGAACGTACGAATGCGTCAGGTAACGAGAAACAGCCTGATCACCATGGCGGCCGCGAGCGGTCTGCTGGCTGTGGGGGGCGGAAACGCGCACGCCGGCTCGGGGGCCGAAGGATCCGCATCGGATTCCCCGGGCGTACTGTCCGGGAATTCCGTGCAGGCTCCGGCGAACGCTCCGATCAATGTGTGCGGAAACACTGTGAATGTCGTCGGGGTGCTCAATCCCGCCGTCGGCAACCGCTGCGCCAATGACTCGAAGGGCTCGAAGCCCGGCAAGAACCACAACGGGGGCGGAGCGGCAGCCGAGGGGCACGCGGGCAATTCCCCCGGTGTCGGCTCGGGCAACCACGTCCAGGTGCCGGTCGACGCCCCCGTGAACGTCTGCGGAAACAGCGTCACCGTCGGCGGTCTCGCCAACCCCGCCGTGGGCAACGACTGCGGCAACGGCTCCACCGGGACTCCGCCGGGGCCGGGCACCGAGGAACCGCCGGGCGAGCCGGAGGAGCCGGGCAACCCCGGAGAGCCGGAGGAGCCGGGCAATCCCGGGGAGCCGGAGGAGCCGGGCAACCCGGGCTCGCCGGAAACCCCCGAGAAGCCGGACGCGCCCGCGGAGCCGGAGGAGCCGGCGACGCCCGACAAGCCGGGCACCCCGAACGAACCGGACACCCGGACCGTCACCCAGCCCAAGGGCACCGAAGCGCTCGCCCAGACCGGCGCCGGCGGCTCCGCTCGGCGTGATCGTCCCGGCCGGGGCGGGGCTGCTGCTGGCCGGTGCGGTGCTGTACCGCAGGGCGCGTTCCGCGGCGTAACGCAGGAAAAGCGCCGGCAGGAACGGAGCGGGCCCCACGATCGCGGGGCCCGTTCCGTCTTCACCAGGTGGCGCGAAGCTGGCGGATGATCCGCCTGCGCAGCCGCACGCGGCGGCTGCCGTCCCGGTGCAGACTCAGTCGGTCCAACTCCCAGTGTCCGTACTCGGCATGGTCGGTCAGCAGACGGGTCGCGTCCTTGCGGGAGACCCCGCGAGGTACGTACACGTCGACAAATTCGTATTCCGGCATCGCATCTATTGTGCGGGCAGAGCCCCAGTACGGATAGCGTCTGCACTATGTCTGATGCTGCGCATCCCACCGCTGCCGAGGTACGCGCCGCCGCCGAGGCGGTCAAAGTCGCGCTCGACCGTCACCTCGACGCGGTCGAACGCCGCACCGGGGACGACGACCCGGCCGTCTACGACGCGTTCAACGAGCTCGCCGCGGCCGCCGAGGCGTACGACGAGCGGCTCTACGACCGGTACGACGAGGTCACGCCCTTCGAGATCCCGGGGTCGGACGACTCCATGCCGCCGTACACCGGGCCCGAGGAGCCCAATGCGGTGACCGTCCTCATCCGTCGCGACTACGCGGTGGTGGAGACGAAACGGCTGCTCGCCCAGGCACAGCGGATCGCCGATCTCGACCCGGACGTCGCCGGCCCGGTGATCGACGCCGACACCGATCTCGACACCGACGAGCGGAACGGCACGGCGGCGATCGTCGGCGGCAGCGTCCATGCCGCCCTGGGCGTGCTCTTCGGCGAGTACGAGCCGGACGAAATCGCCTCCCGGCACAAGGAATTCGGGCTGGAGGAGGGTGACTCCACCCTGTGGGTCGCCGCCGCGGAGGACCTGCCCGAGCCGGGGGAGTGGCTGAACGCCCCCTTCGAGCAGGCCGATCCGCAGCGGGTCGTGTGCCGTTTCGACGTCAGCTCCGTCTTCGACGACGAGCTGGACGAGGCCGACGGCCACGACCAGCGCTGACCGTCGGTCTCCGCAGCCTCCCTAAGGGGCGGGCCTGCTCGCCCTGCTGATCGTCCGGCCGTGCGGCGGGGGGCTGGAGCAGGGTGCGCAGCCGCGTGGTGCGGGGCCGGTCCGGGATCTCGGCCACCGCGCGGGGCAGTGCCTGGTCGACGCCGTGGACCACGGACAGGTGCCGCTCCCCGCGGCTGAACGCGGTGTAGATCCACGGGCGGTCCAGCGCAGGGGCGGCGTCACCGGGCAGGACGACCACGACCGCGGGCCACCGCATCCCGGTCGCCTGGTGCGCGGTGAGCGCCCAGGCGTGCCGTACCTCGGTCTCCACCCGGTCCTTCGGTACGACGACGGCGTGGCCCTCGCAGTCGAGGTGCAGGCCGTCGGCGTCCGCCGAGACGACCGTGCCGGGCAGCGTCCTGCCGGGCGCCGGGACGTGGGCGACCCGGTCCCCCGGGTCGAAGCCGCCGAACCGGCCCGGGCGGGGTTGAGCCGCTGCTTGAGCGCCGGCATTGTGCGCGCGGGTGCCCGCGGAACCGCCGTGCCCGGGGGTGATCACCTGGGTCTGCGCGGCGGACACCCCGAAGGCGCGCGGCACCGAATCGGCGACCAGCTGGACGGTCCGGTGCACGGCCTCCCCGGCGTCACGGACCGGAACGATCACCACCTCCCTGCCGGGCGCCTCGACCTGGTTCAGCTCGCCGATCCCGACACCGGAGACCAGCTCGCCGATCGGGCCGGGGTCGGGCGTACGCGAGACGATGTGCGGGCACGCGCGGGAGGCCAGCAGGTCCGCGAAGACCCGGCCCGCGCCCGCGGACGGCAGCACGTTGGGATCGCCGCTGAGGACGAGCCGGGTGCCGTCCGCCAGCGACTCCACGAGGACCGCGGCGCTCTCCACGTCCAGCTGCGGGGCGTCCAGCACGACCAGCAGATCGAGGGCGAACGCGCC
>RHMC01000215.1 GCA_003719395.1 Streptomyces altiplanensis
AGGCGAAGATGTCGTCGAGCCGGGAGTCGACCCTCACGCCGGGTACGGCCCCGGCGCTCATCCGGGCCAGGTCCGGCCCGTGTTCGAGGGAGGCGACACGTGTTCTGAGCGTGGGCAGTTCACCGGCCGTCAACACGTCGGCCCGGGGGGCGAAGCGCCAGTACAGCTCGGGTCTCGGGTCGATGCCGAAGACCGCGGGGCCGGCGTCGGGGGCCAGCAGCAGCGCCGCGACCCAGTACCGCTCCGGGTCGCCCCCGCCGGGCTTCACCTTCAGGCCGGGGGTGCGCAGCAGCGGTTCGACGGACCAGTAGCTCAGCTCGGGCAGGCGCGGTTCGACGATCCCGGTGACGGTCACCGCGAGGTCCTCGCTCTGCACGGGCGAGTCGACGTGGACCGTCGAGCCGATTTTGAGCTTCAGCGCCTCGGCGGTCGCGGCGGTGACCGCCGCCTCCACCGCGCGCGTCCGCCAGGTGACCGCGCCGGCCTCGGCCCGGGGCAGCCGCCCCTCGCGCAGCCGGGAGTGCTCGGGCAGCGCCGACTGGGTGCTCAGCGAGAACATGGGCGGCAGACCGTCCGGGCGGGGCAGCCAGGGGTCGTCCGCGACGAACGGCTCGATGGTGCGCACGCCGTACGCCGACTGCCGGGCATCGGCCCGCAGCCCGTCCGGGAGCAGCGCCGTCGCCCTGCGGTACTGCTCGGCCATGAGCGCGGGCCGGGCGTACTCGTCGCGCCGCGCCGGATCGACCGCGGGGTCCGACAGGTCGCTGGTCAGCTCGACGACGCTCTGGCGGGCCGACGCTTCGGTGACCGCGTGGCGCAGGCCCCGGTCCTCGTACGCGTCGACCGCGCGCGGGAACGCCGCCGCGAGGGCCGAGGTGGAGCAGTACGAGCAGCGTGAGCGCGAGCGCCGAGCCGGGCGCGGCACGCAGCCGGGTGCGGACCCAGGGGGCGGCAGCCTTCCTCCCGGCGCCGCCCGTGCCGCCTGCGTCACCCGTGCCGCCCACTTCGCCCACACCGCCCATGTCAGTTGCCTCCTCGGATGCGCAGCGCGGTCGCCGGAACGCCGCGGCGCAGCGCGAGCGCCGCCACGATCAGCAGGGGTACGGCGGCCACGCCGGCCAGCAGCGCCGCCACCTGCCCCGCGGGCAGCTCGACCAGGACGTGCGGGACGGGCTGGGCGGCCTGCTCGGTGAGCACGACGAGCGGGACCACGGCGCGCGTCAGCACGGTGCCCAGGGCCAGACCGACGAGCAGCGCCAGGCCGATCAGCAGGCCCTGTTCGGCGGCGTGCAGGCGCGCGAGCCGGCGCCGGGGCGTGCCCAGGGCGCGCAGTACGGCGAACTCGGCGGAACGTTCCCGCAGCGACCCCGCCACGCTGACCGAGAACCCGACGGCGGCCAGCGCCGCCGCGACGACGGCGGCCGCGAGCAGCGCCGCCTGCGGACCCGCGCCCAGCGGGTCGTCGTGCAGCTCCCGGGCGATCTCCTCGCGCACCTGGACCTGCGCGGGGTCCAGGTCGCGCCGCTCGCGCAGCGCGGACGCCACGTCGCCGGACGCGCCGGGTTCGGTGAACAGCCACCATTCGGTGGGCGGGAGCGAGGCGTCGGGCAGCGCGGCGAGCACCCGGTTGACGGCGCGCAGGTCGAGCAGGACCGCGCCGCCCTCGGCCTCGGGGTCCTTGGCCTGCGCGAGGGTGCGGGTGCTCGGCCCCGTGGTCGGCAGTTCCCGTACGACTGCGGCGATCCTCACCTTCACGGACTCGCCCGCCAGCGGGATCTCCAGGAGGGAACCGGCCTCGGCGCCGCTGGAGTCCAGGAACCGGTCGGTCACGACGGCGGCGGGCAGCGGCGGCTTCGCGGCGCCGGTGCCGGTGGTGATCCGGACGTTGACGGCCTGCGGGTCGGCGAACGGGCTGCCGGGGTTCTTCGGCCTGCCCGTGGTGTACGTGAGATCCAGCGGTTCGGCCGCGGAGGAGTCCAGTCGTCCGACGCCCGGCATGACGTCGACGGCCGCGCGGCTCGTCGAGCCGATGGACGCCTTGGCGTGCCACTTCAGCCCCTCGGGCAGCGGCACCTCACGGGAGGCTCCGTCCGCGCCGAGGGACCGTACGGCGCCGATGGTCAGCCGCTCGCGGGAACCGGTGACGTCCAGCAGCTCCTGGTCGATGTCGATCGCGTGGAGCGCCAGCGGGCCGGCCGGCCTCCCCTCGGGGGGCGTCCGCCGCGCCGGCGATGTCCACGCTGTAGGTGTGCGGGCGGTCGCCGGGCCGCAGCTGTCCCGCCGACAGCCGGTAGCGGCACGCCGTAGCGGTCCGCCAGCGTGAGCCGCAGGACCGGTCCCGGGCCGTCGCCGGCGGCCGGGCCCGTCGAGCGGAACGTCGCGTCGAGGGCGAGCCGGGCGGTGTCCCCGGGCAGCAGCAGCCCGCCGCGCGCGGCGGGCCGCTGCCCCGGCTCCCGCAGGGCGCCGATCACGCGGTCCGGGTCCTCGCCGCCGGCCAGGTCGTCGCGCAGCCGCAGCCCCTAGGCGGCGAGCGCGGTGTCCAGGGCGAGGACGGTCGCGGAGCGGCCGTCGGACAACTCCAGGCCGGTACGGGTGGCGGGCGCCGCCGAGCGCACGCCCGGCATCCCGTCGTACACCCCGCCCTGGCCCAACTGCGCGGTGCGGCTGCCCAGTACGCGTATCGGCGCACCCGCGCGGAAGTCCGCCTGGTCGCCTTGCGAACGGTCCCAGGTCGCCCCCTGGCCGATCGCCAGCATGCCCATCGCCACGGCCGGCACGAGCAGCAGCACCGGGCCCGCGCCGCGCATCGGACGGCGGCTGAGCTGCCCAGCCCGCCAGCGCGACGGACAGGCCCCTGCCCCGGGCGGCGCGGCGCTCGGCGAGGCGGGCGACGGGCGGCAGCAGCCGCAGGGTGAGCAGCGTGCCGGCCAGCAGCGCCAGCGCGGGGGCCGCGACCAGCAGCGGATCGATGCCGAGCCGGCCCTCGCGGTCGCCGCCGAGGGCGCCGCTGCCCGAGGTCTGCCGGTCGAGCTGCCAGTACGCGACACCGGCGATCACCACGAGGCCGAGGTCCGCGCCCGCCCGCAACGGGCCGGGCAGCGCACGGGCACGGCCGCTCTCCCCGCCGCCCGCGCCCAGCGCCGGAGCCACCACGGCCGCGGCGCAGCCGACCGCCACCGCCGCGCCGACCAGCCAGACCTGCCCGGTCGGGGCGGTGTCCAGGCGCAGCCCGATCCGGGACAGCGACCCCTGGCCCGCGATCAGCCGGGTCAGCGGCCCCGCGAGCAGCGCGCGCTCAGCCCGGCGGGCACGGCCAGCAGCACGGCTTCGAGGGCGGCGAGCACGGTGATGCGCCGCCGGGAGCCGCCGCGGGCCCGCAACAGGGCGGTCTCGCCGGCCCGTTCGGCGCTGAGCAGGCGGGCGACGAGCAGGAGCGCGTAACCGGCGAGCAGCACCAGCTGGAGCGAGACGATCAGCAGCGTCGAACGCGAGACCAGGAGCGAGCGCTCCGACCGGTCGAGCACCTCGGGCAGCGCGGTACGGACGGAGACCCTGCCTTTGAGCGGCTCCCGCGCGTCGAGGTGCGCCGGGCTGCCCTTCGCGGCCCTGCGCAGCGGACCGATCCGGTCGGTGGTGACGGTACGGAAGTCGGCGGTCGCCAGCCAGCCGACCTGGCCCGCGCTGACCCGGCCCGAGTCCATGAGCGCGGGGCCGGCGAGCAGCGGGCCGTAGGTCGTGAAGGCGAGCTTGCTGACGCCCCGGCCGCCCTGCTCGTCCAGCTGCCAGTACGGATCGGTCCGGTCGACGGGCCGGTAGAGACCGGTGATGCGGATCTTGAGGTCCGGGCCGCCGAGCCGGTCGGTGAGCGGGAACACCTCCCCGCCCGGCCGCACCTTCAGCTCCTCGGCGACCGCTTCGGGCAGCGCCACGTCGTGGTCGGGGCCCGGCTGTTCCCGGGGCCAGGCGCCCGCCGTCAGCCGTACCCGCGAGCGGTCGAGGGAGGCGAGGTGCGTGAGGTCGGGGTCGTCCGCACTCGCGCCGGACGACCGGAGGGTGGCGGGCAGGGCGTACGGTCCGGAGCGGGCGAGCCTGCGCAGCTCCACCGGCAGCCCGTCGAACGCCTCGCGCGCTCCGGCCAGCGCGGCTTCGTCCGCCGCTCCGTCGGCCGCCCCGGCCCGCCCGGTCAGCGACTCGGCCTTGATCAGCAGCGCTGCCGACGCGGCGTTCCCGGTCCGCAGGGAATGGCGGAGCCCGGCGTCACCGATGGAGGCGGAGAAGGCGGTGAGGGTCGCGAGCACGGCCGTGGTCAGGAGGACGGAGAGCAGTGCGGCGGCGAGCAGCAGCCGATGCGCGCGCACGCGCAGAAATATGAACCCAGCCACCCGTTCCCCCCGAACCCGGACCCGCACTCGAACCCGCCGCGCCGGGGTGCCTCGCGCCCCACTGGTCTGTGGGGATGTTGTCAGAGTCGGGTGGCGGAGGAAACCGCTTGCCCGGTGGACTTGACGCGATCGTGACCGGATTCCGGGCGCCGGTCACCGCAATGTGCGGGTCAGCCGGGGGTGTTCAGCATCGAAGCGGCGGCGTACGTCAGGTAGTCCCACAGCTGCCGCTCGTGCTCCTCGGACAGCCCCAGCTCGTCGACGGCCACCCGCATGTGCTTCAGCCAGGCGTCGTGCGCGGCCTTGTCGACGGTGAACGGCGCGTGCCGCATCCGCAGGCGCGGGTGGCCGCGCTCGTCGCTGTACGTGCGGGGGCCGCCCCAGTACTGCATCAGGAAGAGCGCGAGCCGCTCCTCGGCGGGGCCCAGGTCCTCCTCCGGGTACATCGGCTTCAGCAGCGGGTCTTCCGCGACCCCCTGGTAGAAGCGGTGGACCAGGCGCCGGAAAGTCTCCTCGCCGCCGACCTGTTCGTAAAAAGTCTGCTCCTGAAGCGTGCCGCGCGGAATCTCGTTCACCCGTCCATCGTCTCAGACCGGGCGGCCGAGGACCCGGGGCCTAGGACCATCGCCCGCCCGGGGTTCCGGGCCACTCGCCTCCGGGCGCGCGCCGCGGGACAGTGGGCGTATGGGCACAGACGCGGAGGTGTACGCCGGGGCCCGCGCGGCACTGGTGCGGGAGATGACGGCGGCCGGGGCCCTGGACGACCCGGCCTGGCGAGCGGCCTTCGCCGAGGTCCCGCGCCACCTCTTCGTGCCGTACTACTTCGCGGGCGGGGCGGCGGGCTACCGGCGGCTGTGGGGCGAGGACCCCGATCCGGCACGGCGGGCGCGCTGGCTCGAGGGCGTCTACGAGGACACCCCACTGGCCACCCGCATACGCAACGGCGAGCTGGTCTCCTCCAGCAGCCAGCCGTCGCTGATGGCGGGGATGCTGGAGGAGCTGGAGGTACGGGACGGGGACGCCGTGCTGGAGATCGGCACGGGCACCGGCTACAACGCGGCCCTGCTCGCGCACCGCCTCGGCGACGACCGGGTGACCACAGTCGACCTCGACCCGGAGATCACGGAGTCGGCGCGCAGGCACCTGGACGCGGCCGGGTACCACCCGGCGGTGATCACCGGCGACGGGGCGCGCGGCTGCCCGTCCCGCGCTCCCTTCGACCGGATCATCGTGACCTGCGCCCTGCCGTCCGTACCGCGTGCCTGGCTCGCCCAGTGCCGACCCGGGGCGCGGATCCTGGCGCCGCTGGCCACCGGCCTGATCGCGCTGGACGTACGGGACGCCTCGCACGCGGAGGGGCGCTTCCTGCACACCCCCGCGTACTTCGTCCCGCTGCGCGGCGGCCCGGCGGGGCCCTCGCCCCGGAACCTGGGGGGCCTGCCGCGCCGAGCGCTGGAGAACGATCTGTTCCGGTTCCTGCTCGCCCTCACCGCGGGCAGCCTGGACCCGCACGACGCGCTCACGCTGTGGCACCGCGAGAAGCGGCCCCGGCGCGAGCGCTTCGGCGTCACGGTCACCGAGCACGGCGTGTGGGCGTGGCTGGACGACCCGCGGGGGCCGTACGCGTGGCCGCTGGCGGCGGCCGGGGGCTGACCGGGGCCCGGGACCGGGGCGCGGAGGCCCCGGTCCCGGAGCCGCTCAGTCCCGGCGGACCGTGATCGTCGTCCAGGCGCCCACGTGGACGCGGTCGCCGTCCTGGAGCGGGACCGGAACGTAGGGCTGGATCGGGTCCTCGGCGCCGTTCACCGTGGTGCCGTTGGTCGAGTTCTGGTCGACCACGGCCCAGGAGCCGTCGGGCTGCTGGACCAGGACCGCGTGCTGGTGCGATACGCCCGGGTCCTCCGGCGGCACGGACAGGTCGATGTCGGGGGCCTCGCCCGTGCTGTGGCGGCGGCGGCCGATGGTGACCTGGTTGCCGGTGAGCGGGCGGCGCTGTTCGGGCGAGTACGCCGGCAGGTTGAGGCCCGCCGCGTCGGGGCCGCTGCGCTGCATCATCGCCATGAAGTACTCACGGTCGGGCCCCACGGTCGCCGTCCAGCCGGCGGGAGCGGGCGCCTGGTACTGCTGCTGCGGCTGCTGGGGTGCCTGCTGTTGCTGTTGCTGTTGTTGCCGACGGCGGGGGCAGCGTCCAGTCGTCGTCCCCGTTGTCGTCCCGCCGCGGGGGCGCCGGCGGCGGCTGCTGGAACGGCGGGGGCGGCGGCGGACCCGGCTGCTGCGGCGGTTGCGGCTGCGGTTGCTGCTCCGGCTGGAAAGGGCCCTGCGGCGGGAAAGGGTCCCGTGGCGGGAAGGGGCGCGGCGGGGCCTGATGGCCGGACTGCTCGGGTGCCAGCGGTTCGGCGGGCCGGTTCATCTGCGACGGCCGTGAGCTCTGGTACTCGTACGGATCAGGGGCCTGCGGAGGCCGCTGCGTCTGCGCCTGGAACCCGGGGGGCAGGTTGAGGCCGGAGCCCGGACCGGGAGCAGGGCCGGGGCCCGGACCGGGGCCACGGCCGGGAGCGGGGCCGGAGTTCTGCGGGGCGACCGGAGTGTACGAGGTCGCCGTGTTCGTCAGGAAGTTCCAGCGGCACTCCTCGCAGAACGGGGCCGTGGCCTCGCGCGGGGTGCGGCACTGCGGGCAGAGCTCTCCTGGGCGGTGGCGTCCGGACCCGGCGGCGGGAAGCCGTACCCCGAACCGGGGCCGGGGCCGGGCCGGGGCCCTGCGGGTATCCGTAACCGGGAGCGGGCGGCGGGGGCGGAGGGGGCGGCGGCACGGCGCCGGCCATGCGGTGGCCGCAGACCTCGCACCAGTCGTCGGAACCCGACTGGTGTCCGTTCGGGCAGGTCGGCATGTCGGCGCTTCCCCCTCTCTCGTTCGGCCCGAAGGCCGTAAATCGTTACTTCACGCAGCTGTTTGGTTACTTCTTGACGCGAACTGTCTTGGTCGAGCGCGTTTCGAGGGTCATCTCGTCCGCCTCTGCGACCTTCGCTTTGAGTCGCACAGTACCCGTCGCCGCGTCGACGACGTCCACCACCTTCGAAAGCAGTTTTGCGGTGTCCGCGTTGCCCGAAGCGGCGGCCAGCTGGACCGCGCGGCCGAGTTTCGCGGTCGCCCCGTCGGAATTGCCGGACTTGCGAGCATCCAGCCCCTGTTGGATGACTTGTGCCAGTTCGGCCTGCCCCGTGTAGTGCGCCACCTGCGGGTTGATGGAGGTGGACGCCACCATGTCGTCCGTCCACACCGCCCGTACGAGCCCCTGGGAGAGCGTGTGCGGCGTACCGCCCGACGGGCCGGGGAGGACGAGGGAGACGCGGGCCGCCAGCATTTCCTGGCCGATGCCGGCCTCCGGCACCTGGACGCACACGTGGTAGTCGCGGGACTCGTCGCCCCAGGAGCCCGTCGGGTAGTCCCCGGCGCGCGGGCCCGCCACGGTGCGCCGGCCGGTCAGGTCCTCGACGGAGGGCGCCACCTGCTTGACGAACTTGACCTCCGCGCCGACGGGCGTCCACAGCCGCAGCGCCACGTCCGCGACCTCCTTGCCCATCGCGTTCTCCATCATCCGCGTGAAGTCCGCCGCCAGGCCGCCGGGGTCGGCGACGATGTCGGCCGTGCCGAGCAGCGCCGAGGCGATGCCGGTGACCTCCTTCACCTCCCAGTCCGTACCGACGCCACGCGCGTCGCAGGTGAAGCGGCCCGCACAGGCTTCGAGCGCGGCCTGCAGGTCCTTGGGGGACTCGTGCTCGTTGCGCCCGTCGGTCAGCAGGATGCCGTGCCTGATGGGGACTTCGGCCGTGCCGAGCAGCCGGTCGGCCAGCCGCAGCCAGGTGCCGATCGCCGTGCCGCCGCCGGCGCTCAGCCCGTACAGGGCCTCCTTGGCCTGAGCCCTGGTCAGCTCGCTCGCGGTCGCGAGGCGGCCGTTGCCCGGGTAGACCTCCTTGGCGAGGTGCGTGCCGCCGACCACCGCGAAGGCGACGCCGTCGCGCAAGGTGTCGACGGCGGCTGCCGTGGCCTCGCGCGCGTTGCGCATCTTGGCCGGCGGGTACTCCATCGAGCCCGAACAGTCGACCATGATCACGACGGCGGCGCTCGGCCCCTGCCCCGGTATGCGCGCGGGTGAGGCGCCGGCCCCCGCCAGGGGCGTGCCGCCGCTCGTGCCGCCCCCGGTGGAGGTCACGGTGACGATCGCGTTGACCTCGCGGCCGCCCTCCGGCAGGTACTCGTTCTGGTACACGTCGACGGAGAACTGGGGCACGTTCGACTTGGAGAAGTTGGCCATGGTCAATCGGCTCCTCGGGACTCGACTCCACGAAGCGGGCGGTGGAGGCGGTGAAGGCGTGGAAAGAGTGACGTGTGCGGTCGGAATGCGGGGCCCTACGCCGTGCCGTAGGCCGATCCTGCCCCTTGCTCCGGCGTGGCGAACGGCAGCACGGCCACTGTTACGTTGTCGTGGCCCCCGCCGTCGAGCGCGTGCCCCACCAGTACCTGGGCGCAGTGCAGCGGCCGGGCGGCGGCATCGGCCGGTGCGGCCTGCGCCATCTCCTGCGCCGCTTCCGCGTAGTTCCACAGGCCGTCGGTGCACACCACCACCACACCCGGCCGGTCCGGCTTGAACGACGCGGTGTGCGGCTCCAGTTCGTACGCGTCGGCGCCGAGCCAGCCCGTGATGGCGTGGGCGCGCTCGTCGGCGTACGCCTCCGCCTCGTTCATCAGGCCCGCGGCCACCATCTGGGCCGCCCACGAGTCGTCCTCGGTGAGCCGGGCGGGCGGCGCGGTGCGGTCGTCGGGCACCCAGTAGACGCGGCTGTCGCCGACCCAGCCGACGACGAGCAGACCGCTCGCCACGATCGCGCCGACCAGGGTGCAGGCGGGCGCGTTCGTGTGCCGGCCCGGGTCGTGCTCCACGGTGTGAGCGGAGTCGTCGGCCAGGGAGTTGACCGACTCGGCCGCCGCGACGATCGCCTCGTGCATGGCCTGCTGCGGGTGCGTGCCGCGCGGCAGTGACTCCAGGAGGGCCTCGTTGGCGGCGCTCGCGGCGGCCGCCGACGCCTCGTCGGGGCGGACGCCGAGGGACACGCCGTCGCTGACGATCGCGACGACGGCGGGCGAACCGTCGGGCAGGGCCGCCGCCGAGACCGCGAACGCGTCCTCGTTGCGGTGGTGGCGCAGCCCGCGGTCGCTGACCGCGGCGACCGCGTCCAGCTCCTGCTCCATGTGGTCGCGCTCGCGCGGCTGTGCGTGGCCGCAGTTCTCGCAGTAGCCGTCCGTGTCGATCCGGCCGGCGCGGCAGGCGACGCACACCTTGGCGGGCGGGCCGGCCGGCGGCGTGGGCTCGGGCGCGGCGGAGCGG
>RHMC01000216.1 GCA_003719395.1 Streptomyces altiplanensis
CCACCAGGGCCGCCGGGACTTTTTCAAAGGAACCTCAGCCCACCAGAGGTGGGCCGGGGTATCAACATATCTGGCGTTGACTTTTGGCACGCTGTTGAGTTCTCAAGGAACGGACGCTTCCTTCGTACTCACCCTCGCGGGCTTTCCTCCGGGCTCTTCGTTTCCGTATTTCGTGTTTCCGACTCTATCAGACGCTTCCGCGTCCGACTTCCCCGGCGCCTTCCGGTTCCCCGCTTCCGCGTTTCCCTTTCCGGCGATTCCGACTTTATCAGAAGCATTTCCACCGAGCTAATCGGCTTCGTGATTCGGATAAGAATCGAACTGACTCTTCGGGAGTTGATTCCCTGAGGAGCCGTATAAACCTTAACGGTTGCTAGTGAGTATGTCCAACTCGGTGCAACTGTTGAAATCTACCTCCTCACGCCGACTGTGTCAACAGTCTTTGTGGGGCAGACAGGACACTAGCAGGTCAGGCAGGTCGTACGCACATCACGCGGCGGTCGGGAGCTCCGCGCTGCGGTCGGCCGGTTCGACGTCACCCTGGTCGCCTGCTCGGGCTGCTCGGCCGCCCAGGATGTAGACGTACGCGAGGAATGCCAGCTCGGCGGCGATGCCGATGGTGATGCGGGCCCAGGTGGGCATGCCCGACGGCGTGACGAAGCCTTCGATCAGGCCGGAGACGAAGAGGACCAGGGCCAGGCCGAGAGCCATGCCCAGGGCCGCGCGGCCTTCTTGGGCCAGGGCCGCGCGGCGGGTGCGGGGGCCCGGGTCGATGAGGGTCCAGCCGAGGCGCAGGCCCGTACCGGCGGCTACGAAGACTGCGGTGAGTTCGAGCAGGCCGTGCGGGATGACCAGGCCCAGGAAGACGTCGAGGCGGCCGGCCGAGGACATCAGGCCGATGCCGACACCGAGGTTCAGCATGTTGAGGAAGAGGATCCAGAGCACCGGGAAGCAGAGGAAGGCGCCCAGAACCAGGCACATGGCTGCTGCCTGGGCGTTGTTCGTCCAGACCTGGGCCGCGAAGGATGCTGCGGGGTTGCTGGAGTAGTAGGTCTCGTACTGGCCGCCGGGGCGGGTCATGTCGCGGAGTTCCGCGGGGGCCGCGATGGCTGACTGCACCTCGGGGTGCGTGCCGATCCACCAGCCGATCACGGTGGCTACAGCGATGGAGAGTACGGCTGTGGGGACCCACCAGTGGCGGGTGCGGTAGATCGCGGCGGGGAAGCCGGCGGTCAGGAAGCGGGTCGCGTCGCGCCAGGATGCGCGGCGGGTGCCGGTCACGGTGGCGCGGGTGCGGGCCACGAGCTGGGTGAGGCGGGCGGTGAGGGCGGGGTCCGGGGCGCTGGACTGGATCAGTGAGAGGTGGGTGGCCGTGCGCTGGTAGAGGGCGACCAGTTCGTCGGCCTCGGCGCCGGTGAGGCGGCGGCCGCGGCGCAGGAGGTGGTCCAGTCGGTCCCACTCTGCGCGGTGGGCGGTGACGAAGACGTCGAGGTCCATGATCGGCTGCTGCTCCAGGCCCTGGGTCCGTACGGTCCGTACTGCGCGGCGCGCTCTGCGGGCCAGCTTGGCAGACTGGGGATTCGAGGGGCAGGGAAGGGCGGCGGCCGTGGGTGGCGGAGGGTGGGTTTCCGGTGAGTGAGCTTGTTACGGGCGACGCGGTTGTACTGGGGTTGCGGCCGGCGAGGCTGCCGAGCCGGGCTCTTGCCCTGGCGATCGACATGGCAGTGGTGTGGACGGTTTACCTGAGTGTGTCCGTGGGACTGGCGATAGCCACTGCCTCGCTCGACGAGGCGGCCGGTATGGCGATCTCGGTGGCGTCTTTTCTGCTGGTGCTGGTCGGGGCTCCGATCGCGGTGGAGACGCTCACCCATGGGCGGTCGCTGGGGAAGACGGCCTGCGGGCTGCGGGTGGTGCGGGACGACGGGGGGCCGATCCGGTTCCGGCATGCGCTGGTTCGGGGGGCGGTGGGGGTCGTGGAGATCCTGATGACCTTTGGGGTCGTTGCGTGTATTGCTTCGCTCGTGTCCGAGCGGGGGCGGCGGATCGGGGATGTTTTCGCCGGGACGCTCGTCGTAGCGGGAACGGGTGTCTGCGGGGCGGGTGGGTGTGGTGCCGCCTCCGCCGCCGTGGCTCGTGGGGCGGTTCGCCGGGCTGGACCTGTCCGGGGTGCCGGACGGGCTGTGGCTTGCGGTGCGGCAGTACCTGACGCGGATGGGGCAGTTGGATCCGCAGGTCAGTTCGTCCATGGCTGAGCGGCTGGCCGGGGATCTTGCGGCGCGTACGGGGGTGCCTGCGCCTCGGGATGTGCCGCCGGCCGCTTACCTCGCGGCCGTGATGAACGAGCGGCAGGCTCGGGAAGCGCGGCGGGTGCTGATGGAGACGAGTGCCCCCGGTGTGGTCGCGCCGGAGGACGGGGCAAGCGCGGTGGTGGATGCTGTGCGGGCGGCTGCGCCGGATGCCGGGCCGGGCGCTGGGGCGGGGCGGGCGGCGGCGCCGTTGTCCAGTGCCGGTGCCGGTGCCGGTACTGGCACTGGTACTGGGTTTGCGCCGCCCGCTTAGGGCTCCTGACGGAATGGCCCTCGATGGGGCTGGCTCCTCGTTGTGGGGTGCCGACGGGCAGCGTGGGGCGAGGCACTCGGGTCAGCCGCTGCCTCGTGAGGTGAAGGTCATCGGTACGGCCTCGCCGCTCATGCTGGAGGAGCGGGCGTGCGGGCTCAGCCTCAATCAGCGGTCGGACCCGGCGTGGGTGAGGGCGAATGCGGCGCCCGAGGGAAGCCACTGCTGGTGGCCGGCCCTGTGGAACAGCCTGTCCCACCGTCCGGACATTCCGCGTCAGCTGCGGTGCGAGCTGCTGCTCACACTGCGCTCGGGAGAGCCCGTGATGAGCCTGCTGGACATGCTTCCCGATGCCTTCGTCCCACTGCCGAGAGTGACCTCGCGCGAAGAAGGCATGCGGGTCAGCCGGCTCCGGGACCGCGTTCCGACGGTCAGGGAACGGCTGTTGCGGGAAGGCGAGGGCTCATCGGGCCGGCTGTGACAGGCGGCGCCGGCAGATCAGCGAGCACGCGGGTCGCAGGAACGCCTCACGGATGTCGTCGCAGATCTCCCGGCGGATTCGCGGGCGGCGGTACTTGCCGCGGTCGGGGCCGGCCGCGTTTGCCCCACTTCGGCGGCGCGCCCGGAGTGGCGGGAGAAGCTGGGTGACGTCGTTGCGGTTGCCGCCGGTCGGCGTGGTGGCGAGTGGGATGGCGGTGGGGTCGGTGATCAGGGGGTGCGCGCTGCCCGGGCCGGATGTGGGAGCCGTCCGCCGCTGCCCGGGAGAAGACCAGGGCGCTCGCGCGGCGGGTCCTGACGATGCCGGTGTGCAGCACGGGCAGGGTGCCCTGGCACACCACCGGGCCGGATACCGAGTGCGGCGCTCCGGCTTCGGCAGGAGCGGTTCGGCCACCTCCCACAGCGTGTTCTCGGTGTTCTCGACATGCCACGGCTTCGGTCGAGCCACTCTCACCCCCGGACCAACAGTCCCGGAGCGGACCGGCCGCCTCGAAGATCATTGCGTTGGGAGTTGCCGGGCGGGGCGGCGCTCGAAGTCGTGGGAGGCGGGGTGCTGGTTGTCAGGGAAAGGCCGAGGGTGGGGTTTCCAGGTGTTCCAGCTCGATGCCGGGGGCTGAGAGGACCACGTCGCCCGCGATGTGGATCTGGTGCTGCTCACCGGTGTCCAGGGCGTTGACCTGGTACTCGTCCACCATCAGGGGCCCGTTGTCAGTGGCGTGCGCTTCACTCTTGAGCAAGGCCCAGGACTGGTCGATCGTGCGGGGGGCCAGGACCGGGTCGGTGAAGGCGACGAGGCGGATGCGGGCGGCGGGGGAACCGGGGGTGAGGCGCAGGAGGCGGGTGGTGGCGATGAGGAAAGCGGGGGATGTGCCGGTGAAGGCATGGGCGGGGACGTTGCCTTCGGTGGCGTGAGTGCCGGTCGGGTCGGTGCGGACCCAGGTGACGCCGTCGATGGCCGCGCCGCGGATCTGCCAGCTCGCGGCGTGCAGTTCGAGGCGGATGGGGCGGCCGAGTTCATCGATGGCCAGGTCGACGGAGCCGGCGTGATCACCGGAGGGGGTGGTGACCTGGGAGACGTAACGCCAGCCGGAGGGGCCGGGCGCGCAGTGGAAGTGTTCTTCGCCGAGGAGGGTGTGGTCGTGGAGGTCGTGGAGCGAATATCGGCCTCGGGGCATGGGTCTGTCCGGTTCTTCGGGTCCGACACGGGGCAGCCCCCGGCACGGGGGTGCGGGGGCCTGCCTGAAAGCTACTGCTGTGTGTTGAGCGTGGTGCTCAGTAGCGGTAGTGGTCGGACTTGAACGGGCCCTCGACCTCGACGCCGATGTAGGCGGCCTGCTCGGGGCGGAGGGTCGTGAGCTTGACGCCGAGGGCGTCGAGGTGGAGGCGGGCGACCTTCTCGTCGAGGTGCTTGGGCAGCACGTAGACGTCGGTCGGGTACTCCTCGGGCTTGGTGAACAGCTCGATCTGGGCCAGGGTCTGGTCCGCGAAGGAGTTGGACATCACGAACGAGGGGTGGCCGGTCGCGTTGCCCAGGTTCAGCAGGCGGCCCTCGGACAGGACGATGATGACCTTGCCGTCGGGGAACGTCCAGGTGTGGACCTGCGGCTTGACCTCGTCCTTGACGATGCCGGGGATGGCGGCGAGGCCGGCCATGTCGATCTCGTTGTCGAAGTGACCGATGTTGCCGACGATCGCCTGGTGCTTCATCTTGGCCATGTCCGCGGCCATGATGATGTCCTTGTTGCCCGTCGTGGTGACGAAGATGTCGGCGATGGAGACGACCTCGTCGAGCGTCGTGACCTGGTAGCCGTCCATGGCCGCCTGGAGCGCGCAGATCGGGTCGATCTCGGTGATGATCACGCGGGCGCCCTGGCCGCGCAGGGACTCCGCGCAGCCCTTGCCCACGTCGCCGTAGCCGCAGACGACGGCGACCTTGCCGCCGATCAGGACGTCGGTGGCGCGGTTGATGCCGTCGATGAGGGAGTGGCGGCAGCCGTACTTGTTGTCGAACTTCGACTTCGTCACGGCGTCGTTCACGTTGATCGCCGGGAAGAGGAGGGTGCCGTCGCGGTGCATCTCGTACAGACGGTGGACACCGGTGGTGGTCTCCTCCGTGACGCCGCGGATCTCCGAGGACAGCTGGGTCCACTTCTGCGGGTTCTCACCGAGGGTGCGGCCCAGCAGCGTGAGGATGTGGGCGTACTCCTCGCTGTCCGCGGTGGACGGGTCCGGAGCGGCGCCGGCCTTCTCGAACTCGACGCCCTTGTGGACGAGGAGGGTGGCGTCACCACCGTCGTCGAGGATCATGTTCGGGCCGCCGGTGGGCGTGTTCGGCCAGGTCAGAGCCTGCTCCGTGCACCACCAGTACTCCTCCAGGGTCTCGCCCTTCCAGGCGAAGACCGGGACGCCGGCGGGGGCGTCCGGGGTGCCGTTCGGCCCGACCGCGATGGCGGCGGCGGCGTGGTCCTGGGTGGAGAAGATGTTGCAGGAGGCCCAGCGGACGTCGGCGCCGAGGGCGACCAGCGTCTCGATGAGGACGGCGGTCTGCACGGTCATGTGCAGCGAGCCGGTGATGCGGGCGCCGGCGAGCGGCTGAGCGGCGGCGTACTCCTCGCGGATCGACATCAGGCCGGGCATCTCGTGCTCGGCGAGAGTGATCTCCTTGCGGCCGAAGGCGGCGAGGGAGAGGTCAGCGACCTTGAAGTCCTGGCCGGTGGCGACAGTCGTCATGCGGGCTGCTCCTCGTGGGTTGGTTCGAGGTGGGTACGGCTGACTCTGCGGCGGCGGGCATACGAGTGCCCGGGCGCTCGCAGCGCAGTCCGTCGGAGGCCCTCTCTCCCTCGGCCGGTCCACGGGACCGCCCGACCGCCATCAGCAGCGACGTCTGGCTAGGTCACGAATCTACACCGATCGGCCCAGTGAACCCCAGCCGCCCTGGTCAGCGCTGTGGGCGGGAGACAAGGAGACAGGTCGGCCGATACCGGGTTTTTCGGTCTTTTGACCGGAGTGTTTCGTGTTGCACGGCGCCTGTTCATCGGGACCATGCGCGCAACCGACGGGGAGATCCACGCGGCGGGACCGGCAGGTCCCCGGGGAAGCGGGGACAGGAGAAGCGGGGACATGAGCGGACAGAAGAAGCCGAGGCTGCCGGCGGTCACCGCCTGCCCCAGCGGTATCGCCCACACGTACATGACGGCGGAGAAACTGACGCAGGCAGCGAGAAGGCCCCCGCCGGTGGACGGCGGGGGCCTTCGTCGTGAGGCGCGTGAGGCCTGTGAGGCGTACGGAGGTCAGTGACCGGCCGGGCCGCCCGGTGTGCTCGCCGGGTTCCCGCCCGCCGCTGCCGCCGTCTCGCTGTAGATGTCCGGCTCCAGGTAGATCACGCGGGCGATCGGGACCGCCGCGCGGATGCGGTCCTCCGCCGCGTTGATCGCGTGGGCGATCTCGCCGGCCGTGTCGTCGTGCTGGACCGCGATCTTGGCGGCGACCAGCAGTTCCTCAGGGCCGAGGTGGAGCGTACGCATGTGGATGACGCGGGTGACCGTCTCACCGTCGACGAGAGCGGTCTTGATCTTCTCCACGTCCTCCGTGCCGGCCGACTCGCCGAGGAGGAGGGACTTGGTCTCGGCCGCCAGGATGATCGCGATGACGATCAGCAGGACGCCGATGCAGAGGGTGCCGATGCCGTCCCAGACGCCTTCGCCCGTGACGACGGCCAGGCTGACGCCGACGAGCGCCAGGATGAGGCCGACCAGCGCGCCGAGGTCCTCCAGGAGGACGACCGGCAGCTCGGGGGCCTTGGCGCGGCGGATGAAGTTCTTCCAGGACAGGTTGCCGCGCGTCCGGTTGGACTCGACGATCGCCGTGCGGAAGGAGAAGGTCTCCGCGATGATCGCGAACACGAGGACGCCGACCGGCCAGTACCAGGCCTCGATCTCGTGCGGGTGCTTGATCTTCTCGTAGCCCTCGTAGATGGCGAACATGCCACCGACGGAGAACAGCACGATGGAGACCAGGAAGGCGTAGATGTAACGCTCGCGTCCGTAGCCGAAGGGGTGCTGGGGGGTCGCCTCGCGCTGGGCTTTCTTGCCTCCGAGCAGCAGCAGGCCCTGGTTGCCCGAGTCGGCGAGCGAGTGCACGCTCTCCGCGAGCATCGAGGACGAGCCACTGAAGAGGAACGCCACGAACTTGGCTACTGCGATCGCGAGGTTGGCGGCGAGTGCCGCCACGATCGCCTTGGTTCCGCCTGACGCACTCATGGGTGCCGGATGTCCCTTCCTTGGTGCTGCGGCCCTGGCGCCGCCGTACGGCCGGTCATTGTTGCAGCTTGCCGCAGAAGCCTGCGCGGACGGTACGTCAGGCGACGACCGTGGCGCGGAAGAGGGTGCCCGTACCGGACAATTGGGCCGATTCGCCTGCCGGTACGAAGGCCGACTCTCCCGGTGCGAGGGTGAGTCCGCCGACGCTGACCCGGCCGGCCGTGCAGAGCAGGATCTGCGGGGTGGCGGACGGGAGGGTGCGCGGCGCCGCGCCCTCGGCCAGGACGTGGCGCGAGAGGCGGAATTCGTCGATCGGGGTGTCGTACAGCTCTTCGCCGTCGGGGGACGACGCCTCGGGGCGCAGGACGCCGGGGTCGCCGGCCTCGAAGCGGACGATGCGCAGGAGTTCGGGGACGTCCACGTGCTTGGGGGTCAGGCCGCAGCGCAGGACGTTGTCCGAGTTCGCCATGATCTCGACGCCGAGGCCGCTGAGATACGCGTGCGGGACACCGGCGCCGAGGAAGAGGGCCTCGCCGGGCTGCAGCCGTACGTAGTTGAGCAGCATGGCGGCGATGACGCCCGGGTCGCCCGGGTAGTGGTGCGCGAGGCCGGCGTACGGGGCGTACGCGCCGCCCAGGCGCTCGGCGGCGGCCGCGGCCGCCGTGACGGTGCCGGCCATCTCGGCGCGGTCCGCGGCCAGTACGGCGGTGAGCACCTCGCGGAGCGCGGCCTCCTCGGGGTGGGCGTGGAGGAGGTCGACGTACGGCTTGAGGGAGTCGACTTCGAGCGCGGCGAGCGTGTCGGCCGACTCTGCGGGGGCGCGGAAGCCGCAGAGGCCCTCGAAGGGGGTGAGGGCGCAGATCAGTTCGGGCTTGTGGTTGGCGTCCTTGTAATTGCGGTGCGGGGCGTCGAGGGGGACGCCCCGGGCCTCCTCGGCGGCGTAGCCCTCCTTGGCCCGGGCCAGGTCCGGGTGGACCTGGAGGGAGAGGGGGGCGCCGGCCGCGAGGATCTTGAGGAGGAAGGGGAGGCGGGGGCCGAACTTCCGTACCGCGGCCTCGCCCAGTTCGGCTTCGGGGGCGGCTTCGATGACCGCCGAGAGGGGTTGTTCGCCCGTGCCGCGGTCGACGCGGGAGGGTGCTCCGGGGTGGGCGCCCATCCACATCTCGGCCTGGGGCTCGCCGGTGGGGGCGGTGCCGAGCAGCTCCGGGATGGCTGTCGTGGAGCCCCAGGCGTAGGGGCGCACGGTGTTCGAGAGGCGGTCCATGGGGCTTTCCCTGGGTGTGGTGGCTCTGGTGCCGGCCGCCTTGGCGGCGGCAGGTGGTGCAGGTCAGGTGCTGGTCCTCATGATCGCCCTGCGGAAGCGAGCGCCAGGTAAACGGCGGCGAAATCCGTGATGGCGAGCAGCTCGGCGAGGTTCTCCAGCTCGCTGCCCTCCTCCGGTTCGATCTCGCTGATGGCCGTGTCGTGGCTGAGCGCGAGCTCGCGGGCGGCCGGGGCCGCGGAGATTCCGCCGGCCGGGCGGTCCCGGAGGAGCACCACGCGTGCGTGCAGCGCCTGTGCTTCGTCGACACGGTCGCGGAAGAAGTCTTCGGGGTCGGCGCCCGCGGCGAAGGTCCCCGCGAGCAGTACGCCGTGGGCCGGCAGGGCCTCCGGAAGCTCGGCGGTGATGGCGGGGCGCCGGCCAGCTCGGCGAGGACGGAGGAGAACCGGCGGCCTGCGGGGCCGGCGCACGCGCCCTCCGTCCAGATGAGCGGCAGCGAGTCGGCGAGCTCGGACGCGAGTGTCTTGGCCGGGTTGCCGTACGTCGCGATGGCCGGGCCGCAGCGTTCCGCGGTGCGGTCGAGGCGGTCGGCGACGAGCCGGAAGGTGTCCGGGGGCGCGGTGACCAGGCCGAGGCGGTCGAAGAGGACGAGGAGGGGGGTGAGGAGTGCCCAGAGCGCGCCGGGGCCGGTGGCGTCGCCCTCGTCGTACTCCTCGTAGGGCGCCGTCGCCATCGGTACGACCATGCCGTGCACGCCGCCGACGGACTCGCTCAGCGGGGAGCGCTGCGGGGCCACGGCGACGACCGTGCAGCCGCGGCGGTACGCCTGCTCGGCGAGGTGCGCGAGGCCGGGTTCGCGCCGTCCGGGGTGACGAGGAGGAGGAGGTCGACGGAGCCCGCCCAGCCCGGGAGCGCCCAGCGCAGGGCGCCGGCGGCGGGGGCGACTCCGGTGGAGTGCAGCCGGACGACCGGGCAGGAGGCGCCGGCGAGGGTGGCCAGCAGGTCGGCCACGCCGTTCGCGGCGGTGCCGGGGCCCGCGATCAGTACGGCGCGGGGGCGGCCCTCCGGCTTGATCTCCGCGAGGCCGGCCTCGGTGGCGTGCCGCGCCGGCGGTACGTACGCGTGCGCCCGCCTCCGCGGCGCCGCGGAGCAGGCCGCG
>RHMC01000217.1 GCA_003719395.1 Streptomyces altiplanensis
GCCGAGGCGCCACGCGCCGCGCCGGGCGCACGAAACCGCGGCCCAGCCCCCTGGCGCTCGACGGCACCGAGCGGGGCCGGCTGCTCGCCGGGGACCACCACGACCCGCACGGCGTCCTCGGCGCCCACCCGCTCCAGGGCGAAGCCGCCCGGCGCGTCCTGCACGCGCTGCGGCCCTGCGCCCGGGCCGTCACCGTGCTCGCCGCCGGCCACCGCACCCCGCTGCACGACGACGGCGACGGGTTCTTCTCCGGCGTGCTGCCGCTGGACGCCGTACCGCCGGAGTACACGCTCCTCGTCACGTACGACGACAACGAACTGGAGGTGCAGGACCCGTACCGCTTCCTGCCCGCCCTCGGCGAGCTCGACCTGTACCTGATCGGCGAGGGCCGCCACGAGGAGCTGTGGCGGGCGCTCGGCGCGCAGCCGATGGTCCACCAGGGGGTGACCGGCACCCGCTTCACCGTCTGGGCGCCGAACGCCCGGGGCGTACGGGTCGTGGGCGACTTCAACTTCTGGGACGGCACCGGGTTCCCGATGCGCTCCCTGGGCTCGTCCGGCATCTGGGAGCTGTTCGTGCCCGGCGTCGGCGAGGGCGCGCTCTACAAGTTCGAGATCATGCGTCCCGACGGCAGCCACACGATGCGCGCCGACCCGATGGCCCGCCGCACCGAGGTCCCGCCCGCCAACGCTTCGATCGTGACGGCCCCGCACCACGTCTGGAGCGACCAGGAGTGGATGGCCCGCCGCGCCGACCGGCCGGTGCACAAGGCGCCGTTCTCGGTCTACGAAGTCCATCTCGCGTCCTGGCGGCCCGGCCTGTCGTACCGCGAACTCGCCGAGCAGCTCCCCGCGTACGTGTCCGACCTCGGCTTCACCCACGTCGAGCTGATGCCGGTCGCCGAGCACCCCTTCGGCGGATCGTGGGGCTACCAGGTCACCGGCCTGTACGCGCCGACGGCCCGCATGGGCACGCCCGACGACTTCCGTTACCTGGTCGACGCGCTGCACCGGGCCGGCATCGGCGTCATCATGGACTGGGTCCCGGCCCACTTCCCGAAGGACGACTGGGCGCTGGCGCGGTTCGACGGGCCCCACCTGTACGAGCACGAGGACTGGCGGCGCGCCGAGCACCCCGACTGGGGCACGCTCGAATTCGACTACGGGCGCCCCGAGGTGCGCAACTTCCTCGTCGCCAACGCCACGTACTGGTGCGAGGAGTTCCACATCGACGGTCTGCGCGTCGACGCGGTCGCCTCGATGCTCTACCTCGACTACTCGCGCGAGGACGGCCAGTGGGCGCCGAACGAGTTCGGGGGCCGCGACAACCCGGACGCCGTCGCCTTCCTCCAGGAGATGAACGCGACCGTCTACCGCCGCAACCCCGGCGTCGTGACGATCGCCGAGGAGTCCACCGCCTGGGAGGGCGTCACCCGCCCCACCGACAGCGGCGGCCTGGGCTTCGGCCTGAAGTGGAACATGGGGTGGATGCACGACTCGCTGGTGTACATCAGCAAGGAGCCGGTGCACCGCAAGTACCACCACAACGAGATGACGTTCTCGATGGTGTACGCGTACAGCGAGAACTACGTCCTGCCGATCTCGCACGACGAGGTGGTGCACGGCAAGCAGGCCCTGGTGAGCAAGATGCCGGGCGACTGGTGGCAGCAGCGCGCCACCCACCGCGCGTACCTCGGCTACATGTGGGCGCACCCCGGCAAGCAGCTCCTCTTCATGGGGCAGGAATTCGCGCAGGGGGCGGAGTGGTCGGAGGGGCACGGTCCCGACTGGTGGCTGCTGGACCCGTCGTACTCGGCGGAGCCGGACCACCGCGGCGTGCGTGACCTGGTCCGCGACCTGAACCAGGTCTACACCGCCACGCCGGCCCTGTGGGAACTGGACACCGTCCCCGACGGCTTCGCGTGGGTGGCGGGCGACGCCGCCGAGGACAACGTCTTCGCGTTCCTGCGCTTCGACGCCCGGAGCGGTCCGCTGCTGGCCGTGTCCAACTTCTCGCCGGTCGTACGGCAGGAGTACCGGCTCGGCGTCCCGGACCTCATCCCGGCCTGGACGGAGGTCCTGAACACGGACGAGGCCCGGTACGGCGGCAGCGACGTGCGCAACACGGAGCCGGTCAAGCCCGAGCCGACCGGAGGGCACGGGCACCGGTCGAGTCTGCAGCTGACGCTGCCGCCGCTGGCGACGGTGTGGCTCAAGCCGGCCTGACGTCATTCACGAGGCACGCGCGAGCCCTTCCCGGAGGCATGCGGGAAGGGCTCCCGTGTGGACGACGGCGAGGTGCTGGGTGGCCCGGGTCAGGGCCACGTACAGGTCGTTGGCGCCGCGCGGCGACCCGTCGAGGATCCGTCCGGGCTCGACGACGACCACCGTGTCGAACTCCAGACCCTTCGCCTGCCGCGGGTCGAGGAGCACGACGGACCGCGTGAGGTCGGGTGCGGCGCCGTGCGCGGCGCCGGGGGAGTGCGGCGGCCAGCGCGCCGAGCAGCTCGCGGGGGGCGACGACGGCCAGCCGCCCCTCCTCCGGCGCCTCGTCCGCGACCGTTTCGGCGACGGTACGGGCGAGGGCGTCCGGCTCGGTGGCGCGCGCCCGGGGGCGTACACCGGTGGAGCGGACGGAGCCCGGCGGCTCGAAGGCCGGGTCCTGGGCCCGCCGCACACCGGCCGCGACCTCCATGATCTCGGCGGGGGTGCGGTAGTTGACCCCGAGCCGGGTGTGGGCCCAGCGGTCGCCGACGTACGGGCCGAGGATCTGCTGCCAGGAGTCGCAGCCCGCCGCGTCACCGGTCTGGGCGGGGTCGCCGACCAGGGTCATCGAGCGCGTCGGGGAGCGCCGCATCAGCAGCCGCCAGGCCATCGCGGACAGCTCCTGCGCCTCGTCGACGATGATGTGCCCGAAGGCCCAGGTGCGGTCGGCGGCGGCGCGTTCGGCGGTGCTGCGGTGGTCGGCCTCCTCGTGGCGCTCGGCCATCCGCTCGGCGTCGACGATGTCGTGGGCGCCCAGGACCTCGGACGCGTCCTCGTCGATGTCCTCCTTGTCCTCGAACTCGTAGGTGCGGGAGGCGTACGCCATGTCAGCACCCCCTGGGCGTAGGCGATGCGCTGCTGCCGCGTCGGCCTCCTCGGCCGCCCGCGCGGCCGAGTCGTCCTCGCCGAGCAGTTCGGCGGCCTCGTCGAGGAGCGGTACGTCGGCGGCGACCACGCGCCGCCGTCGCGCCGGATCAGCCGGGCGTCGGCGTCGGGGAGGTGAACGGGGTCGGCGAGGAAGTCGGCGACCAGCTGCTGCGGGGTGAGCGGCGGCCACAGCGCGTCGATGGCCTCGTGCACCTCGCCGCTGAGCGCTACGGCCTTGCCGAGCTGGGCGATGTCGTCGGGCCCGAGGAAGTTGGGACCGCCGTACGGGTCGTAGCCGATCCGGTCGGCGAGCTGTTCGGTGAGCGCGTCGATGATCCGGAAGGCGAAGTGGGGGCGGGCGAGGTTGTGCGGCAGCCCGGTCCGGCGGGCGGCGGCCCGGGCGTCCTCCGCCATCGCCCGGTCCAGCACCAGCGTGCCGTCGTCGTGCTCGATCTCGACGGCCGGGTCGGGCACGGTCTGCCGGCCCCGTACGAAGCGGGCGAGGGCGTCCGCCATGACGGCCCGGCCCTTGACCTCGGCTGCCCCTGCGGTGTCGGTTCCGATGGCGGTGACGCCCGGGAAGAGCTCGCCCACGGTCGCCAGCAGCACCCCGGTCTCGCCGAGCGAGGGCAGCACTTCACCGATGTAGGAGAGGAAGGCCGGGTTGGGCCCGACGATCAGCACACCGCGGCGGGCGAGCAGGTCCCGGTACGCGTACAGCAGATACGCCGCACGGTGCAGCGCGACGACGGTCTTGCCGGTCCCGGGGCCGCCCTCGACGACGAGGACGCCCTGGTGGGACGCGCGGATGATGCGGTCCTGCTCGGCCTGGATGGTCTGCACGATGTCGTGCATCCGCCCCGAGCGCGCCGCGTCCAGCGCGGCGAGCAGCACGGTGTCCGCTGCGGCGCCCTCGTGGCCGGTGCGGGTGGTGTCGGTGAGGTCCAGGATCTCGTCGTGCAGCGCGGTGACGGTGCGGCCCTCGGTGGTGATGTGGCGCCGGCGGCGCAGTCCCATCGGCGTATGCCCGGTCGCGAGATAGAAGGGACGGGCGATCTCGGCCCGCCAGTCGACGACGAGAGGCGTGCGCTCCGCGTCGTTCTGCCGGATTCCGATACGGCCCATGTGGTACTGGCGTCCGTCCTGGAAGTCGAGCCGCCCGAAACAGAGTCCGCTCTCCTCCGCGTTGAATGCGGCGAGCAGCCCGGACTGTTCGGCCACCAGTACATCGCGCTCAAGTTTCGCCTGGTGGCCCGTTCCCACCTGCGTCAATGCCGACTCGACGGTGGCCTCGGCCTCTTCGCGCAGGTCATCGAGGCGCGCGTAGAGCCCGGTGATGAATTCCTGCTCCTTCTGAAATTCCTCGGTTGACAATTGAGCTCCCAACAAGCTAAGCTGTGTTCATACGGCACCCCTGTGACCCATTTCGAACAAGGTCGCAGAAACGCCCAATATACGCAGCGAAATACCCCGGGTGTCAATTCCCCGGGGTATTTCTTTTGCCTGCGGCAGCCTGTCGCCCGCCGGACCCGGTTACCTGTCCGCGTCCGCCAGTTCCAGGAGGAGCTTCCGCTTGGGGCGGGCGCCGACCATCTGCTTCACGGGCTCGCCGTCGCGGAAGACGATGAGCGTCGGCGTCGACAGCACGCCGTACCGGATCGCCGTACCGGGATTGAGGTCCACGTCCAGCTGGACGATCTTGAGACGGTCGGCCTCCTCCCGGGCCACCTCGCTCAGTACGGGCGCGAGCTGGCGGCACGGGCCGCACCAGTCGGCCGTGAACTGCACGAGGACGGGCCGGTCGGACTTCAGTACGTCGTCGTCGAAGGTCGCGTCCGTCACCGCGTCCACACCCACTGCTTGCACCATCGAAGTCTCCTCATTCCGTCAGTCCGTCAGTCAGTTCGCAGCGCGGCTCGGGGCCGCCCGGCAGCGTGGCTCCGGCTTCGAGCTCGGCGCGGGCGAGCTGGGCGCCCACCTGGGTGCGTACGGTCTGCAACTGACCGATCAGCGCGTCGAGTTCGGACAGCTTGCGCCGGTACACATCCAGCGAGGCCGGGCAGGAGTCCCCCGCCGGGTGGCCCGCCCGCAGGCAGTCCACGAAGGGCCGGGTCTCCTCCAGGCCGAACCCGAAGTCCTGAAGGGTCCGGATCTGCTGGAGGAGCCGCAGGTCGTCCTCGTCGTACGTGCGGTAGCCGTTGACCGCGCGCCGGGCGGGGAGGAGCCCGCGGGACTCGTAGTAGCGCAGCGCCCGGGTGGTCGTCCCCGCCCGCTCCGCCAGCTCGCCGATTCGCATGTCCCTGACGGTAATCCTTGACGTCGGCGTCAAGGCAAGGGAGGAGACCGGGGCTCAGCCCCTGAGCTCGAGCACCTCGATCGTGCTCACCCAGTCGTCCGCGCCGTGCCCCTTGGCGGCCGCACGGCCGGCGACGGCCTTGATCGCCTCCAGCCGGCCCGTGCCGAGGCCGCGGTCCCGTGACATGCGCAGGAGGTGGTCGACGCTCGCGGTCATCATGCTCGGGTTGGCCTGCTCGCCGTCGTAGTTCCCCGTGCCGATCGCGGCCGCCATGCCGGCCGCGATGTCCGGCAGGATCGCGGTGATGGAGTTCGGGTACGGGGCGAGGACCGTGGCGGCGGCCTTGTCCTCCCGGGCCGGGGCGAAGGCGTGCACCAGGCCCGACACGCTCGCGCAGAAGAGGTCCAGCATCGACAGGTCGTACACGGCGGCGAGCCCGTGGTCCTCGCCCCGGTAGGCGCTCCGGCCGGCCGGCGCCTCGATGACGGTCTCGTACTTCTCGGACACCGGCCGCGCACCGGCGCAGAGGATCAGCGCCCGCGGCCCGCCGACGAGCTGGGTCGGCACCATCACCGCCCCGTCCAGACAGGCGACGCCGTGCTCGCCCGCCCGGGCCGCCGCCGTGCGGGCCCGCTCCGGGGAGTTCCGGAGGTGAGGTTGACCAGGACACGGCCCGCGAGGACGTCGGCGAGCGGTTCGAGGATCGCCTGCGAGGCTGTCGTCGTCGACGACGCAGACGACGGTCAGCTCGCTCGCCCGGACGGCTTCTTCGGCGGTGGCGGCGAGGACCGCACCGCGTGCGACGAGGTCCTCGCCCTTCCCCTCGGAGCGGTTCCAGGCGGTGGTGGGCGGCCGGCGTCCAGGAAGGCGCCGGCGAGTGCGCGGCCCATGGAGCCGAGGCCGATGACGGTTACGGGAGCAAGGTGGCCGGAAGTCACGACCATCATGTTTCGGCGCCACCGCCCGACCGACAAGTACCGACTTCAAAGTCCGGTACTCACCGGAAGGCAAGCATCGGGGTCGGCGGCCAGAGCTCCCCTGCCGGGCGCGGCGCCCGGGGCAACTGCGGGCGTTGTGCGGGCTGTTGTTCCGCTGCTCGGCCGTCCGGCCGGCACGGAAGGGGTTCCGTACCGGCCGGGCCGCTCTCGTCGCGTCGTCGCGTCACACGCCCGCCGCCGCCTTTTCGTCGTTCCGTGCCTCCGGCACGTCCGGCACGTCGCCGTGCGCGTCGTCGAGCAGCGTCTTCTCGTCGAACGGCACCAGGCCGGCCAGTACCTGGTCGACCCGCTCCCTGTCGATCTCCTTCGTCCACGTGCCGACCAGCACCGTCGCCACCGCGTTGCCCGCGAAGTTCGTCAGGGCGCGCGCCTCGCTCATGAAGCGGTCGATGCCGACGATCAGGCCGACGCCGTCGACCAGTTCCGGGCGGTGCGACTGGAGGCCGCCGGCCAGGGTGGCCAGTCCGGCCCCGCTGACGCCCGCCGCACCCTTCGACGCGACGAGGAGGAAGAGGAGGAGCGGGATCTGCTCCCCGACCGACATCGGGTCGCCCATGGCGTCGGCGATGAAGAGCGAGGCCATGGTCATGTAGATCATGGTGCCGTCGAGGTTGAAGGAGTAGCCGGTCGGAACCGTGATGCCGACCACCGGCTTGCTGATGCCCAGGTGCTCCATCTTCGCGATGAGCCGCGGGAGGGCGGACTCGGAGGAGGAGGTGGACAGGATCAGCAGGAACTCACGGCCCAGGTACTTGAAGAACGTGAGGATGTTGAGGCCCGCGACAATGCGCAGCAGCGCGGCGAGCACGATGAAGACGAAGAGGAAACAGGTGACGTAGAAGCCCAGCATCAGCACGGCCAGGCTCTTCAGGGCGTCCAGGCCGGCCGAGCCGGTGACGGCCGCGATCGCGCCGAAGGCACCGATCGGCGCCGCCCACATCACCATGCCCAGGATGCGGAAGACGAGCCGCTGGATGTGCTCGACACCGCGCAGAACGGGCCGGCCGGCCGAGCCCATGGCCTGCAGCGCGAAGCCGGCGAGCAGCGCCACGAGGAGGGTCTGGAGGACCTCGCCCGTGGTGAAGGCGGAGATGAACGTGGTCGGGATGATCCCGAGCACGAATTCGACCGTGTCCTTGGCCTCGGCCGCGGCCTGGCCCTGCCCCGCCTCCTTGATCGCGTCGGTCACCGCCAGGCTGTCACCGGGGTGCAGCACGTTGCCGACGATCAGGCCGATGGCGAGCGCGACCAGCGACATCACCGTGAAGTAGCCGAGTGCGATGCCGCCCACCGCGCCGACCTTGGCGGCCTTGCGGACCGAGCCGATGCCCAGCACGATCGTGCAGAAGATGATCGGGGAGATCATCATCTTGATCAGATTGACGAAGCCGGTGCCGAGTGGCTTGAGCTCGACGGCCACACCGGGAGCGGCGAAGCCCACCACGACGCCGAGTACCACGGCAACGATCACGGCGATGTACAGATAGTGCGTACGGTCCCGTCTTGCGGCTGTGCCTGCCACGGGGTCCTCCTCGTATTGTCCTGCGGCGCCCACGTCCCGATGGGTCCCGGCGACTATCCATCACCCCTGTGACGGCCGTCACCCTTGCGTGCATTACGTTCATGGGTTTTCGGCCAGGCACACTTGCGGCATGCGCATCCCCCGCCCACGCAGTCTGGCCGGCCAGCTCTTCGCGATGCAGGTCGTGCTGGTGGCGGTGATCGTCGCGGGGTGTGCGGTCTTCGCGTACGTCTCGGACCGGTCCCAGGCCGAGGAGACCGCGCGGCGGCAGGTGTTCGCGACCGCCACCGCCGTCGCGAAGTCCCCCGCGGTGATCGAGGCGGCCCGCTCGGACCACCCGACCGGGCTCCTCCAGCCGTACACCGAGGCGCTCCGCAAGGAGGCCGGCGTCACCTTCGTCACGATCATGGCGCCGGACGGCACGCGCTGGACGCATCCGGAGGCGCAGGAGATCGGCAGGACGTACCTGGGGCACACGGGGCCCGCCCTGGCGGGCCGCACCTTCGACGAGACGTACGTGGGAGTGCTGGGACGGTCGGTGCGCGTGGTGGCGCCGGTACGGGACACCGGGGCCCGCGGCGGGCGGATCATCGGGCTCGTCAGCGCGGGCATCACCATCGAGACCATCAGCGCGCAGGTGCGGCGGCAGGTGGCGGCGCTGTTCGGCATGGCGTCGGGCGCGCTCGCCCTGGGCGGCGTCGGTACGTACGTCATCAACGCCCGGCTGCGGCGGCACACGCACGGCATGAACGCCCGCGAGCTGAGCCGCATGCACGACTACCACGAGGCGGCGCTGCACGCGGTGCGCGAGGGCCTGCTGATGCTGGACGGGCGTCAGCACATCGCGCTGATCAACGACGGCGGGCGCGAACTGCTCGGCCTCGGGCCCGACGCGGTCGGCCGCCCGGTGGCCGAAATGGACCTCCCCGAGCCGCTCACGGCGGCGCTGCTGGCCCCCGGACGCGCGTCGACGAGGTGCACCTGACGGCGGACCGGGTGATCGTCGTCAACAGCTCGCCGGTCAGCGGCGGGGAACGGCGCGGCACGGTCGTGACCTTGCGCGACCACACCGAACTCCAGGCGCTGTCCGGCGAGCTGGACTCGGAGCGCGGTTTCACGCAGGCGCTGCGCTCGCAGGCGCACGAGGCGGCGAACCGCCTGCACACGGTCGTCTCCCTCATCGAACTCGGCCGCGTGGACGAGGCGGTGGAGTTCGCCACGGCGGAGCTGGAGCTGGCCCAGACCCTCACCGACCAGGTCGTCGGCGCGGTCGGTCGAGCCGGTGCTCGCGGCGCTGCTGCTGGGCAAGGCGGCGCAGGCGAACGAACGGGGCGTGGCGCTGCTGCTGGACGAGGACAGCCGGATCGACGACGGCCTCCTGCCGGGCACGCTCCCGGCCCGTGACCTGGTGACGATCCTGGGCAACCTGATCGACAACGCGGTGGACGCGGCGCAGGGCAGCGACGGCGCGCGGGTCACGGTGACGGCCCGCACCGACCAGGGCCGCGAGCTGCTGCTGCGGGTCGAGGACACCGGGCCGGGTGTCGACCCGGCCGCCGCGGACGCGGTCTTCGCCCGCGGCTGGTCGACGAAGACGGCGGCCGCGGGCTGGGGCTGGCGCTGGTGCGCCAGGCGGTGCACCGGGGCGGCGGCACGGTGGCGCTGACCGGAGCTCACGGGGGCGGCGCGCGGTTCACGGTACGGCTGCCGCTGCGCGTGGCGGCGACGGAGGGGGCTAAGGAGGAGGCACGGGTATGACGCGGCAGACCTTTTTCTTTTC
>RHMC01000218.1 GCA_003719395.1 Streptomyces altiplanensis
TCCGCGGCCCGGTCGGCGTCCCGCCCCCGGCGACCCGTGGGACGGGATCCCGGCGGCGGCCCCTCGGCCGGCCGCCGGCCCCTCGCCGCCGCCTACATGCTGCCCGCAGCGAGTTGCTCCTCGTTCGGGACGGCGCCGCCGAAGCGGCGGTCGCGGGAGGCGTACTCGACGCAGGCGCGCCACAGGTCGCGGCGGTCGAAGTCCGGCCACAGGACGTCCTGGAAGACCATCTCGGCGTACGCGCTCTGCCAGATCAGGTAGTTGGACGTGCGCTGCTCGCCGCTGGGGCGCACGAAGAGGTCGACGTCCGGCATGTCCGGGTAGTACATGTACTTCGCGAGGGTCTTCTCGTTGACCTTCGACGGGTCGAGCCTGCCCGCCGCGACGTCGCGCGCGACGGCCTGCGCCGCGTCCGCGATCTCCGCGCGCCCGCCGTAGTTGACGCAGAAGTACAGCGTCATGGCGTCGTTGTCCTTGGTCTGTTCCTGGGCGACCTGGAGCTCCTGGACGACGGACTTCCACATCTTCGGCATACGGCCGGTCCACCGGATGCGGATGCCGAGCTCGTCCATCTCGTCCCGGCGGCGGCGGATGACGTCCCGGTTGAAGTTCATCAGGAAGCGCACCTCCTCGGGCGAGCGCTTCCAGTTCTCGGTGGAGAAGGCGTACAGGGAGAGGTTCTTGACGCCCATTTCCAGGCAGCCCTTGAGCACGTCGAGCACGACGCCCTCGCCGACCTTGTGGCCCTCGGTGCGCGGCAGTCCGCGCTCCTTCGCCCAGCGGCCGTTGCCGTCCATGACGATCGCCACGTGCTCCGGAACCAGCTCGCCGGGGATCTTCGGCGGCCGCGCGCCGGACGGGTGCGGTTCCGGCGTCTTGTATTCGCGCCGGTTACGGCCGAGAATCCCGCGTCGCGCCATGAGCTTTTCTCTCCCTCGATTCACTTCTCTACTTCTCCACGTACCGCAGCGAGCGCAGTCCGCGTTCCAAGTGCCAGTGCAGATAGGCCGACACCAGCCCACTGCCTTCCCTGACGTGCCGGGCCTCGCAGCTGTCCGCGGTCTCCCAGTCCCCCGTGAGCAGCGCGCTGAGCAGACCGACGGCCTCCGCCGAGGGTACGACGCTTCCGGGCACCCGGCAGTCGCCGCACACGACGCCGCCCGCCGCCACCGAGAAGAACCGGTTCGGCCCGTCGAGGCCGCAGCGCGCGCAGTCGGTGAAGCTGGGCGCGTAGCCGTTGACGGCCAGCGAGCGCAGCAGGAAGGCGTCCAGGATGAGGTGGGGGGCGTGCTCGCCGCGGGCGAGGGTGCGCAGGGCGCCGACGAGCAGCAGATACTGCTGCACGGCGAGCACGCCCTCGTGGTCGGTGAACCGCTCCGCGGTCTCCAGCATCGCCGTACCGGCGGTGTAGCGGCCGTAGTCCGTGACGATGCCGCCGCCGTACGGGGCGATGGTCTCACCCTGCGTGCACAGCGGCAGCCCGCGCCCGACCAGCTCGCTGCCCCGCGAGAAGAACTGCACGTCGACGTGCGAGAAGGGCTCCAGGCGGGCCCCGAATTTCGACTTGGTCCGCCGGACCCCGCGCGCGACGGCGCGTACGCGGCCGTGACCGCGGGTGAGCAGCGTGATGATCCGGTCCGCCTCGCCCAGCTTCTGGGTGCGCAGCACGATGCCGTCGTCGCGGAACAGGCTCATACGTCCATTCTCGCCCACCTCGCGACCGCACTCGCCTCGCCGGGCCCCGCAGCGCATGGCGTATGTCACAGGCCCGCTTTTTCTCCGGTCACCGCCCGCGCCGGCTGAGGGCATTGGCCGCCGCCACCTTGGCGCGCATCGTCTCGGCGATGGTGGCGGGGCGCACGTCGTCGGGAGGGCAGTCCCATTCCCGTCCGCCGCCGACGGGCCGGAGCCGAAGACGCGGCCCCTCGTTCCCCCTGACACATCCCACGCGCCCGGTGCGTGTATCGACGACGAAATCGCCTTCTTCCATTCCCTTTGACACTATCCGCGCCTCTTTCTTACCCTTTTCCCTTTTCTCCCTCCACCTTGAGGCCACGCATCTGAAATCGGCAGGACGACATGCTCTGCAACCTGCCGGCACCACAAGGGAGTTAACCCATGGCCAACGCATGCGGCGCCCCACCCCATCAAGGACACCTATGAGAAGTCATAAGTAAGGCTTATGAGGTCATAGGCAGGGGTCAGGTACCTGAGCAGGTAATTTCTTGCCTAGGGTGACGCTTGAGACAGTTGTCCAGTTGTCGCCGCTCGAAGGGAACCTCCATGCCCCGCCCCCTGCGGATAGCGATCGTCGGTGCCGGCCCCGCCGGGATCTACGCCGCCGACGCCCTGCTGAAATCCGAGGCGGCCTCCGACCCCGGTGTTTCCATCGACCTCTTCGAGCGGATGCCCGCGCCCTTCGGCCTGATCCGTTACGGCGTCGCGCCCGACCACCCCCGCATCAAGGGCATCATCACCGCCCTGCACCAGGTCCTCGACAAGCCGCAGATACGCCTCTTCGGCAACGTCGACTACCCGTCCGACATCGGCCTGGACGACCTCCGCGCGTTCTACGACGCGGTGATCTTCTCCACCGGCGCGAGCGACCGACCGGGCGATGGACATCCCCGGTATCGGGCTCGACGGCTCCTACGGGGCCGCCGACTTCGTCTCCTGGTACGACGGCCACCCGGACGTCCCGCGCACCTGGCCGCTGGAGGCCGAGAAGGTGGCCGTCCTCGGTGTCGGCAACGTCGCCCTGGACGTGGCCCGCATCCTCGCGAAGACCGCCGACGAGCTGCTGCCCACCGAGATCCCGCCGAACGTCTACGACGGCCTCGCCGCCAACAAGGCGCGCGAGATCCACGTCTTCGGACGGCGCGGCCCCGCGCAGGCGAAGTTCAGCCCGATGGAGCTGCGCGAACTCGACCACTCCCCCACCATCGAAGTCGTCGTCAACCCCGAGGACATCGACTACGACGACGGCAGCATCGCCACCCGCCGCGCCAACAAGCAGGCCGACATGGTCGCCAAGACGCTGGAGAACTGGGCGATCCGGGACGTCGGCGACCGGCCCCACAAGCTCTTCCTGCACTTCTTCGAGTCGCCCACCGAGGTCGTCGGCGAGGACGGCAGGGTCGTCGGACTCCGCACCGAGCGGACGCGGCTCGACGGCACGGGCAACGTCACCGGAACCGGCGAGACGCAGACGTGGGACGTGCAGGCCGTCTACCGGGCGGTCGGGTACCTCTCCGACGAGCTGCCCAAGCTGCCCTTCGACTTCACCACCGGCACCGTCCCGCACGAGGGCGGCCGCGTCATCGAGGCGGGCGAGCACCTTACGTCGACGTACGTCACGGGATGGATCAAGCGCGGTCCCGTCGGCCTCATCGGCCACACCAAGGGCGACGCCAACGAGACCGTCGCCAACCTGCTGGCGGACCACGGCGCGGGCCGTCTGCCCGCTCCCGCCGCGCCCGCCGAGGACGCCGTGGTGGACTTCCTCGCGGCCAAGGGCGTGACGTACACGACGTGGGAGGGCTGGCACCACCTCGACCAGCGCCGAGCGCGAGCAGGGCGCCGCCGAGGGGCGCGAGCGCGTGAAGATCGTCGAACGCGAGGCGATGCTGCGGGCGAGCGAGGCCCCGGCTCAGGACTGAGCCGGGCGGGCCGGATCCCGGCCTTGCCCATGATCCGGCGACGCGGGCCTTCTCGGTGAGCGGGCTCAGGGCGAGCCTCTCGGCGATACCGCGACGGCGACGGCCCGGAACGCGGCCACGGCCCGGGGAACGGCCCGCTCCCCCCGCCGGCGTACAGCGGGCCGGTCCTGGCCGCGCCGCCCCGGGCGGGGCGTCCCGGGGCCCTTCGCGGGCCTCCTCCCCGGGCGGGTCTCCGGTCCTCGCCGGAGGCCCGTCGCGGGATGGCGCCGATTCGTCGCGCGGACGGGCGAGGGCAGCGCTACCGCCGGGGCGGTACCCGGGTTGCCTCACTCCCGGGGAGCAGCAGTGGACGGCGGACGGTTCAGGACGGCGTGCGGGCGGTCGCGAGCAGCCGGACCGTGTCCTCGGGGCGGATCAGCAGCGCGCCGCCCACGATCGTCAGCACCTCGTGCTCGGCCGGGCTGTACGGGCCGTCGGCGAGGGCGATCCTGGCGCCCTGGAGCAGAATCGATTCGCGGCCGCCGGGCGCGAGGTGCGGGGCCAGCGGCCCGAGCGCCTCGTGCAGTTCGATGGCGAGCGCGGCGCCGCAGGGCTCACCGGTCCCTTCGTATGCCCCGGGAAGACGCCCGGTGTCGGCGGCGAGCGCGTCGATGAGGGTGGTGAGCTGGTCCTCGGTGTAGTCGTCGAAGCCGGCCGCGCGCACCGCGGCGACGGCGGTCACCGTCGCCGTACGGGAGGATGTGCCGCCCGCGGTGAGTACGGCGAGGGCGACGGTGTGGACGGCGTCGCGCAGCATCGCGGAGAGGCGGGCGGAGGTGGGGTGGTCGAGCGCGTCGGTGCTGAGTGGTGCCGGCAGGCGGCACATTCGACGACCGGGCCCTCGTAGCCGCGCGGCAGCAGCGGGACGCCGAGGACGGTGAGGCGCCTGCGGCCCGTGCGGCGCCGGTAGTTGCGGTCACCGCCGCAGCCGGGGCAGAAGAAGTCACCGTCGCCGACGGTGCTCCAAGCGGTGCGAATGCCCCATACGTATCGTTTCCGCCCTCGGACTGGCAGCACGTCGCACCTCCGTATCCGGCAACACTGCCGCTTTCACGTGATGTTAGCCACATCAGTGATGCCGCGTCAGTACCCCGCCGCGACAAGTGACGGCCCCGCCCACCGGTTCGGGTGGGCGGGGCCGGGCAGAACGTGAGGTCAGGAGCGGCCCCCCGGAGGACTCGGGAGGTCGGAACTCCCTTAGCGCGCGGCCCTGTTCACCGCCGACACGACCGCCTTCAGCGAGGCGCGCGTGGTGTTGGCGTCGATGCCGATGCCCCACAGCACCTTGCCGTCGATCGCGCACTCGATGTACGACGCGGCCTGGGCGCTCGCGCCCTCGCTCATCGTGTGCTCCTGGTAGTCCAGCAGCCTGGCGTCCACTCCGACCGCGCTCCAGCGCCTCGAAGAAGGCCGAGATCGGGCCGTTGCCGGTGCCGGTCAGCACCGTGTCGACGCCGTCCACGACCGCCTCGACGGTCAGCGTGTCCTGGCCGTCCGTGTCGGTGGTGGTCTGGCCGGAGCGCAGCTGGACGCGGCCCCACGCGTTCTCCGGGTTGGGCAGGTACTCGTCCTGGAAGACCGACCAGATCGCCTTCGGCGTGACCTCGCCGCCCTCCGCGTCCGTCTTGGCCTGGATGATCCGGGAGAACTCGATCTGCATGCGGCGCGGCAGGTCCAGCTTGTGGTCGTTCTTCAGGACGTACGCGATACCGCCCTTGCCGGACTGCGAGTTGACCCGGATGACCGCCTCGTACGAACGGCCCACGTCCTTCGGGTCGATCGGCAGGTACGGCACGGCCCACTCGATCTCGTCGACCGTCTTGCCGGCGGCGGCCGCCTCGGCCTCCATCGCGTCGAAGCCCTTCTTGATGGCGTCCTGGTGGGAGCCGGAGAAGGCGGTGTAGACCAGGTCGCCCGCGTAGGGGTGGCGCGGGTGGACCTCCATCTGGTTGCAGTACTCGCTGGTGCGGCGGATGTCGTCGATCTGCGAGAAGTCGATCTGCGGGTCGACGCCCTGGGAGAAGAGGTTCATGCCCAGGGTGACCAGGTCGACGTTGCCGGTGCGCTCGCCCTGCCCGAACAGGCAGCCCTCGATGCGGTCGGCGCCCGCCATGATCGCCAGCTCGGCGGCGGCGACGGCGGTGCCGCGGTCGTTGTGCGGGTGCACCGACAGGCAGACGTACTCGCGCCGGGACAGGTTGCGGGACATCCACTCGAAGCGGTCCGCGTGCGTGGACGGGGTCGAACGCTCCACGGTGGCGGGCAGGTTGAGGATGATCTCCCGGCCCTCCTCCGGCTGCCACACGTCGCAGACGGCCTCGCAGACCTCCAGGGCGAAGTCCAGCTCGGTGTCGGTGAAGATCTCCGGGCTGTACTGGTAGCCGAAGACCGTCTCCGGGCCCAGCAGCTTGTCGGCGTACTCCATGACCAGCCGCGTGCCGTCCACGGCGATCTGCTTGACCTGCTCCTTGGAGCCGCGGAAGACGACGCGGCGGAAGGTCGGCGCGGTGGCGTTGTACAGGTGCACGGTCGCGCGGCGGGCGCCGACCAGCGATTCCACGGTGCGCTCGATCAGCTCTTCGCGCGCCTGGGTGAGGACGGAGATCGTCACGTCCTCGGGGATCGCGCCCTCTTCGATGATGGAGCGTACGAAGTTGAAGTCGGTCTCGCCGGACGAGGGGAAGCCGACCTCGATCTCCTTGTAGCCCATGCGCACCAGCAGGTCGAACATCTCGCGCTTGCGGGCGGGGGACATCGGGTCGATCAGGGCCTGGTTGCCGTCGCGCAGATCGGTGGACAGCCAGCGGGGCGCCTTGGTGATCCGCCGGTCCGGCCACGTGCGGTCGGGAATGTCGACGGCCTCGTACGTGCCGTACTTGTGGACCGGCATCCCGGACGGCTTCTGCAGCTGCGTCGCGTTGGTGATCGGCGTGGGGCGTCCAACAGGGGCGTTCATTGCGTGGGGCTCCTCGGTGTCCTGCGGAGGGGACGGCCGACGGTGTCGCTGCAGCACCAGACTCCGCGGGGAGGGGGTCGGCCTATAACTACAGACCCTCGCCGCGGCAGCTAAGGAGGAGCAGCCCGTAACGCATGATGTGCCGCAGCCTAGCCCAGGGGCGCCGGGAACGCCGGTCCTGTATCAGTATGCGGGACCGGTCACCGATAAGGGGTTGAGAGTGATCCTTCACTCGATTTCGTCAATCATGGTGACAAGGGGAGACACGTAGGTTACGCGGTGCCACATTGCCGTCATGAAAGCCACGCATCCCGTTTTCTGCACCATCGTGCCGCCCCACGTCCTCGACAAACTGGCCCGGGCCGACGACCCCGCGCTCGCGGGCCCCGCCCGGCGGACCCTCGAAGCGGACGCCGCGCAGCGCGCCCGCCGCCAGTTCGCCCCGGTGCTCGGCGCCACGTCGGCCGCCCCGCCCGGGGACGCGGCCGCCCGCACCCCCCACCGCACCGTCCACGACGCGGAGCACCTCCGGAACCTGCCGGGCCGCAAGGCGCGCGGCGAGGGCGACGAGCCCCACCGGGACGCGACCGTCAACCGGGCGTACGCGGGTCTCGGCGCGACCTTCGAGCTGCTGCTGAAGGCGTTCGGCCGCGATTCGGTCGACGGCAACGGCCTGCCGCTCGTCGCGAGCGTCCACTACGGCGAGAACTACGGAAACGCCTTCTGGGACGGCGAGCAGATGGTCTTCGGCGACGGTGACGAGATCTTCCGCGACTTCACCCTCCCCGTGGACGTCATCGCCCACGAGCTGGCCCACGGCATGACGCAGTACACGGCCAACCTCACGTACTTCGGCCAGTCCGGCGCGCTCAACGAGTCCGTGTCCGACGTCTTCGGCTCCCTGGTCAAGCAGTACGCCGACGGCCAGAGCGCCGACCGGGCCGACTGGCTGATCGGCGCGGGCCTGCTGACCGAGCGGGTCACCGGAGTGGCCCTGCGCTCCATGAAGGCGCCCGGCACGGCGTACGACGACGACCTGCTCGGCAAGGACCCGCAGCCCGCGACCATGGACGACTACGTCCGTACCGACCGGGACAACGGCGGCGTCCACATCAACTCCGGCATCCCCAACCACGCCTTCTACCTGCTCGCCACCGCCCTCGGCGGCAAGGCGTGGGAGCGGGCGGGGCAGATCTGGTACGACACCCTGACCGCCGGGAACCTGGAGGCCGACGTGGACTTCGCCGGTTTCGCCCGCGCCACCGCGGCCGCCGCGCAGGCCCGTTTCGGTGACGGTGAGGAGCGGGAGGCTCTGCTGAAAGCGTGGTCCCGGGTCGGGGTGCCTACCGGCTGAGCCGTATCCGTACTAGAACGGGGAGCATGCGAATTGCGGTAAGGCGTACGGGGGGCTTCGCCGGCATCGAGCGGTACGCGGAGGTGGACACCTCGGAACGGCCCGATGCCGGTGAGTGGCACGCCCTGGCCGAGTCGGCGGTCGCCGAAGGCCGGGGCACGCCGCCCGTCGGCGTACCGGACGGGTTCAGCTACCAGATCACGGTCGACGGGAAGACCGTCTACTGCGCGGACCCGCGGCTGACGGAGGCGCAGACCCGGCTCATCTCTCAGGTCCTCGAAGAAGGCGCGTGAAATCCGGCGCGTCGGGGCGCCGAGGACCGCACGGCGGACCGCACTCGTCGATGCGATGCGGCGCAGCGCGGCGGTACAGATCTGGTCACCAGCGCCGGCACGGTCGTCGAAGTCACCCACGCGAAGACCGCGGCCCGGCTGCTCAAGGACGCCGGGCTGCACGGCCACAAGTACGCCGTCGGCGCGACCGCCGCCGAGGCGGCCCTGCGGCAGCCGGGACCGGTCGCGACACCGACGTCCGATGTCGACGGCATGACGAAGCTCTGCGGCAGCCGGGTCCGGCTCGTCGCCGTCTGACGCTTCCGGCCGCCGGGCGGCCGGGGGCGACGACTGCCGCCCGCCGGCTCAGAACCCCAGCTTGCGCAGCTGCTTCGGGTCGCGCTGCCAGTCCTTCGCGACCTTCACGTGCAGGTCCAGGAAGACCGGGGTGCCCAGCAGGGCCTCGATCTGCTTGCGCGACTTCGTCCCGACGTCCTTCAGGCGCTGGCCCTTGGGGCCGATGATGATGCCCTTCTGGCTGGGGCGCTCGATGTAGACGTTCGCGTGGATGTCCAGCAGCGGCCTGTCCGCCGGGCGGTCCTCGCGCGGCAGCATCTCCTCGACGACGACCGCGATGGAGTGCGGCAGTTCGTCCCGTACGCCTTCGAGGGCGGCCTCGCGGATCAGCTCCGCGACCATCACCATCTCCGGCTCGTCGGTGAGGTCGCCCTCGGGGTAGAGCGGCGGGCTCTCGGGCAGCAGCGGGATCAGCAGGTCGGCGAGGAGCGAGACCTGGCTGCCGCCGACGGCGGAGACCGGGACGATCTCCTGCCACTCGAAGCCGAGCTCCTTGGAGAGCTGGTCGATGGCGATGAGCTGCTCGGCGAGCTGCTTGGAGTCGACGAGGTCGGTCTTGGTGACGATCGCGACCTTCGGCGTCTTCTTGATACCCGCGAGCTCCTTGGCGATGAACTTGTCGCCGGGGCCGAGCTTCTGGTCGGCGGGCAGGCAGAAGCCGATCACGTCGACCTCGGCCCAGGTGGTCCGTACGACGTCGTTGAGCCGCTCGCCCAGCAGCGTGCGCGGCTTGTGGAGCCCCGGGGTGTCGACCAGGATCAGCTGCGCGTCGGGACGGTGCACGATGCCGCGCACGGTGTGACGCGTGGTCTGCGGGCGGCTGGAGGTGATGGCCACTTTCTGGCCGACCAGAGCGTTCGTCAGGGTGGACTTGCCCGCGTTGGGGCGGCCGACGAAGCAGGCGAAGCCGGCCCGGTGGGGGGCCTCGGAAGACAGGGTGCGAGCGCTCATGCGTGCCATTCTCCCCGATGTACGCCGCGGGGCCGACCAGTGCGGCCCGGGGAACGGCCCTGCGGGGCTTTTCCCCTGCCCGCCCCTTCCTGGCCGTTTCGTGTCGGCGGCTCCGCCGCGCG
>RHMC01000219.1 GCA_003719395.1 Streptomyces altiplanensis
GGGCGGGGCAGGGGCGGGGACGGCGTGCGCGGCGGATTCGGCCGTCCCGGCCACGCCGCTCGGCTTCCGGGCTTCCGGGCTTCCGGCGCGTGAAAACCCGGGCGAGCGGTCCGAAGGACATCGTCCGCAGGAATCGTGACACCGAACCGTCCGGCGTCACGCCATGCGTCTCAGCTCCCGGATCGGCCGGACTCCGAGCAGCACCCCGACCACCGCCACCATGACCACCGCCCCCGCCAGCAGCACCCTCTCCGCCCCACCGCCTCCGCCACCGGACCCGCCAGCGCCCGCCCCGCCGCCATCATCAGCAGCGATCCGGACACGTCGTACGCGTGCAGCCGGTTCAGCGCGTCGGCCGGGACGTGCGTCTGGACCGTCGTCGACCACATCACCAGCCAGAACGCGAAAGCCGCGCCGGCGGCGAACTGCCCTGCCGCGAGGGCGGGTACGGGCATGCCGAGTCCCAGCACCACCAGGTCCACCACCACCCCGAGCAGTGCCACCGCTCCCGCCGCCAGCGGACGCCCCGGCCGCAGGCGCAGTGCCAGCAGGCGCCCGCGACGCTGCCCGCGCCGTTGACCGCCATCAGCGCGCCGTACATCCCCGACCCGTACTCCTCGGTCACCAGGACCGCCGTCAGCGGCAGCATCGGGCCGGCCACGGTCAGCCCGTACACCGTCCAGATCGCGATGACGCCCCACAGCCAGCTGCGTGCCGTGAACTCGCGCCACCCGTCGACCAGTTCGGCCATCAACGAGCCGCGCCCGACCGGATCGCCGGCCGGCGGCAGCCGCAGCAGGAACAGGCAGACCCCGCTCACCCCGAAGGTCGCGGCGTTGGCGGCGAAGACCGCGCCCGCCCCGCCGGAGAGGCCGGCCACCAGTCCCGCGAAGGCCGGGCCCGCCATGGTCATCAGTGCCTCGCAGACGCGCAGGACCGCGTTCGCCTCCTGCACGTCGTGCGCGATGCGCGGAATGATCGAAGCGACCCCGGGCTGGAAGAGCGCGGCGCCGACGCCACTGACCGCGCTCAGCCCGTACACCACCCACACCGACGGACTGCCGGCCACGAAGGAGAGGGCGAGCACCGAGGCGCCGACCAGCCGCAGGCCGTCCGCGAGGATCATCATCCGGCGGGGCGTGAAGCGGTCCGCGAGTACGCCGCCGAAGAGGACCAGCACCGCGAAGGGGCCGATCCACGCGGCGAGGGCGTAACCGACGGACGAGCCGGGGTGCCCCGCGCCGAGCAGGCCCGCCGCGAGGGCGACGGGGACCATGCCGTCGCCGAAGACGGCGACCGTACGGGCCACGAAGAAGAGCCGGAAGTTGTGGTTCCAGAGGGTTCCGGAGGCCGCCTGCGGCCCTGGCGCCCTCTCCGCGGCCTTCTCGGGAATCTCCTGGGGCGCTGCACGCTTGTCCGTCACAGCGCAGAGATGTATCAGGTAGAGGTCTACACCAGCCACCGTTTAATCGGGGCAAGGAGTACGCCGGGCCGCTTCCGCACCAGGAAGACGAGCGCGAGCGGCGCCGCGGCGACCGGGGTTCCGGCGCCGACCGCGGCAAGGGGCCGGGGCAGGACAGGCCGGCGGGCGCTCTCGCGATACGCCGTGGAACCGGCCGCAACGCGGGGCGCGCCGTCGCCCCGTCGGTGTGCGACCGCTTCGGGCAACCGGGTGGCGGCGCGCTTCCGCCCGCCCCGAGCACGGCACAAGGGCCGCCACCCGGCTCCGGCGTACAGATCCTGTCCCTCCTGCCCCGGAGGAACTGACGCCGAACCACGGCCCGCACTCGCCAAGGAAGGGCGGTACAGCACGCCTCTGATCCTCGGCGTCCCCTCGCGACGGGCCGCCTCACCCCAGGGTCATCAGGACGTCACGAGCCGTCAACACCCGTTCGATGATGTGCGGGTCATGCGCTGTGGGTGACGGCGCACGACGGCTCGTACGTGACCACCTCGTACGCCCTCGTCGTCACTACGGGCGCCCCCCGGTCGACCTCGCACCAGATCCGCTTGCCGGCCCCCTCGGACTGCCAGCCCCACCGGTCGGCGAGCCCGTCGACCAGTTCCAGCCCGCGCCCGTTGGTGTCGTCGCCCTCCGCGTGCCGGGGCTTCGGCGGGCAGGCACTGGTGTCGGCGACCTCGACCCGGACCGTGCCGTCGTCAGCGGTGCCGAAGAGCATCCGCAGTACGGCCGGACAGCCCGTATGCACGACCGCGTTGGTGACCAGCTCCGAGATGAGCAGGATCAGGGTCTCGGCCAGTGGCTCGTCGGCCCTTATCCCTGAGCCGACAAGCCGTGAGCGCGCCCACCTCCGGGCCCGTCCCACCTCGGCAGGGTCGGCCCCTACCTCCAACTGCACTTGAAGCACCTGCACCGCTCACACCATCCGAACCGGCGGACACATCGCCTCGCGTCTCCACAGGGTCACGGAACGTGATTCCCTTACGAGACAGCATGGTTGACGTACAGTCACCGCAACAAGCGCTTCGGGCATATTCCAGCGCGAAGGAGTACGCGTGGTGCATACTGTGCGACGCACGCTGCGGGGAGTCGAACAGGGGCACGCAGGGCGCCCCCGCACGGTGCGAGCGGCGCACATCCCGCGGCCCGGAGTCACCACACGGGCGACGCCGGGACAGCTGCGCATCACAACCACTCGCATCCCACGGAGCGTACCGGAGCACACGCCGACTCCGGGCCGTGACGAGTCACGCGAAGGACACAACCCGATATCGACGCACGGTAATCGCTCACCAGTCGCAGGATCAGCCGCCGGACCGACTCGGCGGCCGCGGCGGGGCGGTGCGCCCTAGGCGCCGGGGGCGGCAGGGTCGCCGGGCCCCGCCGTGCAGTAGTAGCGGGCGAAGGCGGAGAGGATCTCCTCCTCGCCGATGAGACCGTCACCGTCCGCGTCGAGCGCGGTGGCTACGGCCTGCGCGGTGTCCTCGGCCACACCCAGCACACGCAGCACCCGGGCCGCGGCCTGCGGGGCGACTCCCGAGCCGTCCTCCTCGGCCGCGACGGCGACCACCGCGTGCAGGAACGGGCGGGCGATCTCGGCGAACCGCTGCGGGTTGTCCCCCAGCCGCTTCACCGCACCCGTGACGAACTCCTCGCGGCTGACCCGCTGGTCCCCGTCCACGTCGGCGATGCCCGCCATGCCCTGCCAGAATGCCTCGGCGCCCGTGTAGAGCGCCTGTCCCTTGTCGCAGCGGGCCGCCGTGCCGAACTCGGCCAGCAGCGCCGCCGCGGCGGCACTGAAGTCCTCGCGGTCGATGTATCCGTTGCCGTCCTGGTCGAAGCTGGCGAAGCGGGCGGCCGTCTTGCGCTCGTACTCTGCGCTGTCCATGGAGGGAGCGTACGACGTGGGCGGGCGGACCGGCGCCTTCTCAGGCGGAGAGCGCCTGCGCCTCGTCGTCGTGCGGCCGTGCCAGTCGGGGAAGACCTCGAAGAGGCGGCGTACGCCGAGGGCCGCGAGCACCCGGTTGACGTGCGAACCGTCGACCGCGCCGCGGGCGGGCAGGATCAGCCGCAGGTCGCCGCCGCAGGAGTGCATCAGACGGCGGGCGGCGATCATGACGCCGACCCCGCTGGAATCGCAGAAGAGAACCTCGGACAGGTCCAGCACCACACGGTGGCGGCCGTGCGCGACGGCTTCGTGCACGTGCTGGCGGACGGCGGGCGAGGTCACCAGATCCAGCTCTCCGGAGACGTGCAGTACGGCCCAGGCGTTGTGCTCGGCCTCGATCACCTTCAGCGTCACGCGTCCGGACCTTTCGTTCTGCCGATGCGGAAGTCGTCCTTCCACTCGCGGCTGCCCCACCGCTCTCCCACGAAACACTCCTTGCCCCGGAAGGACCGGAACGAGGGGCCGGATCATTATCATCCCGGACCGGGACGCGGACACACTTACCGTAAAGGGGCATGCGTTGTCAGCGGCTCGCACTACATTCGAAAGGGAGTGACGAGGGGCGCAGGGCACGTGGTGGGCAGGATCACAGGGCTGGGGGCCGCATGGGGAAGGACGCACCGCCTCGCTGGGACCGCAGGATGCAGCAGCGGCTCGTGCGCGGCGAGGCGGCGGCGCTCGGCGAGCTGTACGACAGGTTCGCTTCGCTGGTGCACAGCCTCGCCCACCGGGTGCTCGACGACGACGCGGCCGCCGACCAGATCACACGCGAGGTTTTCGGTCACGTCTGGGAGAACCCGGACGCGTACGACCCCAAACAGGGCTCGATGAGGTCCTGGGTGGCCGGGCTCACACACCGGCAGGCCGTGCAGCGGCTGCGGCAGACCGGGGCCGCGGCGCTGACGGACGGCGGCGACGGCACCTCGGAGGAGCTGGAGCAGAAGGTCCGCAGGGCCTCGGCCGCCGCCCGCGCGGACTACATCGTGACGTCGATGCCGGCGCCGCTGCGGGCCGCGCTGGAGCTCGCGTACTTCCAGCGCAGGGACTACCGGCAGACGGCGGCCGACCTGGGGGTCACGGAGGACGAGGCGCGCAGGCGGCTGCGGCTCGGGCTGCAGCTGCTGTCCACGGCGAACCCGCACCACCAGGACGGCCTGCCGTTCCCTCCCGGATACGGACAGCACGGATGAACGGGGGGCACGGTCCGGACGGGCCGGAACCGCCGGAGGACCGGACTCCGCGCATCCCGGCGCCGAGAGCGGCGGCGGACAACCTCGAGGTACTGGCGGGGGTGGCGGTCCCGCCCCCGCCGCCCGAGGTCCTCTCCCACGACGTGCTCAAGTCGCTGCTGGGCGCTTGGGCGCTGTCCGCGTGCGCGACCGACGAGACCAAGGCGGTCGAGGACCACCTCACCGAGTGCGCCCCCTGCGCGGAGGAGGCCCTGCGGCTGCGGGACGCGGTCGGCCTGCTCCACACCGAGCGCAGCCTGGACCTCGACCCGCTGCTGCGCAACCGCGTGCTCGACGGCTGCCTGGGCCGCCGGCCCGCGCGCGTCCCCGTCCCCGGCTGGACCACTCCGTACGACGCGAGACGCGCGCCTGGACGCCCTGCTGCGGGACATCGGCGCCTCGGAGTGGCACGCACCGGTGCGCCTCAAGTGGTTCGCCGGCGAGGAGGCGACGACCCGCAGAACGACCCCGCAGCATCGGCCACCTGATGACCGTCGACGGCCTGGTCGCGAAGGCGCTCGGCCTCGACGACCCGATGGGCGCGGCAGGACCGGAATCGCCGTCGGAGCGCACCGAGTCGTACTGGCGCTCCTCCCGCTTCCCGCCGACCCGCACCGTCCGCGAACCGTGGCGCGAGCAGAGCCACGCCCTCATCCGCACGGTGTCCTTCGCGGGCCGCGGCGCTGCCGGGCTCTCCGTCTCGTACGGCGACTTCGCCCTGCCCCTGCGCGACGCGCTGCTGGACCGCGCCTTCGAGTGCTGGGTGCACGCCGAGGACATCGCGGACGCGGTGCACTATCCGTACGAGCCGCCGACCGCCGCGCACCTCAACCGCATGATCGACCTGGCCGCCCGGCTGATCCCGGCGACCCTCGCCGCCCGCCGCAGAGCCGGTCTCGCGGCCCCGGCCCGGCACCTGGTGACGCCGGGCTCGCCCGGCCGCTCGCTCCACCTGGAGATCGAGGCGCGGGCGGCGGCGACTGGTACATCCCGCTGGACTCCCCGGCGGCGGTCGGCTCGGCCGCGCACAAGGTGGCCCATGTCGCTCTGGACGGCGTCGAGTTCTGCCAGCTGGCCTCGGGCCACGTGCCGCCGCAGGAAGCGGCGGCGGGACAGAACGGCGACCGGGAGGCGATCCGCGACGTGCTCTTCGCGGCGGCGTCCCTGAGCCGCCTGTAGGCCGTGGGCCCGGCCCGCCTCACCGGCCTTACGCGCCTACGCGCCTACGCGCCTACGCGAAGATCACCGTGCGGCGGCCGTTGAGCAGGACGCGGTGCTCGCTGTGCCACTTCACCGCCCGCGCCAGCGCCTGGCACTCCACGTCGCGGCCGATCGCCACCAGCTGCTCCGGCGTCACGTCGTGGCCCACCCGCTCGACCTCCTGCTCGATGATCGGGCCCTCGTCGAGGTCGGCCGTCACATAGTGCGCCGTGGCTCCGATGAGCTTCACACCGCGCGCGTGGGCCTGGTGGTACGGCTTGGCGCCCTTGAAGCTCGGCAGGAAGGAGTGGTGGATGTTGATGATCCGGCCGCTCAGCTGCTTGCACAGGTCGTCCGAGAGGACCTGCATGTAGCGGGCCAGGACGACCAGCTCGACGTTCTCGGAACGCACGAGCTCGAGGAGCTGCGCCTCCGCGTCCGCCTTGTTGTCCCGCGTCACCGGAATGTGGTGGAAGGGGATGTCGTACGAGCCGACCAGCTCGGCGAAGTCCGTGTGGTTCGAGACGACCGCCACGATCTCCACCGGCAGGGCGCCGGTCCGCGACCGGAAGAGCAGGTCGTTCAGGCAGTGGCCGAACTTGCTGACCATCAGCAGGATCCGCATCCGCTCCTCGGGGCGGTGGATCTGCCACTCCATCCGGAAGGAGTCCCCGATCGCGGCGAAGCTGGCCCGCAGCTTCTCCACGGTCACCGGAGCCTCCGCCGAGAAGTGGACCCGCATGAAGAACAGGCCCGTGTCGTGGTCACCGAACTGCTGGCTGTCCTCGATGTTGCATCCGGTCATGAAGAGGTAGCTCGACACGGCATGCACGATGCCCTGTTTGTCCGGGCACGAGAGGGTGAGGACGTACTGGTCCGAGGAGGGCCGGTCCGACGGGGGCAGGAGGGACGGGGCGGGCTGCGGGGCACTCATGCCTCCGAGGATTCCACATCCGGCGGAGGTCAGGCCGCCCCGGTCAGAATGCGGATGACCTCCAGCGTGCGCGGCTCGGTGTCCGGGTCGTCCCCGTCGTTCGCCGCCAGCCGTACGTGCGCCTCGCGTGCCGCCCGTACCGCCTCCGACCAGGCGTGGTGCTCCAGGTACGCCGACACGGGGGCGTCCGCGCCCACCTGGTGCATGATCTTCAGCACCCGCAGGACGGCGGCGTCGACGAGCGAGGCCTCCTGGGAGTCCCGGAAGATCGTGCCGACGTACTTCTCGGCCGACCAGTTGTCCAGCCAGGTGTCCTCGACCAGCCGGTACACGGCGTCTGTCACGTCTCCGTAGCCCTCGATGCCCGCCAGCCAGCACTGCTGCTGGAAGACGGGGTCGGAGAGCATGTGCAGCGCGGATCGCACGTTCGTGCGCCAGCGCCACCACGGCATGTCATTGAGCGGCATGCCGCCCATGGTGGGGGAGCGACGGCCGCGACGGGAAGAGTTCACCGAACCTTGCACGGTTGCAAATCGTACGTTCCCTGACGGCACGGGCGTACGGGCCCCCTCAATTCACTTCGACGTCACCCTTCGTTGAGACATGCTCACTCCTCCGTTACCCATGGGGCGGAAGCGTGTGCACACATGACCGGACGGCGAAGCCCCTCCTCCTCCCGCACATTCCTCTCGAAGGCCACGGCCTCAGCAGCCGCGGGTACGGCAGCGGCGGTAGGGGCGTCGCTGCTCGCCGGCTGCGCGCTGCTCCCCGGGGCCTCGGGGGACTCCGGGGAGCCCGTGACCGTCATGACGTGGGCCCCCGAAGGGACCCCGGCCACGAACATGCCGGGCATGCCCGCCATGGCGAAGGCCTACGCCCGCTGGGTCAACGCGAACGGCGGTCTCGCGGGTCACGAGCTCAAGGTCGTCACCTGCAACGAGCACAACACCACCGTCGGCGCGGCCCAGTGCGCCAAACAGGCCGTGCGGCAGGGTGTGATCGCGGTCGTCGGCTCGTACAGCCAGCACGGCCGGGCCTTCATGGCGCCGCTGGAGACCGCCGGAATCCCTTACCTCGGCGGCTACGGCGCCTCCGAAAAGGAGTTCAACAGCCCGCTCTCGTACCCCGTCAACGGCGGCCAGGCGGCCCTCCTCGCGGGCAACGGCAGGCAGCTCGCCCGCGACTGCGACCGCGTGTCCCTGGTACGTCCCGACACGGTCGCCGGCGACGACCTGGCGACGCTCCTCGGTTCGGGCCTCGCGGAGGGCGACCGCAAGGCGGCCACCGACATCCTGGCGGCGGAGGACGCGAACGACTACACCGCGCAGGCACGGGAGGCGCTCAGCAGCGCGGGCGCCTTCGACGCGTACGGGACCGGGACCGGCTGCGTCACGGCGGTGCTCGGCGACCGTACGGAGACGTTCTTCGACTCGTTCCGGAGACTGGAGCCGGAGGTTCACGGGAACGTCCGGGTCGCGTCGGTCCTCGGCAGCGTCGGGCAGCCGCTCCTCGACCGCACGGGCGGCAAGGACGGGCCCTTCGAGGGTGCGTACGTCACGGGCTGGTACCCGGTGGCGAGCGACGCGCGCTGGGACCCGATGCGCAAGGTGATCCGGGAACACGCCTTCGCGGACAACCGGGTCGACCCGGCCGACACCGGGGTGCAGACCACCTGGATCGCGTACACCGTGCTCAAGGGGATCATCGAATCGCTCGCGGAGAACGGCACGGACAGCGTTGCGGCGTCCGACGTGGTCGGTGCCCTGAACCAGAACGAGGGAGTGGAGACGGGCGGCCTCACGCCCACTCTCAGCTGGCGCCTGGAGCACCTGCTGGCGGCACGGGACTTTCCGCGCATCGTCAACAGGTACGTGACGTTCCAAGTGGTGCGCCGGGGGCGGCTGGTGTCGGTGAAGGAGGGCTTCGTGGACGTGGGCGAGACGCTGGTACAGGCGCCTTCCGCGGGCTGACGCACCGGGAGACGGGAGGAGGGGGACGGACGCCCGGGCCGGGCGTCCGTCCCCCTCCCTGTTCCTGTCGTCCCGGCTGCTGCTCGCCGGCCGCGGTCAGAGCTGCGTGGCGTCGCGCTCCGTCAAGCCGTAGCGCTTCGCTATCGCGTTCCACATGCCGACGGCTTCCTTCTTCGCCTGCGACGCCTTGCCGCTCTCGCGGTTGCCCGCCTGCTGCTGCGGCGTCGACTGCGCGTGCCCCTTCTTGCAGCCCTTCTTGCCCGCGACCTGGTCGGCCCAGGCGGCGTAGTGGTTGTCGGCCGCCGCCGACGCCTTCCACGCGCTGGTGAGCGAGGCCGAGAGCTCGGTGTGGTTCGGCAGCTTGTCGACGGCCAGGCCCCGGAGGCGGGTCACCAGCTCGTTGCGCTGCTTGGCGGCGGCACGCAGGTCGCTGGCCGCCTTCGGCAGGTTCTTGCAGGCCCCGATGGACTGGACCGCGCTGATGACCGAGGCGCGGCTGTCGTTGCTGTCGGCGAGCAGCGCGTCGAGCGACTCGGCCTGCGGCTCGGCCGGGTCGGGGGCGGCCTGCGGCGAGGTCTCGCCCGCCGGTGAACTCACCGCGGCGACCGGCTTCTTGTCCTCGGGCTTCTCCTCCTCGCCGCCGCTGAGCCAGCGCGCCCGCCCCGAGGCCGAGCACGGAACAGCCGACGACGACTGCGGCGATCAGCACCAAGGGCGAGTTGCGCCGGCGCGGGGCAGTCCCTGCGCCCCCTGCGGGGGCCGCGGGCGCCTGGGGGCCGCGGGCAGTCGCGGCCGGAGCCCTGCCGCGGCGGCGTTGCGGTGCGCGGCACGGCCCTGGGGGGCGGCCCCGACCTGGCGGCCTGCGGGTAGGGCGGCTGCTGCTGAGGCTGCGCCTGGGGCTGTCCGTCGTAGTGCGGGCTCTGCCGGGTGGCCCCGCCGCCTGT
>RHMC01000021.1 GCA_003719395.1 Streptomyces altiplanensis
ATCTTGTCGGGGTGGCCCTCGGTCACGGACTCCGAGGTGAACAGGCGGCGGGACACATCGCTCCCTGGGGTTGCAGCGGCTGCTGGCTGAGCATTGATGGAACGGTCCGGGAGCTGCGCCCGGCATCGGTCCGCGACCAGTTTATCGGTCACTTCCGCCCGGCGGACCACGCGTCTCGCTTCGTGGGAGCCCTGTGACCAGCGGCACTGCACTGCGCAGTACGCCCGTCGCCCTCCACCACAGGGCAAAAAGCCGGACTTGAGGGGACACTTGCGGCAATTCGGAGGCCCGGCGGAACGACTCAAGAATTAACCGAGTCGACTTGTCACCAAGTCCCAGACAGTGTCGGCGAGGGCTTCCTTGGGGCCGTACGGCACCGGTGTCTCGCCGCCGTCGGTATCGAGCACCACGGCCTCGTTCTCCTCGGAGCCGAACGTCTTGCGCTCCCCCACCTCATTGACGACCAGCAGGTCACAGCCCTTGCGGCGCAGCTTCTCCCGGCCGTTGGCGAGGACGTCGTCGGTCTCGGCGGCGAAGCCGACGACCACCTGCCCCGGCTTTCCGCGCTCCGCCGCGATCTCCGCGAGGATGTCGGGGTTGCGGACCAGCTCGACGGGGCCGGGTTCCTGGCCGTCCTTCTTCTTGATCTTTCCCGTGGCGTACGCCGCCGGGCGGAAGTCGGCCACGGCCGCCGCCATCACCACCACGTCGGCGTCCGCCGCCGCCTTCAGCACGGCCTCGCGCAGCTGCACCGCCGTCCCGACGCGGACGACATCGGCGCCCGCCGGATCCGGCAGGCCGGTGTTGGCCTCGACGAGCGTGACCCGCGCGCCGCGCGCGACGGCGGTACGGGCCAGGGCGTATCCCTGCTTGCCGGAGGAACGGTTCCCCAGGTAGCGGACCGGGTCGAGCGGCTCGCGCGTACCGCCCGCGCTGATCACGACGTGGAGACCGGCGAGGTCGGGCGTGGTCGCGCCGCGCGCGAGCACCCGGCGGCAGACCTCGAAGATCTCGTCCGGGTCGGGCAGCCGGCCCTTGCCTGTGTCGACGCCGGTCAGCCGGCCCACCGCGGGCTCGATGACGACCGCGCCGCGCCGGCGCAGCGTCGCGACGTTCTCCTGGGTGGCCGGGTGCTCCCACATCTCCGTGTGCATCGCGGGCGCGAAGACCACCGGACACCGGGCGGTGAGGAGGGTGTTCGTGAGGAGGTCGTCGGCGAGCCCGTGGGCCGCCTTGGCCAGCATGTCGGCGGTTGCGGGGGCCACCACGACCAGATCGGCGGACTGCCCGATCCGTACGTGCGGCACCTCGTGCACCGACTCCCAGACCTCGGCCGAGACCGGGTTGCCGGAGAGCGCCGACCAGGTGGCGGCGCCGACGAAGTGAAGGGACGCGTCGGTCGGCACGACCCGCACGTCGTGGCCGGATTCGGTCAGCCGCCGCAGCAGCTCGCACGCCTTGTACGCGGCGATGCCTCCACTGACTCCCAGCACGACCTTCGGCTTGGTGCCCTTGTCGTCCGCCTTGTGCACTGCGTCTCCCCGCTCGCTCCAGGATGTACGTCCCCATGACACACCACAGGCCCGGCAGTCGCGCTGCCGGCTGTGACGAAAAAGATTCCTGCGCCTGCTGACTACTGCGCCGGGCCCTCAATGGCCTCGGAGGTCAGCAGACCCGCGTTGATCTCGCGCAGGGCGATCGAGAGCGGCTTCTCGTGGACGTGAGTGTCCACCAGAGGACCGACGTACTCGAGCAGACCCTCACCGAGCTGCGAGTAGTACGCGTTGATCTGACGCGCGCGCTTCGCCGCGTAGATCACGAGGCTGTACTTCGAGTCAGTAGCCTCGAGCAGCTCGTCGATCGGCGGGTTGATGATGCCCTCGGGCGTGGAAATGGAAGAGGACACGCTCTACCTTCCGAAAAAGTGGACAGAGATCAAGCAACTTCCATCAAGGCTAGCAGCTCACGCGCTACATCCTCGACGGAGGTGTTGACAAGGGTGGTGTCGAACTCCGCCTCCGCGGCGAGTTCGATCTTTGCGGCCTCAAGGCGGCGCTCGATGACATCGGGCGCCTCCGTGCCGCGGCCGGTCAGCCTGCGGACCAGCTCGTCCCAGCTGGGCGGGGCCAGGAAGACCAGTTGAGCCTCCGGCATCGACTCACGGACCAGCCGCGCGCCCTGGAGATCGATCTCCAGGAGCACGGGCTCGCCCGCTTCGAGCCGCTCGGTCACGGCACGCCGGGGCGTGCCGTAGCGATTGCCGGCGAACTCGGCCCATTCCAGCAGCTCACCGTTGGCGACGAGCTTGTCGAACTCGTCGTCGCTCACGAAGAAGTACTGGATGCCGTGGCGCTCGCCGGGTCGCGGCTTGCGTGTGGTGGCCGACACCGAGAGCCATACCTCGGGGTGGACCTTGCGCATATGGGCGACGACCGTGCTCTTGCCGACCCCGGAGGGGCCGGAGAGCACGGTCAGCCGCGGACGTACGACCGGGGGTACGGGGGTCGTCCCCCGGGATGTTGCAGCCATGGATGCGATTATCCAGGTTCTCGGGGGTGCCCGAGAACGTCAGGCGGGGCCGCCGCCGAACTCGCGCTCCAAAGAGGCGATCTGGTTGGAGCCGAGACCGCGCACACGACGGCTCTCGGAGATGCCGAGCCGCTCCATGATCTGCTTGGCGCGGACCTTGCCCACGCCCGGCAGGGACTCAAGAAGGGCGGAGACCTTCATCTTGCCGACGACGTCATTCTCCTGTCCCTGCTTGATGACCTCATGGAGCGAGGCGCCGGAGTGCTTGAGTCGATTCTTGACCTCGGCCCGCTCCCGGCGAGCCGCGGCGGCCTTTTCGAGCGCGGCTGCGCGCTGTTCAGGGGTAAGGGGCGGAAGAGCCACGCCTACGTCACCTCGGATGTCGAACTGTCGGATACGGACCGGTGAGGAACCCAATCGCCCCACACCAGGCGAGCAACGAACAGCAGGTCGCGAACAACGAGCTGCACGTTTGCTCTCGACGGAGACTAGCGGCCTGGGCCGCTCCAGTCAGCGAGTAGCGACGAAAAGTCCTGGTCAGCCTAGCTCGACTGCGGCATATCGGACATAACACCCTGGTTTTGGGTCAGGATTCCGTCAACATGGGTCGCACAGATGCCGGAAGCCGTCGCGCGGGCGCGGTGCCGACGCCGCGCGGACGTCCCGTCACGCCCCCGAGACCGCCACCCTGACCTCGTCGGCGAAGCGAGAAGCGGACTCTCGTAGTCCGGAAACATCCGGACCGAAGCGGAGCACACCACGGCTCACACTCGGTACGACGTTGCCGACGGCCGCCCCGAAGACGCCCGGCAGGTCCGCCGGCGTCGCCGCCCTGCGCGCCGATGCCCGGAGCCAGCAGCGGACCGTTGATGGCGAGATCAGCTCCCGCGTCGCCGAGCGTCGCGCCGACCACCGCGCCGACCGACCCGAGCGGCTCCGCGCCCTCGTTCTCGGCCGCCATGTGGTCGAGCATCAGCTGCGCGAGCGACCGGCCGTCGGCCGCGGTGGCCCGCTGGACCTCGGCGCCCTCCGGGTTCGACGTCAGAGCGAGCACGAACACGCCCGCCCCGCTGATCCTGGCCGCGTCCAGCGCCGGACGCAGCGATCCGAAGCCGAGGTACGGCGAGACCGTCACGGCGTCCGAGAAGAGCGGCGAGTCCTTGTCCAGGTACGTCGCGGCGTACGCGCCCATGGTCGAACCGATGTCGCCGCGCTTGGCGTCCATCAGCACCAGCGCGCCGGCCGCCCTGGCCTCCTCGACCGCCTTCTCCAGTACGGCGATGCCGCGCGAGCCGAAGCGCTCGAAGAACGCCGACTGCGGCTTCAGTACGGCGACCCGGTCGGCCAGGGCCTCGACGACCGTGCGGGTGAAGGTCTCCAGACCGCCGATGTCGTCGTTCAGGCCCCAGGAGTTCAGCAGCGAGGCGTGCGGGTCGATGCCGACGCAGAGCGGGCCGCGGGTGTCCATGGCGTGGCGCAGACGGGTACCGAAGGGGACGAGGGTCACTTGGAGGTCTCCCGGGTCTCGGCGCCGACGGCGTCGGCGAGCGTGGCGTACGGGCTGGCGGCGAGGCGTGCCGCCAGGCCCTGGTGGATCGCGCGGCCCCAGAACGGCCCTTCGTAGATGAAGGCGCTGTAGCCCTGCACGAGCGTGGCGCCCGCGAGGATGCGCTCCCAGGCGTCGTCGGCGTTCTGGATGCCTCCGACGCCGACCAGGGTGATCCGGTCGCCCACGCGCGCGTACAGGCGGCGCAGGACCTCCAGGGAGCGCTCCTTGACGGGCGCTCCGGAGAGTCCGCCGGTCTCCTTGACGAGGGCCGGGTCGGACTTCAGGCCGAGGCCCTCGCGGGCGATGGTGGTGTTGGTGGCGATGATGCCGTCCAGGCCGAGCTCCAGCGCCAGGTCGGCGACGGCGTCGACGTCCTCGTCGCCAGGTCGGGCGCGATCTTGACGAGGAGGGGGACGCGGCGGCCGGTGACCGTACGGTCGGCCGCCTCGCGTACGGCGGTCAGCAGCGGGCGCAGCGACTCGGTGGCCTGGAGGTTGCGCAGCCCCGGGGTATTCGGGGAGGAGACGTTCACCACCAGGTAGTCGGCGTGGGCGGCGAGGCGCTCGGTGGAGGTGACGTAGTCGGCGACGGCCTCCTCCTCCGGAACCACCTTGGTCTTGCCGATGTTGACGCCGACGACCGTCCTGAACACCGGGTTGCGGGCCGCCAGGCGGGCCGCCACGGCCTCGGAGCCCTCGTTGTTGAAGCCCATGCGGTTGATGAGCGCGCGGTCCTCCACGAGGCGGAAGAGGCGCTTCTTGGGGTTGCCGGGCTGCGGCTGGGCGGTGACCGTACCGATCTCGATGTGGTCGAAGCCGAGCATCGACATGCCGTCGATGGCGACGGCGTTCTTGTCGAAGCCGGCGGCGAGGCCGAACGGGCCGTGCATGCGCAGGCCGAGCGCGCTCGGTGCGCAGCGAGGCGTGACGCGGCGCGAGGAGGGCGGCGGCGAAGGTGCGCAGGACCGGGACGCGGGCCGCGAGGCGGATCCAGCGGAAGGCCATGTGGTGGGCCTGCTCGGGGTCCATGCGCTTGAAGACGAGGTCGAAGAAGAGTTTGTACATGGGTGCTTTCCTCGGGACGGCCGGGAGGGCTGGGCTCATGAAGAGGGGGACACCGCATCCGGTGTCCCCCTCCTGTGCCGACTGCTAGACCTCGCGGGCCGCGGTCAGGTGCTGCGCGTGTTCCTGGAGGGAACGCACGCCCACGTCGCCGTGGGTGAGCGCGTCGATGCCCTGGTCGGCGGCGCGAGGGCCTGGACCGTCGTGAGGCACGGGACGCTGCGGGCCACGGCGGCCGTACGGATCTCGTAGCCGTCGAGGCGGCCGCCCGTGCCGTACGGCGTGTTGACGATGAGGTCGACCTCGCCGTCGTGGATGAGCTGGACGATCGTCTTCTCGCCCTGCGGGCCCTGGCCCTCGCTCTGCTTGCGCACGACGGTGGCGTTGAGGCCGTTGCGCTTGAGGACCTCGGCCGTGCCGGAGGTGGCGAGCAGCTCGAAGCCGTGGGCGACCAGTTCGCGCGCCGGGAAGATCATCGAGCGCTTGTCCCGGTTGGCGACCGAGATGAACGCGCGGCCCTTCGTCGGCAGCGGACCGTACGCGCCGGCCTGCGACTTGGCGTACGCCGTGCCGAAGACCGAGTCGATGCCCATGACCTCGCCGGTGGAGCGCATCTCCGGGCCGAGGACGGTGTCCACGCCGCGGCCCTGGATGTCGCGGAAGCGGCTCCACGGCATCACGGCCTCCTTGACGGAGATCGGCGCGTCGAGCGGCAGCGTGCCGCCGTCGCCGGTCTTCGGCAGCATCCCCTCCGCGCGCAGCTCGGCGACGGTCGCGCCCAGCGAGATGCGGGCGGCGGCCTTCGCGAGCGGCACCGCGGTCGCCTTCGAGGTGAAGGGGACGGTGCGCGAGGCGCGCGGGTTGGCTTCGAGGACGTACAGGATGTCGCCGGCCATCGCGAACTGGATGTTGATCAGTCCGCGTACGCCGACGCCCTTGGCGATGGCCTCGGTCGAGACCCGCAGCCGCTTGATGTCGAAGCCGCCGAGGGTGATCGGGGGCAGCGCGCAGGCGGAGTCGCCGGAGTGGATGCCGGCTTCCTCGATGTGCTCCATGACGCCGCCGAGGTAGAGCTCGGTGCCGTCGTAGAGCGCGTCGACGTCGATCTCGATCGCGTCGTCGAGGAAGCGGTCGACCAGGACCGGCCGGGTGGGGCTGATCTCGGTGGATTCGGCGATGTACGAGGCCAGGCGCGTCTCGTCGTACACGATCTCCATGCCGCGTCCGCCCAGCACGTACGACGGGCGTACGAGGACGGGGTAGCCGATCTCGTCGGCGATGGCCTTGGCCTCGTCGAAGGTCGTCGCGGTGCCGTGCTTGGGGGCGGGCAGGCCGGCCTCGGCGAGGACGCGGCCGAAGGCGCCGCGGTCCTCGGCGGCGTGGATGGCCTCCGGCGGGGTGCCGACGACCGGTACGCCGTTGTCCTTGAGCGCCTGGGCGAGTCCCAGCGGGGTCTGGCCGCCGAGCTGCACGACGACGCCCGCGATCGGGCCCGCGAGGGTCTCGGCGTGGACGATCTCCAGCACGTCCTCGAGCGTCAGCGGCTCGAAGTACAGGCGGTCGGAGGTGTCGTAGTCGGTGGAGACGGTCTCCGGGTTGCAGTTGACCATCACGGTCTCGTAGCCCGCTTCGCTGAGCGCGAAGGAGGCGTGGACGCAGGAGTAGTCGAACTCGATGCCCTGGCCGATGCGGTTCGGCCGAGCCGAGGATGATCACGGCGGGCTTCTCGCGCGGTGCGACCTCGGACTCCTCGTCGTACGAGGAGTAGAAGTACGGCGTCTTCGCGGCGAACTCGGCGGCGCAGGTGTCGACCGTCTTGTAGACCGGGCGGACGCCGAGTGCGTGCCGGACCTCGCGTACGACGTCCTCGCGCAGCCCGCGGATCTCGGCGATCTGGACGTCCGAGAAACCGTGGCGCTTGGCCTCCGCGAGCAGCTCCGGGTCGAGCTTCTCGGCGGCGGCGAGCTCGTCCGCGTGCTCCTTGATGAGGAACATCTGGTCGACGAACCACGGATCGATCTTCGTGGCGTCGAAGACCTCCTCGGGGGTGGCGCCGGCCCGGATGGCCTGCATGACGGTGTTGATGCGGCCGTCGGTGGGGACCTTGGCAGTCTCCAGGAGTGCGGCCTTGTCGCCCGGGTCGCCGGTGAAGGCGAACTGGCTGCCCTTCTTCTCCAGCGAGCGCAGCGCCTTCTGGAGCGCCTCGGTGAAGTTGCGGCCGATCGCCATGGCCTCGCCCACCGACTTCATGGTGGTGGTGAGGGTGGCGTCGGCGAGCGGGAACTTCTCGAAGGCGAAGCGGGGCACCTTGACGACGACGTAGTCGAGCGTGGGCTCGAAGGACGCCGGGGTCTTCTCGGTGATGTCGTTCGGGATCTCGTCCAGCGTGTAGCCGACGGCGAGACGCGCTGCGATCTTGGCGATCGGGAAGCCGGTCGCCTTCGAGGCGAGCGCCGAGGAGCGCGAGACGCGCGGGTTCATCTCGATGACGATGATCCGGCCGTCGTCGGGGTTGACGGCGAACTGGATGTTGCAGCCGCCGGTGTCCACGCCGACCTCGCGGATGATCGCGATGCCGACGTCGCGCAGCCGCTGGTACTCGCGGTCGGTGAGCGTCATCGCCGGGGCGACGGTGATCGAGTCGCCGGTGTGCACGCCCATCGGGTCGAAGTTCTCGATGGAGCAGACGACCACGACGTTGTCGTTCTTGTCGCGCATCAGCTCCAGCTCGTACTCCTTCCAGCCGAGGATGGACTCCTCCAGGAGCACCTCGGTGGTCGGCGAGAGCGTGAGGCCCTGTCCGGCGATGCGGCGCAGCTCGTCCTCGTCGTGCGCGAAGCCGGAGCCGGCGCCGCCCATGGTGAAGGAGGGGCGTACGACGACGGGGTAGCCGCCGAGCGTGTCGACGCCCGCGAGGACGTCGTCCATGGAGTGGCAGATGACCGAGCGGGCGGACTCGCCATAACCGATCTTGGCCTTGACGGCCTCGACGACGCCCTTGAAGAGGTCGCGGTCCTCGCCCTTGTGGATGGCCTCGACGTTGGCGCCGATGAGCTCGACGCCGTACTTCTCCAGCACACCCTGCTCGTGCATGGAGATGGCCGTGTTGAGGGCCGTCTGGCCACCCAGCGTCGGCAGCAGCGCGTCGGGGCGCTCCTTGGCGATGATCTTCTCGACGAACTCCGGGGTGATCGGCTCGACGTACGTGGCGTCGGCGATCTCCGGGTCGGTCATGATCGTCGCCGGGTTGGAGTTGACCAGGATGACGCGCAGGCCCTCGGCCTTGAGGACGCGGCAGGCCTGCGTGCCGGAGTAGTCGAACTCCGCGGCCTGGCCGATGACGATCGGACCGGAGCCGATGACCAGGACGGACTGGATATCGGTGCGCTTAGGCACGCTGGCCCTCCATGAGCTGTACGAAGCGGTCGAACAGGTACGCGGCGTCGTGCGGGCCCGCTGCCGCCTCGGGGTGGTACTGGACGCTGAAGGCCGGCTGGTCGAGCAGCTGGAGGCCCTCGACCACGTCGTCGTTCAGGCAGACGTGGGACACCTCGGCGCGCCCGTACGGGGTCTCGGAGACCTTGTCGAGCGGGGGTCGTCGACGGCGAAGCCGTGGTTGTGCGCGGTGACCTCGACCTTGCCGGTCGTGCGGTCCTGCACGGGCTGGTTGATGCCGCGGTGGCCGTACTTCAGCTTGTACGTGCCGAAGCCGAGCGCCCGGCCCAGGATCTGGTTGCCGAAGCAGATGCCGAAGAGCGGCGTCTTGCGCGCGAGGACGTCCTTGACGACGGTGAGGTCGACCGTGGACGGGTCTCCGGGGCCGTTGGAGAGGAACACCCCGTCGGGAGCGACGGCGTACACGTCCTCGGCCGTGGCGGTGGCCGGCAGGACGTGCACCTCGATGCCGCGCTCGGCCATCCGGTGCGGGGTCATGCCCTTGATGCCGAGGTCGATCGCGGCGACGGTGAACTTCTTCTCACCGATCGCGGGGACGACGTACGGCTCCTCGGTGGCGACCTCGGCGCGAGCGAGGCGCCCGCCATCTGGGGTGCCTCCTTCACGCGGGCGAGCAGCGTCTCCTCGTCGGCGAGAGCGTCACCGGAGAAGATGCCGACGCGCATCGCGCCGCGCTCGCGCAGGTGGCGGGTGAGCGCGCGGGTGTCGATGCCGCTGATGCCCACGATGCCCTGGTCGGTGAGCTGCTCGTCGAGGGAGCGGCTGGAGCGCCAGTTGGAGGGGATGCGGGCGGGTCGCGCACGACGTAACCGGCGACCCAGATCTTCTTCGACTCGTCGTCCTCGTCGTTCACACCGGTGTTGCCGACGTGCGGGGCCGTCATCACGACGACCTGGCGGTGGTACGAGGGGTCGGTGAGGGTCTCCTGGTAGCCGGTCATGCCGGTGTTGAACACCGCCTCGCCGAAGGTCTCCCCCACGGCCCCGTAGGCACGGCCGCGGAACGTGCGGCCGTCCTCCAGGACGAGTACGGCGGGAGCCTTGCCGGCTCCCCGGGTGGAGAGGGTCATCGTGCGGTGCCTTCCGTCGAAATGCGTGTCATGGAGTTGATGGCCTCGACCCAGGCGGTGTGCTCCGCCGCGCGGTCGGAGCGGAAGCCGGAGTCGATCTGCTTGCCGCCGTGCTGCCAGGTGACGACCAGCAGGCCGCCCTCGGCGAGGACCTTGCCCGCGATGCCCTTGTCGAGCCTGGCCTCGCGCAGCGCCGCCGCGGGGACGAAGAAGTCGGCCGCCCCGGGGCGTACGACCTCCAGACCCGCGTCGGTGAGCGTCAGCTCGGCCCTGCTGCGCGTACCGAGACCGTGGGCCACGATCCGGTCGAGCCACTGGCCGGCGGTCGTCGAGCCGTGGTAGCGGCCGCTCATGCTCAGCTTCGCCTCACCCGGCGTCTCGGGCGCGGTGGGCAGCTCGGGCAGGTCCGACTGGAGGACGGCGCGCCACTTCCAGCCCTGGCGCATCAGCCAGTACATGAGCGCGACGAAGAGCAGCAGCCCGACGACCCAGCCGAGGCGCGCGGCCCAGTCGGTCACTTCGGCGGACTTCCGCTCCGCGGCGGCGGCCTCGGCGGCCAGATGAATGAAAGGTGTCACGCCAGATTCCCGTCGACGACCGTTGCGCGGCCCCGCAGCCAGGTGTGGGTGACGCGTCCCGGCAGCTCACGGCCCTCGTAGGGGGTGTTGCGGCTGCGGGAGGCGAAGCCCGAGGGGTCCACAGCTCCACGGTAAGCCGGATCGACCAGCGTGAGGTTCGCGGGTTCGCCTGCCGAGACGGGACGGCCGTGGCCCTCCAGGCGGCCGATGGCCGCCGGGCGGAAGGACATGCGGTCGGCGACGCCGGCCCAGTCGAGCAGGCCGGTGTCGACCATCGTCTGCTGGACGACGGACAGGGCGGTCTCCAGACCGACCATGCCCATTGCCGCCGCGGCCCACTCGCAGTCCTTGTCCTCGTGCGGGTGCGGGGCGTGGTCGGTGGCGACGCAGTCGATGGTGCCGTCGGCGAGCGCCTCGCGCAGGGCCATGACGTCGGCCTCGGTGCGCAGCGGCGGGTTCACCTTGTAGACGGGGTTGTAGGTACGGACCAGCTCGTCCGTGAGCAGGAGGTGGTGCGGGGTGACCTCGGCGGTGACGTTCCAGCCCTTGGACTTGGCCCAGCGGACGATCTCCACCGAGCCGGCCGTGGACAGGTGGCAGATGTGCACGCGGGAGCCGACGTGGGCGGCGAGGAGGACGTCGCGGGCGATGATCGACTCCTCGGCGACGGCCGGCCAGCCGCCGAGACCCAGCTCGGAGGAGACGATGCCCTCGTTCATCTGGGCGCCCTCGGTGAGGCGGGGCTCCTGGGCGTGCTGGGCGACGACGCCGTCGAACGCCTTCACGTACTCCAGCGCGCGGCGCATGATCACGGCGTCGTCGACGCACTTGCCGTCGTCGGAGAAGACCTTCACGCCCGCGGCGGAGTCGTGCATGGCGCCGAGCTCGGCGAGCTGCTTGCCCTCCAGGCCGACGGTGACGGCGCCGACGGGCTGCACGTCGCAGTAGCCGGACTCCTTGCCGAGGCGCCAGACCTGCTCGACGACGCCGGCGGTGTCGGCGACCGGGAAGGTGTTGGCCATGGCGTGGACGGCCGTGAAGCCGCCGACCGCGGCCGCCTTCGTACCGGTCAGGACGGTCTCGGAGTCCTCGCGGCCGGGCTCGCGCAGGTGGGTGTGCAGGTCGACGAGGCCGGGCAGCAGGATCTTGCCCTCGGCCTCGACGACGGTCGCGCCCTCGGCGCTCAGGCCGCTGCCGACCTCGGCGACGGTCTCGCCGTCGATCAGGACGTCCTGCGGCTCGCCGCCCAGTACCTTCGCACCGCGGAGCAGAATCTTCGTCGTCTCACTCATGGCTTACTTGCTCTCCTCGGTGCGTGCGGGGGTGGGGCTGATGGCGGACTCGTTGCCGCCCAGAAGCAGGTAGAGGACGGCCATCCGGGTCGAGACGCCGTTGGCGACCTGCTCGACGGCCGTGCAGCGGTCGGAGTCCGCGACCTGCGCGGTGATCTCCATGCCCCGGTTCATCGGGCCGGGGTGCATGACGATGGCGTGCTCGGGCATCCGCGCCATCCGGTCGCCGTCCAGGCCGTAGCGCCGCGAGTACTCGCGCTCGGTCGGGAAGAAGGCGGCGTTCATCCGCTCGCGCTGCACACGCAGCATCATCACCGCGTCGGACTTCGGCAGCACGCTGTCGCGGTCGTACGAGACCTCGCAGGGCCACTGCTCGACGCCGATCGGGACCAGCGTGGGCGGCGCGACGAGCGTCACCTCGGCACCGAGGGTGTGCAGCAGGTGGACGTTGGAGCGGGCGACTCGGCTGTGCAGTACGTCGCCGACGATCGTGATCCGGCGCCCGTCCAGGTCCCGCCCTGTTCCGGCGTCGGCGCCGACGAGCCTGCGGCGCATCGTGAAGGCGTCGAGCAGCGCCTGGGTGGGGTGCTCGTGCGTACCGTCGCCCGCGTTGACGACCGCGCCGTCGATCCAGCCGGAGGTCGCGAGGCGGTAGGGGGCACCGGAGGCGCCGTGCCGGATGACGACGGCGTCGGCGCCCATCGCCTCCAGGGTGAGCGCGGTGTCCTTGAGCGACTCGCCCTTGGAGACGGACGAGCCCTTCGCGGAGAAGTTGATGACATCGGCGGAGAGGCGCTTGGCGGCGGCCTCGAAGGAGATGCGGGTGCGGGTCGAGTCCTCGAAGAAGAGGTTGACGACCGTACGTCCGCGCAGGGTCGGCAGCTTCTTGATCGGCCGGTCCGCGACGCGGGCCATCTCCTCGGCGGTGTCGAGGATCAGCACGGCGTCGTCGCGGGTGAGGTCGGCGGCCGAGATGAGGTGACGCTTCATCTGGTGCTCCGTGGTTCGTGAGGGGCGCGTGTGTGGAGGCGGGCAGGAGGGCAGGCCGACGCGCGGGCCCGGGTTGTCCGGGTCCGTACGGGAAAGCGCTACTGCTCGCCGGCCGGAGCGGTCTGGCGGAGTCCGAGCAGCACGGCGTCGCGGCCGTCCTCCTCGGAGAGCTGGACCTTGACCGCCTCCCGCAACGACGTGGGGAGGTTCTTGCCGACGTAGTCGGCGCGGATCGGCAGTTCGCGGTGGCCGCGGTCGACGAGGACCGCGAGCTGTACGGCGCGGGGGCGGCCGATGTCGCCCAGGGCGTCCAGCGCGGCCCGGATCGTACGGCCGGCGAACAGCACGTCGTCGACGAGGACGACGAGCCGGTCCTCGATGCCGTCACCGGGGATCTCCGTACGCGCGAGGGCACGCGCGGGGCGCATGCGCAGATCGTCGCGGTACATGGTGATGTCGAGGGAGCCGACCGGCATCGCGCGGCCGGTGATCTGTTCGAGCCTGGCGGCCAGCCTGCGGGCCAGGAAGACGCCGCGGGTGGGAATGCCGAGGAGCACCACGTCGTCGGCACCCTTGGCGCGCTCGACGATCTCGTGGGCGATGCGGGTCAGTACCCGCTCGATGTCAGGGCCCTCGAGTACAGGGCGCGGGGCATCGGAATTAACCGTGTCCATTGGAAACGGACCTCCTTCTCCGCCTCACGGGACGGACCTTAAAGGACGTCGGAATTGCGCCACCCACGGTACCAGCAGTATTCGACTGCCCTTGCGAGACCCCCCGCGTAGGCGGTCTGGACCCATTCGGCTTGACGCACCCAAGTAACGCTGCGTAACCTCACAGTGAGTTACCAGCCGCGCGGCGGAGCCGCACGTCGTCACAGCGTCCGGGGAGCCATATGTCCAGCGAATACGCAAAACAGCTCGGGGCCAAGCTCCGCGCCATCCGCACCCAGCAGGGCCTTTCCCTCCACGGTGTCGAGGAGAAGTCCCAGGGCCGCTGGAAGGCCGTCGTGGTCGGATCGTACGAGCGCGGCGACCGTGCCGTGACCGTGCAGCGCCTCGCCGAGCTGGCGGACTTCTACGGCGTCCCGGTGCAGGAGCTGCTGCCCGGTACGACGCCCGGTGGCGCTGCCGAGCCGCCGCCGAAGCTCCGCCTGGACCTGGAGCGTCTCGCCCACGTCCCGGCCGAGAAGGCCGGTCCGCTCCAGCGTTACGCCGCCACGATCCAGTCGCAGCGCGGCGACTACAACGGCAAGGTCCTGTCGATCCGCCAGGACGACCTGCGCACGCTGGCCGTCATTTACGACCAGTCGCCCTCGGTCCTGACCGAGCAGCTGATCAGCTGGGGTGTGCTCGACGCGGACGCGCGCCGTGCGGTCGCCCACGAGGACGCCTGAAACCGGGCAGCACCAGCAGAAACGTAACGCCGGGACGGGCGGAACCGTTTCAGGTTCCGCGTCCCGGGCGTTTTTCTCGCATTCCGAGCGGCGTCCGCAACGAAAGGGGCCCGCAGCACGCTCGAAAGCGCGCTGCGGGCCCCTTTCAGCCGTTGAATAAACCCCAGCCCGAGCCTATCCGCGACGCAGATTCGGCTTGAGGTCCTTGAAGCGGCCGAGGAGGCCGTTCACGAAGGACGGGGACTCGTCCGTGGAGAACTCCTTGGCGAGTTGCACCGCCTCGTCGATCACCACCGCGTCGGGTGTCTCGTCCATCCACACCAGCTCGTACGTGCCGAGCCGCAGGAGGTTCCGGTCGACGACCGGCATCCTGTCGATCTCCCAGTCGACCGCGTACGTCGCGATGAGGTCTTCGATGCGGTCCGCGTGTTCGGCGTACCCCTCGACGAGCTGCATCGTGTACTCGCTGACCGGCGGCTGGCGGGTGTCGGTCCTGGCGTGCCGCATCCAGTCCGCGAGGACCGTCTGCACGGGCTCGCCGCGCTGGTCGGCCTCGAAGAGGATCTGGAAGGCGCGCTTGCGCGCCGTGTTCCGGGCAGCCACGGTTAGCTGTTCACCCGGCCGAGGTAATCGCTCGTGCGGGTGTCGACCTTGATCTTCTCACCGGTGGTGATGAAGAGCGGGACCTGGATCTCGTGGCCGGTCTCCAGCGTGGCGGGCTTGGTGCCACCGGTGGAGCGGTCGCCCTGGACACCCGGGTCGGTGTGCTGGACGGTGAGCTCGACGGCGGCCGGGAGCTCGACGTAGAGCACCTCGCCCTCGTGCTGCGCGACCGAGGCGGTGAAGCCCTCGACCAGGAAGTTGGCGGCGTCGCCGACGGCCTTGCGGTCGACCATCAACTGGTCGTAGGTGTCCATGTCCATGAAGACGAAGTACTCGCCGTCCATGTACGAGAACTGCATGTCACGCCGGTCAATGGTGGCCGTCTCGACCTTGACGCCGGCGTTGAAGGTCTTGTCGACCACCTTGCCGGACAGCACGTTCTTGAGCTTGGTGCGCACGAAGGCAGGGCCCTTGCCGGGCTTGACGTGCTGGAACTCGACGACGGACCAGAGCTGGCCCCCGTCGAGCTTGAGCACCATGCCGTTCTTGAGGTCGTTCGTGGAAGCCACGGTTGCGGAATCTCCTGGACTGAAGGCTGGTGGGGCTGCGGTGACCTCGGGGGTCGCGCTGCGGCTCATGGCTACAGCGCGAGCAGCTCCTTGGTCGTGATGGTGAGTAGCTCGGGTCCGCCGTCCGCCTCGGGGCGAACGACGAGCGTGTCATCGATCCGGACACCGCCCCGGCCCGGGAGGTGGACCCCCGGTTCGACGGTGACCGGCACACAAGCGTCCAGTTTACCCATGGTCCCAGGTGCCAGCTGCGGGTCCTCCTCTATTTCGAGCCCGACACCGTGCCCGGTCCGCGGTGCGACGGCCTCGCCGTGGCCCGCCGCGGCCAGTATTTGGCGTGCCGCACGGTCGACTTCGCGGTACTCGGCTCCCGGCACGAGAGCCTGCCGGCCCGCCCGCTGAGCGGCGAATACGACGTCGTACAGCTCGATCTGCCAGTCGGCGGGCGTCGTGCCGATGACGAAGGTACGGCCGATCTCACAGCGGTAGCCGCGGTAGTTGGCACCGAGGCAGACGGAGAGAAAATCACCCTCCTCGACCCGCCGGTCCGACGGCCGGTGCCTGCGCAGGCCCGAGTTCGGCCCGGTGGCCACCGAGGTGGGGAAGGCGGACCCGTCCGCGCCGTGGTCGACCAGGCGGCGTTCGAGCTCCAGCGCGAGGTGCCGCTCCGTACGGCCGACCAGGATCGATTCGAGCAGCTCACCGAGGGCCTGGTCGGTGATCTCGGCCGCGATCCGCAGGCACGCGATCTCCTCCTCGTCCTTGACGATCCGCAGCCGCCGACCGCGCCGGCGAGGTTGCCCAGGCGCAGCCGCGGCGCGACCGAGCCGAGCGCCCGGTGCCTGGCGACGGTCAGGTGGTGCTCCTCGACGGCCAGGGACTCCGCGCCGGCCGCCGCGGCCATGCCGGCCGCCGCGACGACGGTGACGCCGTCCGGCTCCGGCAGGGCGTGGTCCGCAGCTGTTCGTCGGGACGGCCGTCCGCCGGGTCGGCGACCGGCGTACGCGGGCAGATCAGCACGTCCTCGTCCGGCCCGAGCAGCAGCACGGCGCCGGCGGCGCCCGCCCGCGAGATAGCGGACATGGCGGCGCGAGACCAGTGCGGCGCCGCTGCCGGCAGCGGCGTACTGGTCGCGCAGCCGCCACGGCGGGCCGCATACAGCTCTGACATGTTCCGAGCCTACGAGCGGAGCGGCCGTCCGGCCGCTTCAGCGCGTCCGACCGGGCTGCGCGGCCCGGCGGCCCGGCAGCGCGGTTCAGCGGTTCGGTTCGGCGGCTCGGCCGTGAGGGGCCGTCCGTCCGTCGCGCGGCGCCGCCCCGGCCCTACCAGGCCGGCGGGCTGGCTATGGAGCGGGCCAGCACCTCGTCCAGCACGCGGGCCGTGGTCTCCACGTCGTACTGCGAGTTGTCGATGATCGGCAGCCCCGAGCCGTACCAGCCGGCCATCCGGCCGTGGATACGGGCGACCTCCTCGTCCGACAGGCGCCGGTTGCCGCTGCGCTGGGCGTTGCGCTCCAGCACGATCTCCAGGCCGGGGAGTATGACCACGGGCAGCAGCCCGGGCCCCACGTGGCGCTTCCAGCCGCCGAGCCCGACGACGGGACGGTCCGGGAAGACGGCGTCGTCGACGATGCACGAGATGCCGTTGGCCAGGAAGTTGCGGGCGGCGAAGCCGCAGGTGCGGCGGGCGAGGCGGTACTGGGCCTCGGACTGGTCGTTCCAGCCGGACTGCGGGTCGGCGAATCCCGAGCAGACCCATTCGCGTACGTCGTCGAGGCTGATGTGCGCGGTCGGCACCCGGCGGTGCCTGGCCCAGTGCTTGGCGACGGTCGTCTTGCCCGCGCCCGCGGGGCCGATGAGCAGCACCGCCAGCGTCGTGCTCCCGGTGTCCGTGGGCGCGGCGGCGGGCGGCGGCGCGGGGACGGGAACCGGTCCGCCGGGCGGCAGCTGGACGCGTCCGGTGACGTCCCGGGCCGGCGGCCCCGGCGTGTGCTGCGGGGCCGGGCCGCTCCAGCCGGGGGCCGGGGCGTGGGCGGGCGCGTGGCCGGGCCCGTGGCCCTGCGGCCACCGGGGGCGGTTCCCGGGGCTCCAGGGGCTTGCGGAGGCCCCTGGGGCGCCGGTGGCCCGACGGTGGGACCTGCGGGGTGCGGGGCGCCGTGCGTCCACCCGACGCCGGGCCTGTGGGGCGGTGGCAGCGGAGCCCCCACTGCGTGCTGCATCCGGTGCCACTCCGTCACGTACAGCGACTCGTAACTGGGCCAGGGCGGTTTGCAGCCGGCCTACCGAAAGGTACCTGCCCCCTGCCGCATTGATGTGAACGGCCGGGGCAGGTCCGAAGTGCCCTGTCAGCCGCCGAGTTCCTCGGCCAGGGCCCGCAGGGCGAGCCGGTAGGAGCCGATGCCGAAGCCCGCGATCGTACCGCTGGCGACGGCGGCGACCACCGAGGTGTGCCGGAATTCCTCACGTGTGTACGGGTTCGAGATGTGCACCTCGATGAGCGGCGCGGTGCGCTGGGCCGCCGCGTCCCTCATTCCGTACGAGTAGTGCGTGAAGGCTCCTGGGTTGATAACGACCGGAATTGACTCGTCCGCGGCCTCGTGGAGCCAGCGGATCAGTTCGCCCTCGTCGTTGGTCTCGCGTACGTCGACGTCGAAGCCGAGCTCCTTGCCGAGCCGTCCGCACTCCTCGACGAGCCCGGCGTACGACGTCGCGCCGTACACGTCGGGCTCGCGCGAGCCGAGCCGGCCGAGGTTGGGGCCGTTGAGGACGTAGACCCGTCGCGTCACTTGGACACCTCGCCGTACGCGGCGAGCAGCACCGCCGGGTCCGGGCCTTCGAGCACGGTCGGCTTGGCGAGACCGTCGAGGACGATGAAGCGCAGCAGGTTTCCGCGCGACTTCTTGTCGACCTTCATGTTCTCCAGGAGCTTGGGCCACTGGTCGCCGCGGTAGGCGAGCGGCAGCCCGACCGATTCCAGCACCGTGCGGTGCCGGTCGGCGGTCGCGTCGTCCAGACGGCCGGCGAGACGGCCGAGTTCGGCGGCGAAGACCATGCCGATGGAGACGGCGGCGCCGTGGCGCCAGTTGTAGCGCTCGTTCTTCTCGATGGCGTGCGCGAGCGTGTGGCCGTAGTTCAGGATCTCGCGCAGACCGGATTCCTTCAGGTCGCTCGACACGACGTCGCCTTGACCCGGATCGCGCGCTCGATCAGCTCGGCGGTGCGCGGTCCCTCGGGCGTACGGGCCGCCGCCGGGTCCTCCTCGATCAGGTCGAGGATCACCGGGTCGGCGATGAAGCCCGCCTTGATGATCTCGGCGAGGCCGCTGATGTAGTCGTTGACCGGCAGCGAGTCCAGCGCGGCCAGGTCGCACAGCACACCGGCCGGCGGGTGGAAGGCGCCGACGAGGTTCTTGCCCTCGGCGGTGTTGATGCCCGTCTTCCCGCCGACGGCCGCGTCGACCATGCCGAGCACGGTCGTCGGTACGGCGATCCAGCGCACCCCGCGCAGCCAGGTCGCCGCGACGAAACCGGCCACGTCGGTGGTGGCCCCGCCGCCGACACCGACGATCACGTCGGTGCGCGTGAAGCTGGTCTGCCCGAGCGCCTTCCAGCAGTACGCCGCCACCTCGACGGTCTTGGACTCCTCCGCGTTCGGCAGCTGGATCGCGATGGCCTCGTAGCCCTGGCTCGCGAGATCCTCACGGATCGCGTCGCCGGTGCCGGCGAGTGCTTCGGGGTGCAGGACGGCGACGCGCTTGGCCCGGTCGCCGATCAGCCCGGGGAGCTCACCGAGCAGCTGCCGGCCGACCAGCACCTCGTAGGGCTCCGCGCCCTCACTGCCGCCGATCTGGATACGGGTGACTGCCTGCTCCGTCATGCTTCCTTCAATTCGAGTGCGTCGAGGACCGCCTGGGCGACCTCTTCGGGGGTGCGGTCGTCGGTCTCGACGACCGCGTCGGCCACCTCGGCGTACAGGTGACGGCGTGCTTCCATCAGCTGCTTCCACTGCTGGCGCGGGTTGACGGCCAGCAGCGGGCGCGCGGTGTTCAGTCCGACGCGCTTGATCGCCTCGGTGACGTTCATGGAGAGGCAGACGACGGGCAGCCCGGCGGGGGCGCCCGGGTGCCGTCGTCCATGACCGCCCCGCCGCCGAGCGCGAGGACGCCCGGGTGCTCGGCGAGGGCGGTCCGTACGGCCTGCCGCTCCAGCTCACGGAAGTGCGCCTCGCCCTCGTCGACGAAGATCTCGGCGATCGGCCGGCCCTCGGCCTCGACGATGTCGGCGTCCGTGTCCCGGTACGGCACGCCCAGCCGCTCGGCGAGGATCTCGCCGACGGTGGACTTGCCGACCCCCATGGGCCCGACGAGCACGACCAGGGGACCGCCTGCCTCGCTCACCGGACGACCAGGTTGTCGAGGTAGCTCTGCACGTTGCGCCGGGTCTCGCCGACGCTGTCGCCGCCGAACTTCTCCGCGACGGCGTCCGCGAGGACCAGCGCGACCATGGCCTCGGCCACGATCCCGGCGGCGGGCACGGCGCACACGTCGGAGCGCTGGTGGTGCGCGGCCGCGACCTCACCGGTGGCGGTGTCGATGGTGGCGAGCGCGCGCGGCACGGTGGCGATGGGCTTCATGGCGGCCCGTACGCGGAGCAGCTCACCGGTGGACATGCCGCCCTCGGTACCGCCGGCGCGCCCGGTGGTGCGGCGTACGCCCTCGGCGGTCGGCACGATCTCGTCTGCGCCTTGGAACCGGGCACGCGCGCGAGGTCGAAGCCGTCGCCGACCTCGACGCCCTTGATGGCCTGAATGCCCATCAGCGCGGCGGCCAGCCGGGCGTCGAGGCGACGGTCCCAGTGCACGAACGACCCGAGCCCGACAGGCACGTTGTACGCCAGCACCTCGACCACGCCGCCCAGTGTGTCGCCGTCCTTGTGGGCCTGGTCGATCTCGGCCACCATCGCCTTCGACGCGTCCGCGTCCAGGCAGCGCACGGGGTCCTCGTCGAGCTTCGCCTCGTCGGCGGGCACGGGCAGCACGCCGTACGGCGCCTTGGCCGCGGCCAGCTCCACCACGTGCGACACGATCTCGACACCGGTGGTCTGCTTCAGGTACGACCGGGCGACGGTGCCCAGCGCCACACGGGCCGCGGTCTCGCGAGCACTGGCCCGCTCCAGCACCGGCCGGGCCTCGTCCAGTGCGTACTTCTGCATGCCGGCGAGGTCGGCGTGACCGGGACGGGGGCGGGTCAGCGGCGCGTTGCGCGCGAGCCTGGCCAGCTCCTCGGGGTCGACCGGATCGGCCGACATGACCTTCTCCCACTTGGGCCACTCGGTGTTGCCCACCATGATCGCGACGGGACCGCCCATGGTCAGCCCGTGCCGTACGCCGCCGAGGAAGGTGACCTCGTCCTGCTCGAACTTCATGCGCGCGCCGCGCCATAGCCGAGCCGCCGCCGGGCCAGCGCGTCCGCCACCATCTCCGTGGTGAGGGGGACACCGGAGGGAAGTCCCTCCAGCGTCGCGACGAGTGCGGGGCCGTGGGATTCCCCCGCGGTCAGCCAGCGCAACCTGCTCAACGGTGCTCCTCATGCTCGCGCCTGGAACTGCAACGGCGCGACCGGGTGCGCGGCCCTGGCCCGCCACCCCCGATCCTCCCACGACCGGGCACTCGCCCCGGTCAGCGGTCCAGCAAACGGACGGCTTTCTCAGTTCGTGGGACGCTGCGACCCGGTTCCGCGCCCCCCGCGACGCGCCACAGCCGACGGGCTCCGACCGCGAGCAGCAGGAGCAGAACGGCCGCGCCGAGGGTGACACGCAGCCAGTCCGGCAGGAAGTGCAGCGCGAGTTTCAGCAGGTCCGGGGCTGCCAGCGTCTGCTCCATCGTCATGATCATGATCGAGCGCTCTCTTGTGACCTGCGGTTCCGCGCAGATCCTAATGGGCGGCGAGAGCCCGCTCCCCGGCGGCCCGCATGACGGCGAGTGGCGCGGAGACGCAGCCCGTCATCTGCTCCACCTGGAGTACGGCCTGGTGTACGAGCAGGTCGAGGCCGCGACCACCGCGCCGCCGCGCGCCGACCAGGCGGCGGCGAGTGCGGTCAGCCACGGGGGCGTACAGCACGTCGAACAGGGTGCCGGGGCGGTCGGGGACGGCCTGCGCGAGGGCGTCGGTGGTGCCGGCCGGGGTGGTGGCGACGACGAGCGGTGCGTCGAACGCCCGCGCCGCCTCCGCCCAGTCGGCGACGCGCACGTCGACTCCGAGCCGTTCGCCCCACTGCCGCATCTCGTCGGCGCGGGCGGAGCTGCGGACGTACGCGGTGACCGGGCCGCGCACAGGCGGGAGAGGGCGGCGAGCGCGGACGAGGCGGTGGCTCCCGCGCCGAGGACGGCGGCGGAGTCGACCTTCTCGATGCCGCGCTCGTGCAGGGCGGCGATCATTCCCGGGATGTCGGTGTTGTCACCGAGGCGCCGGCCGTCCTCGGCGAGGACGACGGTGTTGACCGCCTCCACGGAGGCCGCCGTGTCGCTGACCTCGTCGAGCAGCGGGATGACGGCCCGCTTGAGCGGCATGGTCAGGGACAGCCCGGCCCAGGACGGGTCGAGCTTCGCGAAGAAACCGGGGAGGGCGGCCTCGTCCACTTCGACGCGGTCGTACGACCAGTGGGTCAGGCCGAGCGCCTCGTACGCGGCGCGGTGCAGCACCGGTGAGAGCGAGTGGGCGATGGGCGAGCCGAGGACGGCCGCGCGTCGGAGTGTGCTCACTGTCCGGATTTCCTCAGCTCTTCCTCGTACTCACGCCGGTTCTGCTCGTGCTCGGCGTTGGTAACCGCGAAGAGGGTCTTGTCCGCCGTGACAGACACGAAGTAGTACCAGGGACCGGGCTTCGGGTTGATGGCCGAGTGCAGAGCATCGGCGCCCGGGTTGCTGATCGGGCCGGGCGGCAGGCCCTTGATGTCATAGGTGTTGTACGGGTCGTCGATCTTCCGCAGATCGTCGACGGGCCCGATGTCGAGCCTACTGTCGGCCTTGATGTAATTGACCGTGGAGTCGAACTCGAGCCGACCGACCGTTTCGGTGTTGTTCGGCTTCAGTCGGTTGAAGACGACTCTCGCCACCTTGTCGAAGTCGTGCTTGTACTTTCCTTCGACCTGGACAAGGCTCGCCACCGTGATCAGTTCCATCGGGGACTTCAGGCCGAGCTTGCCTGCGGCGTCTTCAATGTCCTGCTTGCCGTACTCCGCGTTGGCCCGGGCGACCATCTTCTTGAGTACGTCCTCGGGCTTCGCACCCTTCGCGACCGGATAACTCGCGGGGAAAAGGAAGCCTTCCAGTGGGTCCTTGACGTTCTGGGTGCCGACGGCCCATTCCGGGAGTCCCAGATTCTTGGCCTCCGCCCTCGCAGCGGCCTCGGTGGTCCCGGCCTTCACTTCCAGGCGCTTGTCGATCTGCTCGTAGACCCACGCATTGCGCTTGCCCTCGGGGATGATCAGGGCATTGCGGCTGCTCGGCTTGAGCATTTCCGAGACGGCGTTGTCCGCGGACATCTTCTTGTTGAGGGTGTAGACCCCCGCCTGGATGTTCTTGCCCTGCGGGTTCCTGTTCTGAGCGGCGACGAAGGCGCCCTGGCTTTTGACCACGCCGGCCTTCTCCAGGAGACTGCCGATTTCGTAACCGCCGGCGCCCTGGGGAATCTCCACCTGAGTGGGGCCGGACCCCTTGCCCGCATAGTCTTCGGGCGCGCCGAACTGGTTCTGCCAGAACTGGTAGCCGAAGTAGCCGATGCCACCCACGCCGCCGACCAGGACCACCGCGACGATGAGACACGCCGTGCCGTTGCGGCTCTTCTTCTTCTTGGATTTTCCGCCGCGGCGGTCGCCGCCCCGGCCGCCGCGGGACTCGCGTGGGTCCTCGGGCTCGTCGTCGTCGCGGTCGTCGCCGCCCGTGAAGAAGGGGTGCTTCTCCTCGGGCGCTTCGGGCTCGGGGGTCCACTCGGGGGCCTGCTCCGGCTCGGGGTCGCGCCGGTTCGGGGGCTGCGGCGGGGGGTACGCGTCCGGCGCGGTGTAGTAGTCGGGGCTCTCGCCGCCGCCGTAGCCGGGCTGCTGGCCGGCGTAGGGGTCGGCCACCGGGTGCATGCCGTACGGCACCGGCTCCTGCTGCTGGTGCCCGCCCGTGTCCCAGCCGCCGTCATTGCCGTAGTGCTGCTGCTCCGGGTACCCGGGCTGCTGGTGCTGCTGGTGCTGCCGGTCGTCGTAGTACGGCTGCTGCGGTGGTTGCGGCTGCTGCTGGTAGTGCTGCGGCTGCGCCTGGTCGCCGTACGGACCCTGGCCATGTGCGGCCTGCTGTCCTGCCCATCCCTGGTCCCCGTACAACGGGTCCTCGGGATGCCACGGTTCGTGGCCTGCGCCCCGGCCATACTCAGTCATCAAACCCCATAGTGTGCCGCGAGGCGGCGGCTGCTTCGCGCTGGGGCGCGGCAACCGTTCCGCCTCTTCTTTGTGCGGCAGCTGTTCGAACACCGCCGCATCGCGCGGAACGTTACCGTATCGCGATCAGACAACCACTTCGACGCCCTCGCCCGGGGGATTGCCTGAGACCCGTTCGGCCTCAAGAGCGTTCTGAAGAATGACAATAGCCGCCGCCTGGTCGATGACAGACCGGCCCTTCTTGGACTTCACGCCCGAAGCGCGCAGGCCCTGACTGGCCGTCACTGTGGTCATCCTCTCGTCCACCAGTCGTACCGGAACGGGTGCGACGGAGCGAGCGAGCTCCTGGACGAAGGCGCGGACCTTGACTGCCGCCGGGCCCTCGCCCCCACTGAGGGAGCGAGGGAGGCCGACCACGACCTCGATCGGTTCGTACTCCTCGACGAGCTGCTTCAACCGCCGGTGGGCGGCCGGGACATCACGTCCCGGCACGGTCTCCACCGGCGTGGCGAGGACCCCGTCGTCGCACGAGGCGACCCCGATCCGGGCGTCCCCGACGTCGATCGCGAGGCGGCGGCCGCGTCGCATCAGGTCGCGATCGCCGACGGCGCGCTCGACGGCCGGCCACGCGTCGCCGATGGCCTCCGGGTTCTGGCCGCCGCCCTGGGCGACGTCCGGCTTTCCGCCACCGCCGCCACCGAGGGTCTTGGCGGCCGTACGGACCAGCTCGCCGGCCTTGAGACCGCGCTCGCGGGCGGCCTCGTTGGTGGCGATGACCGTCAGCGGGCGGCCGCCCGCCGTGGTGAAGAGAGCCACGACCGTCGGGCGGTCGGCCGGGATCCGGCCGCGTACGTCCAGGACCAGCTTGCGCAGGTCGTCGGCCGAGGTGCCGTCCGGCACCTGGCCGGTGACGACCGCGACGCCGCGCACGTCCTTGGCACCCGAGGCGAGACCGGCGGCGGCCTGGAGGACCTTCTCCGCGCGGAACTTCTCGATCTCCTTCTCGGCGTCCTTGAGCTTGGCGAGCATCCCGGAGATCTTCTCCGGCAGCTCCTCGGGACGGCCCTTGACCAGCTCCTGGAGCTGGGCGACGACCGTGTGCTCACGGGCCAGGAAGTTGTACGCGTCCACGCCGACGAGGGCTTCGATGCGCCGCACGCCCGAGCCGATCGACGACTCGCCGAGCAGCTTCACCAGACCCAGCTGGGCGGTGTTGTGGACGTGCGTACCGCCGCACAGCTCCTTGGAGAAGTCGCCGATGGTCACGACGCGCACGCGCTCGCCGTACTTCTCGCCGAACTCCGCGATGGCGCCCTGCTTCTTGGCCTCGTCGATGGACATGACCTCGGCCTGGACGTCGAGTTCCCGGGCGAGCACTTCGTTGATCTTGTGCTCGACGTCGGTGAGGACCGTGCCGGGTACGGCGTTCGGCGAGCCGAAGTCGAAGCGGAAGCGGCCGGGCGCGTTCTCCGAACCGGCCTGGGCGGCGGTCGGGCCGAGCGCGTCGCGCAGCGCCTGGTGCGTGAGGTGCGTGGCGCTGTGGGCGCGGGCGATGGCCCGCCGGCGCTTCAGGTCGATGGCGGCGTAGGCGGAGGAGCCCACGGTCACCTCGCCGACCTGGACCGAGCCCTTGTGGACGGAGACGCCCGGGACCGGCTGCTGTACGTCGCGCACCTGGATGACGGCGCCCGTGTCCAGCTTGATGCGGCCGGTGTCGGCCTGCTGGCCGCCGCCCTCGGCGTAGAACGGCGTGCGGTCGAGAATCACCTCGACCTCGTCGCCCTCGGTGGCGGCCGGGGAGGGCAGACCGTCGACGAGCAGGCCGACGATGGTCGACTCGCCCTCGGTGTGGGTGTAGCCGGTGAACTCGGTGGTGCCGGAGTTGTCGGCGACCTCGCGGTAGGCGGAGACGTCGGCGTGGCCGGTCTTCTTGGCCTTGGCGTCGGCCTTGGCCCGGTCCCGCTGCTCCTTCATCAGGCGGCGGAAGCCGTCCTCGTCCACGGACAGGCCCTGTTCGGCGGCCATCTCCAGGGTGAGGTCGATCGGGAAGCCCCAGGTGTCGTGGAGCAGGAACGCCTTGTCGCCGGGCAGGACCTTGCCGCCGGCGGCCTTGGTTTCCGAAACTGCCGTGTCGAGGATGTTCGTGCCGCCCTTGAGGGCCTTCGTGAAGGCGGCTTCCTCGGCGAGGGCGACGGTCTCGATGCGCTTGCGTTCGGTCAGAAGCTCCGGGTACTGCTGGCCCATCGAATTGATCACGGTGTCGACGAGCTCGGCGACGACGGGGCCGGTGGCGCCCAGGAGGCGCATGTTGCGGATGGCGCGGCGCATGATGCGGCGCAGCACATAGCCGCGGCCCTCGTTGCCGGGGGTGACGCCGTCGCCGATGAGCATCACCGACGTACGCATGTGGTCCGTGACCACGCGCAGCGAGACGTCCGAGGCGCGGTCGGCGCCGTACCGGACACCGGTCAGCTCGGTGGCCTTGTCGATGACGACCATCGAGGTGTCGATCTCGTACAGGTTCTGCACGTCCTGGAGGATCATCGCCAGGCGTTCGAGACCGAGGCCGGTGTCGATGTTCTTCGACGGCAGGTCGCCGAGGATCGGGAAGTCCTCCTTGCCGTCGCCGGCGCCCCGCTCGTACTGCATGAAGACCAGGTTCCAGATCTCCACGTACCGCTCGTCGTTGACGGCCGGGCCGCCCTCGACGCCGAAGGCCGGGCCACGGTCGTAGTTGATCTCGGAGCACGGGCCGCACGGTCCGGGCACGCCCATGGACCAGAAGTTGTCCTTCTTGCCCAGGCGCTGGATACGCTCGGCCGGCACGCCGATCTTGTCGCGCCAGATCTGCTCGGCCTCGTCGTCGTCGAGGTAGACCGTGATCCACAGACGCTCGGGATCGAGGCCGAAGCCGCCGTCCGCCACGGAGCTGGTGAGCAGCTCCCAGGCGTACGAGATGGCGCCTTCCTTGAAGTAGTCGCCGAACGAGAAGTTGCCGCACATCTGGAAGAACGTGCCGTGGCGGGTGGTCTTGCCGACCTCTTCGATGTCCGGCGTACGCACGCACTTCTGCACGCTGGTGACGCGCGGGGCGGGCGGCTTGACCTCGCCGAGGAAGTACGGCTTGAAGGGCACCATGCCCGCGGGGACCAGCAGCAGGGTCGGGTCGTCCGCGATGAGCGACGCCGAAGGCACGACGTTGTGTCCGCGCTCCTCGAAGAAGCGCAGCCAGCGGCGGCGGATTTCAGCCGACTCCATCAGTGGTCCTCATTCCGGTTGTACGAATGCTTGGTGTGGTCGAGAGCGGCGAAGCGCCGGTGTTCGAGAGCTGCGGGGTCGTTCTGCGGGTCGAGGCCGAGGGCTTCGCCGAGCTCGGCCTCGCGCTGCGCCATCCCCGCCTTGACGTCGAGCGCGAAGTCCTTGAGCCGGTGACCTGCTTCCACCGCCTTGTCGGCGGCCTGCGCGGCGAGGCTCTCGGGCGTCAGCTGCTTGAGCTTGCGGTTGACCTTGGTGGTGGCCCACACACCGGCTGCGGCGCCCGCGGTGAACCAGAACGTACGGCGGAACATTGCGGCTTCAGCCCTTCCGCTTCCTGCGCCGGGCGGACGGCACGGTCCGGCCGACGATCACAGTGCGACGCGACGGCTGCTTCCGCCGCCGGAGCGTCCTTGCCGCGGCCGAGCGCCCGGCGTACGCCGTACCCGAAGGCGGCGACCTTGACGAGCGGGCCGCCGAAGGTGGACGCGACGGTCGTCGAGAGCGCGGACGCGTTGGAGGTGACTTCCTGGACGTCGGTCGCGATGGCGTCGACCCGCTCCAGCTGGGTCTGCGCGGACCGGACGGTCGCGGAGGCGTCCGCCAGCAGCGGGACTGCCTGCTCGGTCACGTCGGCCACCAGCTTGGTCGTCGCCCTGAGGGTCTGGGCCAGCCTCACCAGCACCACGGCGAGGAAGGAGACCAGGATCGCCCAGAAGACGGCCACCAGGATGCCGGCCACCTCTCCACCGGACACTTTGCACCGCTCCCTGTACGTGAGAAAAGTCGTTCTGTGAGCCTATCGCGCCGGGGCTCCGGGTCCGTACCGCATTACGGGCGCACGAGGGCGGGAGTACGCGGGGTGATTGTACGGAGTGCTTACAGATCGGTACGCTCCGTGTTCTATGCGACGCACTCCCCGTTCCTTCCCCCAAGCCCCTGCGCACGGCAGCCTTCCGGCGGAGCTGAATCCGTTCGTCGGGCGGCGCGAGGAGCTGGCAGAGCTCGGCCGTCTGCTGGAGGACGCCCGGCTGATCACCGTGACCGGGGTCGGGGGTGTCGGCAAGACACGGTTCGCGCTGCATGCTGCGAACGATGTGCAGGAACGGTACTGCGACGGGGCGTGGCTCGCCGAGCTGTCCGCTCTCGCCGATCCCGGCCTGCTGGAGCACGCGGTCGTCGAGGCACTGGGGCTGACCGACCAGACCAGCAAGCCGCCGCGCAGTGTGCTGGTGGAGCATCTCGCGGAACGCCGGCTGCTGCTCGTGCTCGACGGTTTCGAGCATCTCGTCGACGCCACCGCCGGGCTGGTCAGGGAGCTGCTCCGGCGCGCGCCCGGGCTGACCGTGCTGGCCGCCGGACGGCTGCCGCTGTGCGTCGACGGCGAACAGACCTTCCCCCTCCCGCCGATGCCCGGCCCGGACGCGGTCCGGCTCTTCACCGACCGGGCCGCGGCGGGGCAGCCCGGCTTCCGCCTGACGGACGCCAACCGCGACACCGTGCACGAGCTGTGCCGTCGCCTGGACGGGCTTCCGCTCGCCCTGGAACTGGCGGCCGGGCGGCTGAGGGCGCTCTCCGTCGAGCAGCTGCTCGACCGGCTCGACGACCGCTTCCGGCTGCTGACCGGGTCCACCCGGGGCACCCTCCCCCGCCACCAGACGCTGCGTACCGCGATCGGCTGGAGCCACGAGCTCTGCACGCCGGAGCAGCGGCTGCTGTGGGCACGGCTTTCGGTGTTCGCGGGGCAGTTCGACCTGGAGGCGGCCGAGTACGTCTGCGGCGGCCCGGAACTCCCGGGGGACAGCACCCTCAGCGCCCTCAGTGTTCTCGATGTGCTCACTGATCTGATCACGCAGTCCGTCGTGGTCCGCGAGGACACCGCGTCGGGGGTCCGCTACCGGATGCTGGACACCGTCAGGGAGTACGGCGCCGACTGGCTGGCGGCCATGGGCGACGCGGAGCGTGTGTGCCGCAGGCACCGCGACTGGTACCTGGGGCTCGCGACCTGGTGCGAGCTGGAGTGGTTCAGCCCCCGGCAGGCCGAGGTGGCGGCGCGTGTCGACAGCGAACTGCCCAATCTCCGCAGGGCGATGGAGTACTCGCTGGAGCACCCGCAGGACGTGCATCTGGGGCAGTACCTGGCGGGCACGCTCTGGTTCTACTGGGCCGGCTGCGGACGCCTGTCGGAGGGACGGCACTGGCTGGACCACGCCCTGGAGGCGGAGAGCAGGCACGAGCCGCACCGGCTGAAGGCACTGTGGGTGCTCGGTTACGTGGCCGTACTCCAGGGCGACGCGATCGGGGCGCTCGCCGCCCTGCAGGAGTGCCGCGAGGGCGCCGAGCTCAGCGCGAACCCCGTCGCGGCGGCGTACGCCGTGCACCGGTCGGGCTGTCTCGCACTGGTCTCCGACGACATGCGGCGGGCGGAGGAGCTGCTGCGCGACGCCCTCTCGCGGTACGAGGAGATCGGCGAGCTCAACAGCAATGTGCTGATGGCCCAGGTCGAGCTGGCGATGGTGGTGGCCTTCCGCGGCGACCTGCCCCAGGCCGTCGCGATCTGCGAGGAGGTCGCCACGGTCTGCGAGGACCACGGGGAGCGCTGGGCTCTCGCGTACGCGCTGTACGTCCTGGCCTATGCGGCGCATACGCACGGCCGGCGGGCCGGGCCCGGGAGCTGCTGGCGGAGTGCCTGGCCATCAACCACACGTTCAACGACCTGCTGGGCGTGGTGCTCGCGCTGGAGCTGCTGGCGCTGGTCACCCTGGACGAGGGCGACCCGGCGGAGGCGGCGGTGCTCCAGGGGGCGGCCGAGCGGATCTGGCCGTCGGTGGGGCTGCCGCTGTTCGGTTCGGCGTACTACAACATGCCGCACGCACTGTGCGAGGAGAAGGCGCGCGAGCGCCTGGGCGACGGCCCGTACGAGAAGTTCCGGTGCCAGGGCGCCTCGCTCGGCCTGGTCGCGGGCGGTGGCCAGGGCGCTCGAAGGGCCGGCCCGTCCGGCACCGGCCGTCCCGCCCCGGCCGCGCGGGCGTCCGCGCCCGGGATCAGCGCCCCGCACACGCGCGAGCCCGCCGCCTCCCGTTCCGTACGGAACGAGGAGACGGCGGGCTGAAGTACTTGCCCGACTACGGCCGCTGGATCAGCGGGCGTAGTACTCGACGACGAGCTGCTCGTCGCAGATGACCGGGATTTCCTTGCGGTTCGGGTCGCGGTCCAGACGGAAGGCCAGGGCCTTCAGGTTCACCTGGAGGTAGCGCGGCGTCTCACCGTCGGTGTCGTAACCACCCTCGCGGGCAACCTGGAAGGGGTGCTTCTCACGGCTGCGCTCGCGGACCATCACGACGTCGTCGGGACGGACGCGGAACGACGGCTTGTCGACCTTGCCACCGTTGACCTCGATGTGGCCGTGAACGACCATCTGGCGGGCCTGGTAGATCGTGCGGGCGATGCCCGAACGAAGGATGAGGGCGTCGAGGCGGCGCTCGAGCTCGATGACCAGGGCCTCGCCGGTCTTGCCTTCGGCCTTCTTGGCGCGGTCGTAGGCGCGGGCCATCTGCTTCTCGCTGATGTCGTACTGGGCGCGCAGACGCTGCTTCTCGAGCAGACGGACCTTGTAGTCCGAGTTCTGCTTGCGTCCACGGCCGTGCTCGCCCGGCGGGTAGGGGCGGGCCTCGAAGTACTTGACAGCCTTCGGCGTCAGCGCAATGCCGAGCGCACGGGACTTCTTGACCTTGGGACGCGACTGGTTAGGCACGTTCTCCAGACCTCCGTTGTAGGTTAGGTTAGGCTCACCTTACTCAAGGAGATCGCATGTCTCGTCCGGGGAACACCAGTCACTTCACGGACAACACAAAGAAGGCCGACATCAGAAGTGTCGACGCGACGGAGGTCCGATCAGATCGTGGTCAGCCGCGTCCCAGCGGACTTGAAATCGCGCGGATGCCGTCAGCAGCCGAGCGCACACGAACTCTCGTACAGAGTACCTGCTCCGCGGTAGTGCTTCTCCCCGGTCCCGTGGTGGCCCGCCCCGAACAGCTGGTGCCCCAGGAGCGGAGCGTGGGGCCCGACGGTGAAGTGCTGCTGGTCTTCCCCGCGGATTCACCGGTCGTACGGGCCGCCACGTACGCGCAGGACGACGAGCTGGCCGTGGTGCTGGAGATCACCGATGTCGCACCGGTCTCGGTGCCCAACCGGATCCGCGGCCGTGCCTGGGTCTCCGGCTGGCTCACCTGCGTACGCGGGGCGGCCCGGCCGGGGCGGATGCTGCTGCGGCTCGAGGTCGGCGAGGCGCGCGTGGACGACCTGTGGGGGACGGGGACGGCCGAGGCCGAGGCGTTCGCGGCGGCGGCCGCGGATCCGCTCGTCGAGCACGAGGCGGAGCTGCTCCAGCATCTGCACGCGGCCCACAGCGACCAGGTGCGGCAGCTGTGCGGTCTCGCGGGCGACCGCGCCGCCGGGACCAGTGCGGTGCCCGTGGCGATGGACCGGTTCGGGCTGCGGGTGCGTTTCAGCGGCGGCGCCACAGGACGCGTCTTCGACGCGCGGTTCGACTTCCGCGAACCGGTGCGCGACATCGTCGGGCTGCGCCGTGCCATGCACCAGCTCTTCGAGGCGGCCGCGCACTGAGGCGGTCGCGCGCGCGGCCGGGCGGGTCGTCAGGGACGTGCTTCGGACGGGCCGTCGCCGCGCAGCCGGCCGCGCACCTTCTCGACGACGTCGGCGTAGCGGGCTTCCGCTCCGTAGCGCGTGGGTTCGTAGTAATGCCGGCCGTGCACGGCGTCCGGGGCGTACTGCTGGGCGGCGATCGCGCCCGGTACGTCGTGCGGATACACATAGCCCTGCGCGTGGCCGAGCTTGGCCGCACCCTTGTAGTGGCCGTCGCGCAGATGCGCGGGGACCGGGCCGGCCAGACCCTTCCGTACGTCGGCCTGGGCGGCGAAGATCGCGTTCGTCGCGGCGTTGGACTTGGGCGCGAGGGCCAGCGCGATCGTGGCGTGGCTGAGGGTGAGGGCGGCTTCCGGGAAGCCGATCATCGCCACGGCCTGGGCGGCGGCGACGGCCGTCGGCAGGGCGGTCGGATCGGCGAGGCCGATGTCCTCGCTGGCCGAGATCATCAGCCGCCGCGCGATGAACCGGGGGTCCTCCCCCGCCTCGATCATGCGGGCCAGGTAGTGCAGAGCGGCGTCCACGTCGGAGCCCCGGATGGACTTGATGAGGGCGCTCGCCACGTCGTAGTGCTGGTCGCCGTCGCGGTCGTACTTCACCGCCGCCCGGTCGACCGTCTCCTCGACCGTTTCGAGCGTGATCTCCTCCTCGCCCTTGGAGATCGCCGCGCCCGCCGCCGCTTCGAGCGCGGTCAGGGCGCGCCGGGCGTCACCGCCCGCGATCCGCAGCAGGTGCGCCTCGGCGTCCCCGGAGAGCGTGAGGGCGCCGCCGAGACCGCGCTCCTCGGTGAGGGCCCGGTGGAGCAGGGCGCGCAGATCGTCGTCGGTGAGCGATTCCAGCGTGAGCAGGAGGGAGCGGGAGAGGAGGGGGGAGATGACCGAGAAGTACGGGTTCTCGGTCGTCGCCGCGATGAGCGTGACCCAGCGGTTCTCGACGGCGGGCAGCAGCGAGTCCTGCTGGGCCTTGCTGAAGCGGTGGATCTCGTCGAGGAAGAGGACGGTCTCCTTGCCGTACCCCCCGGAGGCGCGGCGGGCGCCGTCGATGACGGCCCGCACTTCCTTGACGCCTGCGGTGATGGCGGAGAGTTCGACGAAGCGCTTCTGGGTGGCGAGGCTGACGACGTACGCCAGAGTGGTCTTCCCGATGCCGGGCGGGCCCCACAGGATCACCGAGGAGGGTCCGGCGGGACCGCCGCTGCCTTCCCCGACCAGCCGGCGCAACGGGGCCCCCGGCTTCAGCAGATGCTGCTGGCCGACGACCTCGTCGAGGGTGCGCGGACGCATCCGTACGGCCAGGGGGCTGCTGGACGGATCCTTGAGCTGGCGGTCTTCCGCGGCTGCGGTGAACAGGTCGGGCTCCACGCGTGAAGCCTATGTCAGCCCACTGACAACGCCGACGGCTCAGCTGGTCCAGAAGTCCCACCAGCGGGTCAGGATCAGCATCCCGATGATTCCGATCCACAGGACCGGCGGCACCCAGTGGAACTCGACGAGACCGCTGCGCAGGCCGCTGGGGGCCGGGATGATGCGGTGCTTGATGTTGTGGGTGGTGACGTAGCAGAACATCACGATGGTGGCGACCCAGGCCAGACAGCACCACAGGCAGAGCGAGTTGATGTTGTACAGCGACTGGTACTGGAGCCAGGTGCAGAAGCCGACGCCGAAGAGGGTTCCCGCGTTCAGGCCGAGCCAGAACCAGCGGCGGTAGCGCGCGCCGGCCAGCAGGCCCACGCCGATGCAGACGACCACCGCGTAAGTGGCGAGGCCGAGCATCGGGTTGGGGAACCCGAAAGCCGCCGCCTGCTCGCTCTTCATGATGTTGCCGCACGCGACAACGGGGTTGAGGCTGCAGCCCGGTGTGAAGTTCGGGTCCTCGAGCAGCTTGAACTTGTCGATCGTGATGACCCACGAGGCCAGCAGCCCGGCCAGACCCGTGATCACCAGCAGCAGGGCGAAGGGGCGACCGCTGCCGGTCGTGCCCTTCTGGCCCTCCTGCACGCCGTTGGAAGTGCGGTCGTCCACCGCTGCAGTCGTCATATCGCCGTTCCATCGCTGAGTCAGCCGAGTGGGCTGAGTGACCTGCCGGGAGGGCCATTCTGCCGCACTGCCACCCGTGGCCAGCGTTCGACGGACATAAGGAGGGACCCACCACCACGCTCCCGCGCTCGCCGCGGCAGGGCCGTGACCGGGGTGAAGCAACGATTCCGGGCACCGGCCGTCCAGAACCGGCATCGTCCGGCAGGACGAACCCACCCCCACGAAATTGACCACCCGTGCAAGCGTGCGAGCGGACGGGGGCGCCGGCGTACCGCCGCTTCGGCCGGCGGGACCGGACACGACAGGGCCCGACCGCCCTGGTGGACGGCCGGGCCCGTGCGTGTGTCAGGTGTGTGCCACAGGTCAGGCCAGGCGGCGCTGGATCTCCGCCGTGAGCGCGTCCAGGGCGACCGCCACCTGCTCGCCGGTCTCCATGTCCTTCAACTGGGCCTGGCCGTCGGCCAGATCCCGCTCGCCGGCGACGATCGTGTAGCGGGCGCCCGAGCGGTTGGCATTCTTCATGGCGCCCTTGAGGCCCTTGCCGCCGTACGCGAAGTCGGCCGCGACCCCCGCCCTGCGCAGCTCGGTGACCGTACCGAAGAGGACGCGGCGCGCCTCCTCGCCGAGCGGCACCGCGTACACGCTGGTGGTGGCGGGCAGGTCGAGCTCGACGCCCTCCGCCTCCAGCGCCAGCACCGTGCGGTCCACGCCGAGCGCCCAGCCGACGGACGGCAGCGCGGGGCCGCCGATCATCTCGGACAGGCCGTCGTAGCGGCCGCCGCCGCCCACTGCGGACTGCGAGCCGAGGCCGTCGTGGACGAACTCGAAGGTGGTGCGGGTGTAGTAGTCGAGGCCGCGCACCAGCTTCTCGTCGTCCTCGTAGGCGACGCCCGCCGCGTTCAGCAGCTCGCGGACCTGCTCGTGGTACGCCTTGCACGCGTCGCACAGGTAGTCGCGCAGCATCGGCGCGCCCACCAGCTGCTTCTGTACGTCGTCCCGCTTGTCGTCCAGGACCCGCAGCGGGTTGATGTCGATGCGGCGCCGCGTGTCCTCGTCGAGGTCGAGGCCGCGCAGGAAGCCCTGGAGGGCCTCCCGGTAGACGGGCCGGCACTCCTTGTCGCCCAGCGAGTTCAGCAGGATGCGGAACTGCGACAGGCCCAGTGAGCGGTACGCCTGGTCCGCCAGGATGATCAGCTCGGCGTCCAGTGCCGGGTCCTCGGCGCCGATCGCCTCGGCGCGACCTGCGAGAAGTGGCGGTATCGGCCCTTCTGCGGGCGCTCGTAGCGGTAGTACGAGCCGGAGTACCAGAGCTTGACGGGGAGGTTGCCGCTCTTGTGCAGGTTGGCTTCCAGGGCCGCGCGCAGGACGGACGCGGTGCCCTCCGGGCGCAGCGCCAGCTTGTCGCCGCCCTTGGTCTCGAACGCGTACATCTCCTTGGAGACGATGTCGGTGGACTCACCGACGCCGCGCGAGAAGAGGGCCACGTCCTCGAAGCCGGGCGTCTCGATGTAGCCGTACCCGGAGCCCCGCAGCGGCGCGGAGATCGCCTCGCGCACCGCCAGGAACTTCGCGGAGTCCGGCGGGATCAGGTCGTACGTGCCCTTGGGGGCCTTGAAGGTGCTCATGGGGCTTGTCTCGTCACATTCCTCGTCGGGGAGCGGCGGCCAGACCGTTCAGGTACGGATTGGTGGCGCGCTCGCGGCCGATGGTCGTCTGGGAGCCGTGGCCGGACAGCACCACGGTCGAGTCGTCGAGCGGCAGGCACACGCGGGCCAGCGACTCGAGCAGCTCGGCGTGGTCGCCGCCGGGCAGGTCGGTGCGTCCGACGGAGCCGGCGAACAGCAGGTCCGCCCGAGAAGAAGACCGACGGTATGTCGGCCTGCTCGGGCATCCTGAAGGTCACCGACCCCTTGGTATGGCCGGGCGCGTGCGAGACGGTGAAGTCGAGACCCGCGAGCTTCAGCTCCGCTCCGTCGGCCAGCTCCTTGACGTCGTCGGGCTCGCCCACGGTCAGCTCACCCATCAGCGGCATGCCGATCGAGCGTCCGAGCGCCTTCTCGGGGTCGCTCATCATGTACCGGTCGGCGGGGTGGATCCACGCCGGTACGTCGTGCGCTCCGCACACCGGGACGACCGAGGCGACGTGGTCGATGTGGCCGTGGGTGAGAACGACGGCGACGGGCTTGAGCCGATGCTTCGCGAGGGCTTCCTCGACGCCCGCGGCGGCCTGGTGGCCCGGGTCGATGATCACGCACTCCTCGCCCGCGGCGGGGGCGACCAGGTAACAGTTGGTCCCCCAGGCCCCGGCGGGGAACCCGGCAATAAGCACGATCGTCCTCAATATGTCGTCCGGCGGGAGATTGCTGTGCGCAATTGCAGCAGATCAGAGCCTACCGGGGCCGCTCATCCCACAGCGAACCCATATACGGTACGGGCAAGCTCGGCTCGGCCGGACAGCAGTGACAGACGAGACGCACGAGGAGAACACCGGTGGTCAGCAACGATCAGCGGCGGCGCCAGCTCGCCCGGGAGAAGTACGAACGGCAGCAGCAGCGCCGCGCCGAGGCCCGGCGCAAGTCCCGCCGTCGCAACGCCGTGATCGCCTCGGCGCTCGCCGTGGTGCTCGCGGGAGGAGCGGTGGCGTACGCCACGGGTGCTCTGGGCGGCGACGACGCCAAGTACGCCACCGTTGCCGACGCGGCGCCCAGTGCCACGCCGTCGAAGAAGGCTCCCGACCCCTGCGGGAAGCCCGCCCCGGGGGCGATCAAGAAGCTCTCGTACAAGAAGGAGCCGGCGCTCACCATCGACAAGTCCGCGTCGTACACGATGAAGCTGCGGACCACCTGCGGCGACATCACGCTCGGCCTGGACGCGGCGAAGGCCCCGCGCACGGTGAACTCGTTCAACTTCCTCGCCGGGAAGGGCTACTTCGACCACACGAAGTGCCACCGGCTGACGACCGGCGGCATCTATGTCCTGCAGTGCGGCGACCCGACCGCGCAGGGTTCCGGTACGCCCGGCTACAAGCTGCCGGACGAGAACCTGAAGGACCCGAAGCTCAAGGGCGGCGTCTACCCGGCGGGCACGGTCGCGATGGCCAACGCGGGTCCGGGCACGGGCGGCAGCCAGTTCTTCCTCGTCTACCAGGACAGCAAGTTGCCTCCCAACTACACGCCGTTCGGGACCATCAAGGGCGGCATGGACGTGCTGAAGAAGATCGCCGGCGCGGGTGAGGCGAGCGGGCAGGGCGACGGGGCGCCGAATGCCACCGTCGTCATCGACAAGGCGACCGTCGCCAAGTAAATCCGGAAGTGCGGGATGCGGACAGCCGCCCTGCCGTTCGCCTATGTTGGCGGTGTGCAGGGCGTCTGTGGCCCCGCGAAAGAAACTGTGGACGATGCCCGGGGGGCGAGCAGCCCCTCGCAGGTGTCATGTGGAGGAGGCGCTGTGAGCAGCGACCCGTGGGGCCGTGTCGACGAGACCGGCACCGTGTACGTGCGTACGGCCGATGGCGAGAAGGTCGTCGGATCCTGGCAGGCGGGCTCTCCCGAGGAGGCCCTGGCCTACTTCGAGCGCAAGTACGAGGGCCTGGTTGTCGAGATCGGCCTCCTCGAGCGGCGGGTGAAGACCACCGACCTGTCGGCCAAGGACGCCCAGACCGCCATCGACCACCTGCGGGGGCAGGTCGACGAACACCATGCGGTCGGTGACCTCGACGCGCTGAGCAAGCGTCTCGACGCGCTGGTCGCGACGGTCGAGTCGCGCCGTGAGGAGCGCAGGGCCGAGAAGGCCAAGCAGACCGACGAGGCGAAGCACGCCAAGGAGGCGCTGGTCGTCGAGGCCGAGGAGCTGGCCCAGAGCGAGCAGTGGCGGGCGGCCGGTGAGCGGCTGCGGGCGCTCGTGGACATCTGGAAGGGCCTGCCGAGGCTCGACCGCAAGTCCGACGACGAGCTGTGGCACCGCTTCTCGCACGCCCGCTCGGCGTTCTCCAAGCGGCGCAAGGCCCACTTCGCCTCGCTGGACGCCCAGCGCGAGGAGGCCCGCAAGACCAAGGAGAAGCTGGCGGCGGAGGCCGAGAGCCTGTCGGGCTCCACCGACTGGGCCGCGACGGCCGCCCGCTACCGCGACCTGATGGCCGAGTGGAAGGCCGCGGGCCGTGCCCAGCGCGAGGTCGAGGACGGTCTGTGGAACCGCTTCCGCGGCGCCCAGGACGTCTTCTTCGCGGCGCGCAGCGCGGTCTTCGCGGAGCGCGACGCGGAGCAGGCCGAGAACCTCAAGCTCAAGGAGGAGCTCGCGGCGAGGCCGAGAAGCTGGTGCCGGTGAAGGACCTGAAGGCGGCCCGGGCCGCGTTCCGCTCCCTCAACGAGCGCTGGGAGGCCATCGGCCATGTGCCGCGCGACGCCCGCCCGAAGGTCGAGGGGCGGATGCACGCGGTGGAGCGGGCGCTTCAGGAGACCGAGGAGAACGAGTGGCGTCGTACGAACCCTGAGGCGCGCGCCCGCGCCGCGGGTCTGACGGGCCAGCTCCAGGACGCCGTCGACAAGCTGCGTTCGCAGATCGACGCTGCGCGCGCGGCGGGCAACAACGCCAGGGCCGACAAGCTCGCCCGCGAGCTCGAAGGCCGGCAGGCGCTGCTCGACCAGGCGATGAAGGGCCTGGAGGAGTTCGGCGGCTGAGGACTGGAGCTGCTTACGGGTGAGGGCCCCGGTACGGACATCCGTACCGGGGCCCTCACCCGTACGGCGTTACGGCCGGCGGGCCGAGGTGACGCGGTAGACGTCGTACACGCCCTCCACGCCGCGCACCGCCTTCAGGACGTGCCCGAGGTGCTTCGGGTCGCCCATCTCGAAGGTGAAGCGCGAGGTCGCCACCCGGTCGCGGGAGGTCTGGACCGCCGCCGAGAGGATGTTGACGTGCTGGTCGGACAGGACGCGGGTGACGTCCGAGAGCAGCCGGGACCGGTCCAGTGCCTCGACCTGGATGGCGACCAGGAAGACCGAGGACTGGGTCGGGGCCCACTCGACGTCGAGGATGCGCTCCGGCTCCTTCGACAGCGACTCGATGTTGACGCAGTCGGCGCGGTGGACCGATACGCCGCTGCCGCGGGTGACGAACCCGATGATGGGGTCGCCGGGTACGGGCGTACAGCAGCGGGCCAGTTTGACCCACACGTCGTCGACGCCCTTGACCACGACACCGGGGTCGGCGTTCGAGCGCCGCTGGCCACGCCCGCGTGAGGGCGGCGAGCTCTCGGCGATGTCCTCGGTGGCGGCCTCTTCGCCGCCCAGGGCCTGCACGAGCTTCTGGACGATGCTCTGCGCGGTGACGTGGCCCTCGCCGATCGCGGCGTACAGCGAGGAGATGTCGCTGTAGCGCATCTCGTGCGCGAGCGTGACGAGCGAGTCGCCGGTGAGGATGCGCTGGATCGGCAGGTTCTGCTTGCGCATGGCCCGCGCGATGGCGTCCTTGCCCTGCTCTATGGCCTCGTCGCGGCGCTCCTTGGAGAACCAGGCGCGGATCTTGTTGCGGGCGCGCGGCGACTTGACGAAGCCGAGCCAGTCCCGGGACGGGCCCGCGCCGGCCGCCTTGGAGGTGAAGACCTCCACCAGGTCGCCGTTGTCGAGGGTCGATTCGAGCGGTACGAGCCGCCCGTTGACCCGCGCTCCTATGGTCCGGTGGCCGACCTCCGTGTGGACGGCGTACGCGAAGTCGACGGGTGTCGCACCGGCCGGCAGCGCTATGACGTCGCCCTTGGGCGTGAAGACGAAGACCTCGTTGCGGGAGAGGTCGAAACGCAGGGACTCCAGGAACTCGCTGGGGTCCTCGGTCTCCTTCTGCCAGTCCAGGAGCTGGCGCAGCCACGCCATGTCGTTGACGGTGTCCTGGCCGCGCCCGGTGTTCTTGGGGATGTCGGTGCGCACCTTCGACGCACCGGCGACGGCTTCCTGCTTGTACTTCCAGTGCGCGGCGATGCCGTACTCGGCGCGGCGGTGCATGTCGAACGTACGGATCTGGAGTTCGACCGGCTTGCCGCTGGGGCCGATGACCGTCGTGTGCAGCGACTGGTACATGTTGAACTTCGGCATCGCGATGTAGTCCTTGAACCGGCCGGGGACCGGGTTCCACCGCGCGTGGACGGTGCCGAGGGCGGCGTAGCAGTCGCGGACCGTGTCGACGAGGACGCGGATGCCCACCAGGTCGTAGATCTCCGCGAAGTCACGGCCGCGGACGATCATCTTCTGGTAGACGCTGTAGTAGTGCTTGGGGCGGCCGGTGACGGTGGCCTTGATGCGGGCGGCGCGCAGGTCGGACTGGACCTCGTCGGTCACTATGGCGAGGTACTCGTCGCGCTTGGGCGCGCGCTCGGCGACGAGCCGCACGATCTCGTCGTACATCTTGGGGTAGAGGATCGCGAAGGCGAGGTCCTCCAGCTCCCACTTGATGGTGTTCATGCCCAGGCGGTGTGCCAGGGGCGCGTAGATCTCGAGCGTCTCGCGGGCCTTCTTCTCCTGCTTCTCCCGCTTGAGGTAGCGCATGGTGCGCATGTTGTGCAGGCGGTCGGCGAGCTTGATGACCAGGACGCGCGGGTCCTTGGCCATGGCGACGACCATCTTGCGTACGGTCTCGGCCTGCGCGGCCTCGCCGAACTTGACCTTGTCGAGCTTGGTGACGCCGTCGACGAGCAGGGCGACCTGGTCGCCGAAGTCGCGGCGCAGGGTGTCCAGGCCGTACTCGGTGTCCTCGACGGTGTCGTGCAGCAGCCCGGCCATCAGGGTGGCCGGGTCCATGCCGAGCTCGGCGAGGATCGTCGTCACCGCGAGCGGGTGCGTGATGTACGGGTCGCCGCTCTTGCGCTTCTGGCCGCGGTGCCAGCGCTCGGCGACCTGGTAGGCGCGCTCGATCTGGCGCAGCGTCGACGTCTCGATCTTCGGGTCGTTGCTGCGCACTATGCGCAGCAACGGCTCCAGGACCGGGTTGTACGGGCTGGAGCGCTGTACGCCCAGCCGGGCGAGCCGGGCCCGTACGCGGTTGGAGGAGCCGCCGCCGGTGCGCGGGGCGGAGCCCTGGACCGGCTTGGGAGCGGGAACGGGCGGCGGCGTGGGACCCGTGGCGCCGCCGGCCCGCTCGGGGGCGGTCTTCGGCTTGCCGGTGGGCTCGGGGTTCCTGGCGGGAGGGCCGCTCTTGGCGGGGGTGCCGCCGCTCGCGGGAGGGCCGCTCTTCGCGGGCGTGGCCGGCGTGTTGGACGCGGGCGCGGCCGGGTTCGCCGCGGGCCTCGGCGGCCTGCGCCGGCTGGGCTGCGCGGCGGCTTGGTCCCCCGGACGGGAGCTGGGGGAGAGTGGCTGGGCCTCGTCTGGCAAGAGCGCTCCTCGTGCGGGTCCGGGTCCCCCGGTCAGGCCCGGAAATCCCATGGTATCGACCCCCGGCCTCCGGTTCGCCCCGGGCCGGACACCAGAGGGAACGCGGAAGGCGGGTCCCGGAATTCCTCCGGGACCCGCCTTCTCGTACAGCCGTGCTGGTCAGACCGTGATCAAGGCATCCAGCGGAGCGCCCCGGAGCGCCGGTTCCAGACGGCCGCGCGCCCAGGAATCCGAGTTCCATGAGGACCGCGACACCGGCGACCCGGGGCGCCGGCCCGCCGGATGAGCTCCAGCGAGGCCTCGGCGGTGCCGCCGGTGGCCAGGACGTCGTCGATGACCATGACGCGGTCGCCGTCGGTCAGGTCCTCGGCGTGGATCTCGATCTCGGCGGTGCCGTACTCCAGCTCGTACGCCTGCGAAAGCGTCGCACCCGGCAGCTTCCCCGCCTTGCGTACGGGGATGAAGCCGAGGCCGGCGCGGACCGCGACGGGCGCGGCCAGGATGAAGCCGCGCGCCTCCAGACCGACGACCTTCGTGGCGCCGCACCGTACGCACAGCTCCGCGAGGGCGTCCGTCAGCGCCGTGAACGCCACCGGGTCCGCGAGCAGCGGGGTGATGTCCTTGAACATCACGCCGGGCTTGGGGTAGTCCGGTACGTCCCGGATGCGGCTGAGCAGGAGATCCTGCGTGCTCGTCGTCATCGCCGCTTCCCCGGGGACTTGCCGCGGCCGCTGTGGCCACGGTCGGCCGGGCGCTGGCCGACGACCGCACCGGCGGGTGCGGCGGCGTCCGGGAGCCGGCCCTGCGACTCGTCGGAGCCGTCGGCGTCGTCCGGCGACTCGCCCCGGGCGACGGCGGCCGCCCGCTTGGCGAGCACGCGCTTCTTCAGGGCCTTCATCTGCGGGTCGCGTTCCTTCAGGTCGGCGACGAGCGGAGTGGCGATGAAGATCGAGGAGTACGCACCGGCGGCCAGGCCCACGAAGAGCGAGAGCGAGATGTCGTTGAGCATGCCCGCGCCCAGTACGCCGCCGCCGATGAAGAGCAGGCCCGCCACCGGGAGCAGCGCGACGACGGTGGTGTTGATGGAACGCACCAGGGTGCCGTTGAGGCTGCGGTTGGCGATCTCGCTGTACGTCCAGCGCGTCTGCTTGGTGATGTCCTTCGACCCCTCCTTGAGACCGTCGAAGACGACGACGGTGTCGTAGAGGGAGTAACCGAGGATCGTCAGCAGGCCGATCACGGTGCCCGGGGTGACCTCGAAGCCGACCAGCGCGTACACACCGACGGTGATCGTGAGGTCGTGGATCAGGGCGATGAGGGCGGCGACGGCCATGCGCCACTCGAAGGCGATGGCGAGGTAGACGACCACAAGGACCATGAAGACGGCGAGGCCGGTCCATGCCTTGTTGGCGATCTGCTCACCCCAGCTGGGGCCGACCAGATCGGCGTTGATCTTGTTCGCCGGGACGCCGAGGTCCTTGGCGAGCTCGTCCTGGACCGGGGTGGCGGTCGAGGTGTCCAGACCACTGATCTGGATGCGCATGCCGCCGTTGCCGAGCTCCTGGACGATCACCTCGTGTCCGGACGCCTCCTCGGCGTGCTCCTGGACCTGGGCGACGGAGGCGCCGGTCTTCGGCGTGGTGAAGACGGCGCCGCCCTCGAACTCGATGCCCATGACCAGACCGCGCACCGCCAGGCCGACGATGGCCGTGATGGTGATCAGGACCGAAAGGCCGTACCAGATCTTCCGCTTGCCGACGAAGTCGTAACCGACCTCACCGTTGTAGAGGCGGGCGCCGAGACTGCCGAGTCGGGACATCTCAGGCCTCCTTCGGGTCGATGGGGGCGGCGATGCGACGGGTACGGCGCAGCGGAGGCTGTACGCCGAGCCGCTTCGGGTCCAGACCGGACCACGGGTGGCCCTGGCCGAAGAACTTCGTACGCGCCAGCAGCGTCATCAGCGGCTTGGTGAAGAGGAACACCACGACCACGTCGAGCAGGGTGGTCAGGCCGAGCGTGAACGCGAAGCCCTGCACCTTGCCGACGGTCACGACGAACAGCACCGCCGCGGCGAGGAACGACACGAAGTCGGAGACCATGATCGTGCGCCGGGCGCGCGGCCAGGCACGCTCCACCGCGGGCTTGAGCGTGCGGCCATCGCGGATCTCGTCGCGGATGCGCTCGAAGTACACGATGAACGAGTCCGCGGTGATACCGATGGCGACGATCGCACCGCACACCGCGGGGAGGTTCAGCGCGAAGCCGATGCCCGGGCCGAGCAGCGTCATGATCGTGTAGGTCAGGATCGCCGAGACGACGAGGCTGACGATCGCGACGAACGCCAGGCCCCGGTAGTAGGCCAGCAGGTAGATGACGACCAGCGCGAGACCGATCGCACCGGCGATGAGGCCGGCCTTGAGCTGCTCGCCGCCGAGCGCGGCGGTGACGGTGGTGACGGTCTCCTCGTTGAAGGAGAGCGGCAGCGCGCCGTACGACAGGATGTTGGCCAGCTCCTGGGCCGATTCCTGGGTGAAGCTGCCGGAGATCTCGGCGTTGGCGCTCAGGGCCTGGCTGACCGAGGGGGCCGAGACGACTTCGCCGTCGAGGACGATGGCGAACTGGTTCTGCGGGGGCTGCTGCTGCGAGAGCTTGCCGGTGATCTTGTTGAACTTCTTGGAGCCACCGTCGGTGAACTCCATGTTGACCTTCCAGCCGCTACCGCGCTGGGTGTCCAGCTGGGCACTGGCGTCATCGACGTCCTTGCCGTTGACCTCGGCCGGACCCAGGATGTACTTCTCCCACTCGCCGCCGTTGTTCTTTCCGCAGGCGATCGTGGGGTCCTCGGGCTTGACGTTCTCGCCGGCCTTGGAGCGCTCGGTCTCCTTGGTGCAGTCGAGGGCCTCGAACCGCTTCTGCAGCGCCGAGGTCTCGGGGTCGGCCGAGGGGGTGGCCGACGGCTTGCCGCTCTTGTCCGGGCTCTTGGACGCGCTGCCCGTCGGGGCCGGCGTCTCGTCCTTCTTGAGCCCGTCCGTCACGGCGCGCCCCTGGGTGGTGGCGTCGGCCGACGGCGTCGCGGGCGGCGTGGACTTCTCGTCCTTGCCGCCGGCCGTGGCGTTCGGGGAGGGGGTGGCGGCGGGCGTAGGCGTACCGGCGGTGTACGTCAGTACGGGCCGGAAGTAGAGCTGGGCGGTGGTGCCGACCTGCTCGCGGGCCGACTCGTCGTTCGATCCCTTGGGGATGTTGACGATGATGTTGTCTTTGCCCTGGGTCTGGACCTCGGCCTCCGAGACGCCCAGACCGTTGACACGGCGCTCGATGATACCGACCGCGGTGTTCATGTTGGTCTCGTTGACCGCGTCGGGCTTGCCGGGCTCACTCTTCGCCTTGAGCGTGATGCTCGTACCGCCGGCGAGGTCGATGCCCAGACGCGGCGTGACATGACCGGACCAGAACATCCCGCCGGTGAGCGCGACCATGGCGATCAGGATCAGAGCCAGGGCGCGCCCCGGCCTGCCCGGAGCCCCCGCGGGCCTGCGGCCCTTCTTCGGTGCTGCCACCTTCTCGTTTCTCCCTGTCCAACCGCCCCCGCGCCGGGTGAGCGCCGAGGCGGCCACGAAGTATGTGGGGCCCAGCCCCGCGGAAGTCGACACGATCCGGGGACCGGGGTACGCCGGTGGGCGCGCCGCGGTCCCCCTACGTGACTACTTCGCGTCGCCCTCGCCGTCGGTCTTCTTGTCCTTCGGCTCGTCGCCGGCCGCGTCGGTCCTGCCCGCCCCGTCGGCCTCGTCCGCCTCGGGCTTCTTGCCGAGGTCGATGCGTGCGACGTCGTCCGAGTCCGCGGACTCGGTCAGCGAGGAGGCGTCGTCCGGGACGACCGGAGTGTCGATCTTGAGGTCACCGTCGCCGTGGACGATGCGGTTGTACTCCTCGTCCTCGAGAACGGCGCCGACGGCGTTCTTGGCATAGAGGGCGTGCACGCCGGGAGCGACCTCGAGGAGGACCGTGTCGTCGTGAACTTCCTTGACGGTGGCGTACATGCCCCCGATCGTCCGGACGCCGGTGCCGGGCTGCATGTCGTTGCGCATCTGCGCAGCCGCCTGCTGCTTCTTCTTGGCGGACCGGGTCATCAGGAACATGGCCCCGATGAGCACGATGAAGGGGAGGAGGGTCACGATATTCACGGGACGGAAATTCCTTCGCACGACCGCGCCGGGGAGCGGCCTGATCTACGGGGGTGGGCGCGCCGACCTGGAAGGGCGGCATCGGCGGAGTCTAAGCGAGTCCGCATCAATGGAACAACGCCCAGCATCGCACCGTGGTTCCTGACCGGGCGACCCTCCGCGCCGTCACGCCCTGAAGAGGCCCTGTTGTCCGCTTCCGCCCTGGCCCTGCTGCGGCGGTACGAGTCCGAGGTGCGCCCAGGCGGCAGGTGTGGCCACCCGGCCCCTCGGCGTGCGGGCCAGCAGACCCTCCCGTACGAGGAAGGGCTCGGCGACCTCTTCCACCGTCTCGCGCTCCTCCCCCACGGCCACCGCCAGGGTGGACAGCCCCACGGGGCCGCCGCCGAAGAGCTTGAGCAGCGCGCCGAGGACGGCACGGTCGAGGCGGTCGAGGCCGCGGGCGTCGACCTCGTACACCTTGAGGGCTGCGGCCGCGATGTCACGGTTGATGACGCCGTCGGCCTTGACCTGCGCGTAGTCACGGACGCGGCGCAGCAGCCGGTTGGCGATACGCGGTGTACCGCGGGAGCGCCCGGCGATCTCCGCGGCGCCCTCGACGTCGATCTCGACGTCGAGGAGGCGGGCGGAACGGTGGATGACCCGCTCCAGCTCGGCCGGTTCGTAGAACTCCATGTGCCCGGTGAAGCCGAAGCGGTCGCGCAGCGGGGGCGGCAGCAGGCCGGCCCTGGTGGTGGCGCCGACGAGGGTGAAGGGCGGCAGTTCGAGCGGGATGGCGGTGGCGCCGGGGCCCTTGCCGACGATGACGTCGACGCGGAAGTCCTCCATCGCCATGTAGAGCATCTCCTCGGCGGGCCGGGACATCCGGTGGATCTCGTCGAGGAAGAGGACCTCGCCCTCCTGGAGGGAGGAGAGGATCGCGGCGAGGTCACCGGCGTGCTGGATGGCGGGGCCCGAGGTGATGCGGATCGGGGCGTTCATCTCGGCCGCGATGATCATCGAGAGGGTGGTCTTGCCGAGTCCGGGGGCGCCGGAGAGCAGCACGTGGTCGGCGGTGGCGCCGCGCGCGCGGGCCGCCCGCAGGACCAGGTCGAGCTGTTCGCGGACCTTCTCCTGGCCCACGAACTCGTCGAGGTCCTTGGGGCGCAGCGCGGCCTCGACGGCCTGGTCCTCGCCGTCGGCGCCGGAGCCGACCAGCCGCTGATCGGTGTCGGTGTCGGGTCCGGTCTCGTCCCAGTTCATTTAGCGTGATCTCTCGAATCAGCGGGCACGGTTGAGGGTCTGGTGCGCGGCGCGCAGCAGCTGCGGCACCGCGGCCGGCCGCCTTCGGCAAGGACGGCCTCTGCCTGCGGTGCGACCGCCGCGACCGCTTCCTCGGCCTCCCGGGGCGCGTACCCGTGACGACGAGCGCGGTCTGGAGCTGTTCGCTCCACGGGGCGGGTCCCGGGGCGACGCGCTGGGCGCCCGCGGAAGCGCCGGTGCCGAGCGGCTCGCCGAGGCGGTCCTTGAGTTCCAGGAGCAGCTTCTGCGCGCCCTTCTTGCCGATGCCCGGGACGGCGGTGAGAGCCTTCTCGTCACCCGTCGCGACCGCCAGGCGCAGCGCGTCCGGTGCGTGCACGGCGAGCATGGCCTGGGCGAGCCGGGGGCCGACGCCGCTGGCGGTCTGGAGCAGCTCGAAGACCTGCCGCTCGTCGTCGTCGGCGAAACCGTAGAGGGTCAGTGAGTCCTCCCGCACGACCAGGGAGGTCGCGAGCTTCGCCTCCTGGCCGATACGGAGTGTGGACAGCGTGTTCGGCGTGCACTGCACGGCCATGCCGATGCCGCCGACCTCGACGACCGCGGTGGTCGAGGCGAGTGCGGCGACCGGGCCGCTGACGAACGCGATCATCGCGTGACCTTCCGTACGGGGATGCGGGGCGCGCGGGCCGCGGCGTGCGCTGCTGGAGGCGGTGAGCGCGGGAGCACGCCAGATGTGGCAGATGGCGAGCGCGAGGGCGTCGGCGGCGTCGGCCGGCCTGGGCGGGGCGTCCAGCCGCAGCAGCGGGTCGCCATCGCGCCGACCTGGGCCTTCTCCGCCCGGCCGTCACCGGTGACCGCCGCTTTGACCTCACTCGGCGTGTGCAGGGCGACGGGCAGTCCGCGGCGGGCCGCGCAGAGCATCGCGACCGCGCTGGCCTGGGCGGTGCCCATGACCGTACGGACGTTGTGCTGGCTGAAGACCCGCTCCACGGCGACGTACTCGGGCCGGTACTCGTCGAGCCACTCCTCGATGCCGCGCTCGATGGCGACCAGGCGCTCCCCCAGCTCCGCGTCCGCCGGCGTGCGCACGACTCCGACCCCGAGCATCTTCAGGGGGCGGCCCGCGACGCCTTCGACCACGCCGACGCCGCACCGGGTCAGCCCCGGGTCCACGCCCAGTACCCGCATCGTGCCCCTCCCCTCACGCTTTCGGCCGTCTGTTCCTGCGTTCTTGCCTGCTCAGCACAGTAGCGGCTGGGTCTGACAACGCACCGACGGGCCGCCGGGAGTGTGTCCCGTCGGCCCGTCCGTGCGTGCAGGGCACTGTCGCCGTGCTGATCAGCCCTCAGGCGTCGACCTTCTCCATGACCTCGTCCGAGACGTCGAAGTTGGCGAAGACGTTCTGCACGTCGTCGCTGTCCTCCAGCGCGTCGATCAGCTTGAAGATCTTCCGCGCGCCCTCCTCGTCGAGCTCGACCTGCATGGTCGGAACGAAGTTGGCGTCCGCCGAGTCGTAGTCGATGCCGGCGTCCTGGAGCGCGGTGCGGACCGCGACCAGGTCGGTGGCCTCGCTCAGGACCTCGAAGGAGTCACCGAGGTCGTTGACCTCCTCGGCGCCCGCGTCGAGCACCGCGCCGAGCACGTCGTCCTCGGACAGTTCGCCCTTGGGGACGACCACGACGCCCTTGCGGTTGAAGAGGTACGAGACGGAACCAGGGTCGGCCATCGAGCCGCCGTTGCGGGTCATGGCGACCCTCACGTCGGAGGCGGCACGGTTGCGGTTGTCGGTGAGGCACTCGATGAGCACCGCGACACCGTTGGGGCCGTAGCCTTCGTACATGATGGTCTCGTAGTCGACGCCGCCCGCCTCGAGACCGCCACCGCGCTTGACCGCGGAGTCGATGTTCTTGTTGGGGACGGAGCTCTTCTTCGCCTTCTGGATGGCGTCGAAGAGGGTCGGGTTGCCGTCGATGTCGGCGCCGCCGGTGCGCGCCGCGACCTCGATGTTCTTGATCAGCTTCGCGAAGAGCTTGCCGCGCTTGGCATCGATCACGGCCTTCTTGTGCTTCGTCGTAGCCCATTTAGAGTGGCCGGACATCCGCCTGTCTCCTTCGCGTCACCAATACTGCTGCGTTCGGCAGAGATCCTACCGGGGTCCGGTCAGCGTACGGCGCGCACCATCTCGGTGAAGAGCTGATGCACCCGGTGGTCGCCCGTCAGTTCGGGATGGAAGGACGTGGCGAGGGCATTGCCCTGGCGTACGGCGACGATGTGTCCGTCGTGCTCGGCGAGCACCTCGGCCCGGGCGCCGACCGACTCCACCCACGGGGCGCGGATGAAGACGCCCTCCACGGGGCCGCCTTCGATTCCCTGGACCTCCACCCCCGCCTCGAACGACTCGTTCTGCCGTCCGAAGGCGTTGCGGCGCACGATCATGTCGATGCCGCCGAGCGTCTCCTGGCCCGAGCGCGGGTCCAGGATCTTGTCGGCGAGCATGATCAGTCCGGCGCACGTGCCGTAGACCGCATGCCGTCCTTGATGCGCTCGCGCAGGGGTTCCTGCATGCCGAAGAGCACGGCCAGCTTGGACATGGTGGTGGACTCGCCACCGGGGATGACCAGGCCGTCGACCTCGGCGAGCTCCTCGGGGCGCCGGACCGGCCTGGCCGTGGCGTCGGCCACGGCCAGGGCGACCAGGTGCTCCCGTACGTCGCCCTGGAGAGCCAGGACTCCGATCACAGGGTTGCTCATGTCCGGCACTACCAGCCGCGGTTGGCGTAGCGCTCGGACTCGGGGAGGGTGTCGCAGTTGATGCCGACCATGGCCTCGCCCAGGTTGCGGGACGCGTCCGCGATGATCTTCGGGTCGTCGTAGAACGTGGTGGCCTTCACGATCGCGGCGGCGCGGGCGGCCGGGTCGCCGGACTTGAAGATGCCGGAGCCGACGAAGACGCCCTCGGCACCGAGCTGGCGCATCAGCGCGGCGTCGGCGGGGGTGGCGACACCGCCCGCGGAGAACAGCACCACCGGGAGCTTGCCGAGCTCGGCGACCTCCTTGACGATCTCGTACGGGGCGCGGAGCTCCTTGGCGGCGGCGTACAGCTCGTTGTTGTCGAAGCCGCGCAGCTTGGCGATCTCGTTCTTGATCTGGCGCAGGTGACGGACGGCCTCGACGACGTTGCCGGTGCGGCCTCGCCCTTGGAGCGGATCATGGCCGCGCCCTCGGCGATACGGCGCAGGGCCTCGCCCAGGTTGGTGGCGCCGCAGACGAAGGGGGTGGTGAACGCCCACTTGTCGGAGTGGTTGACCTCGTCGGCCGGGGTCAGGACCTCGGACTCGTCGATGTAGTCGACGCCGAGGGACTGGAGGACCTGGGCCTCGACGAAGTGGCCGATCCGGGACTTGGCCATGACCGGGATCGACACGGCCTCGATGATCTCTTCGATCATGTTGGGGTCGGACATCCGGGCCACGCCGCCGTCCTTGCGGATGTCGGCGGGCACGCGCTCCAGCGCCATGACGGCCACGGCGCCCGCGTCCTCGGCGATCTTCGCCTGCTCGGCGTTGACGACGTCCATGATCACGCCGCCCTTGAGCTGCTCCGCCATGCCGCGCTTCACGCGTGCGGTGCCGGTCTCGGGGGCCTGGGAGTTGCTGGTGCTGGACACGGATGGACCTCACTCGGAGAAAGAAGGTTCTTGCTCCCCTGAGGGAACATTGCCCGACCAGTCCACCGCAAGGGCCAATGCATGGACGGTGGATCGTTTTACTGGCTGCCGGGGCGGTCGGCCAGTGCCACCGGGGGCGCGTCGTCCATTTCGAAGGCGAGCGGGAACGGGGCGTGCCCGGCCAGCCGGAACCAGCGGACCGTGCGATGGCGGCGCAGGGCGCGGGCCGCGCGTACGGAGTCGTTGTGGAAGCGCCGGGCCATCGGGACGCGGCGTACGGCCGCCGCCAGCTCCTGTGCGGCGTCCTCGCCACCGGGCGCCTCCTTCACGGCGTCGACCTGCGCCGCCACACCGAGACCGCCCGCAGCGCCTGGCTGAGCTCGCTCTCCGCCACCTCCCGGTGGTCCTCCTCGGCCTGACGGGCGGCGTGCGCGGCCTGGTAGAGCACGATCGAGGCGGCGGGGTCGAGCACACCGGAGGTCGCCAGTTCCTGGGCGACCGAGGCGCGGCGCAGCAGCTGGGCGTCGTGCGTGGCGCGGGAAGCGTCGATGCGGGCGTGCAGGCGGTCCAGGCGGCCCGCGGTCCAGCTGAGGTACAGCCCGACGGCGACGAGGGCCACGACGATCCAGATGAGGGTTACGGTCACGGGCGGCAAGGTTACCGGGGCGGTGTGGAACCTCGGGCGGTGCCGGGAACGGGCCGCTCCGGGGGCGGCGCCCGGCGGAGCCGCTCACCCCACGGGTCAGTCCCGGGCCAGGCCGAACCGTGCCCGCAGCCCCGTCCGCTCGTCGGTGTCCACCGACGCGGCCCCGTTCGTCACCGTCTCGTACACCGACAGGATGTCCGCGGCCACCGTCGACCAGTCGAAGCGCCGTACGTGCGCCGCCCCCCGCAGCCGCAGCTCGTCCAGCCGCTCCGGGTCCCCCAGCAGCTCACCGCCGCCGAGGCCAGGGCGTCCGCGTCCTCGTTGGCGAAGAGTTCGCCCGCCGCACCCTGGTCCAGCACCTGCGCGAACGCGTCCAGGTCGCTCGCCAGCACCGCCGCGCCCGCCGACATCGCCTCGACCAGGATGATGCCGAAGCTCTCGCCGCCGGTGTTCGGGGCGACGTACAGGTCGACGCTCCGCAGCAGCCGCGCCTTGTCCTCGTCGCTCACCATCCCGAGGAACTCGACGCGGCCTCGCATCTCCTTCGGCAGCGCGGCGACCGCCTCCTCCTCGTCGCCGCGCCCCGCGACCAGCAGCCGCGCGTCCGGGCGTCCGGCCAGGATCTTGGGGAGGGCGCGCATCAGGACGGGCAGTCCCTTGCGCGGCTCGTCGATGCGTCCGATGAAGCCGATGGTCTGTCCCTGCCACTCGGCCTTCGCGTCGGCCTTCGCGAAGAAGTCGACGTCGACGCCGTTGGGGATGACGACCGCGTCCCCGCCGAGGTGCTCGACCAGCGTGCGCCGCGCGTACTCGCTCACCGCGATACGGGCGCTGATCTTCTCCAGCGCGGGCTGCAGGATCGGGTACGCCGCGATCATCGCCCGCGACTTCGGGTTGGAGGTGTGGAAGGTGGCGACGATCGGCCCCTGCGCCGCCCAGCACGTGAGCAGGCCCAGCGAGGGCGAGGTCGGCTCATGGATGTGGATCACGTCGAAGGTGCCGTCGTGCAGCCAGCGCCGTACCCGCGCGGCGGAGAGGAACCCGAAGTTGAGGCGGGCGACCGAGCCGTTGTACGGGACGGGGACGGCCCGGCCCGCGGACACGACGTACGGCGGCAGCGGCGTCTCGTCGTCGGCGGGCGCCAGGACGGAGACCTCGTGCCCCAGCCGGATCAGGTGCTCGGCCAGGTCCCGGATGTGGAACTGGACGCCGCCCGGCACGTCCCAGGAGTACGGGCAGACAATGCCGATCTTCACGAGGACTCCCGACGCGGCTCGAGGTCGTCGAGCCACAGTCGTTGCAGCATGTGCCAGTCCTCCGGGTGCTCGGCGATACCGGCGGCGAAGGCGTCCGCCACCGCCTGCGTCATGACGGACGTCTTCTCGGCCCGCGTACCTGTCTCCGGTACGCCGACGGGCGCGTGGATGCGTCCGCGCATCACCGGCGAGTCGTCGTACCAGAGGGTCGCCGGCAGCAGCAGCGCCCCGGTCTGCTGCGCCAGCATCGCGGGTCCGCCGGGCATCCGTGCCGTCTCGCCGAAGAACTTCACCTCGGTGCCGGACGCGGACAGGTCGCGGTCGGCGACCAGGCAGACGAGGCCGCCGGCCCGCAGCCGCCGCGCCAGCGTCCCGAAGGCACTGGCACCCGTGTGCGGCAGGACCTCCATTCCGAGGCCCTCCCGGTACGCGACGAACCGGTCGTACAGCGACTCGGGCTTGAGCCGCTCCGCGACGGTGGTGAAGGGGATCCCCAGCGCGGTGGTGGCCCAGGCGCCCGCGAGATCCCAGTTGGCCAGGTGCGGGAGCGCCAGTACGACGCCCCGCCCGGAGGCCAGGGTGTCCGTCAGGAGGTGGATGTCCTCGATCTCGACACCGGCCTTCACCCGCTCCGCGCTCCACGCGGGCAGCCGGAAGGACTCCATCCAGTAGCGCATGTACGAGCGCATGCCGGCCCTGGACAGCTCGGCGAGGCGCTCGGGGCCCGCGTCCGGCACCACCCGGGCGAGATTGGACTCCAGCCGCAGCACGCTCGGGCCGCGCCGCTTCCACACCGTGTCGGCGAGCGTGCGCCCGAGGGCGGCGGACACCGGCTCGGGCAGTTTCTTCACGCCGGCCCAGCCCAGGCCGTACAGCGTGTCCGTCAGCCGTTCCCTGACACCGCTCACGAGGTGGCCTCGCTGCCCGGCGACGCCGCCGCGCCCGGCGCAGCCGCCGCGTCGGCCTCCGCCGATTCCCGGCGTACGGTGACGACCCGCTGTCCGAGCGTCACCAGGCTGCCCCGCCCCCACGACCCACAGGGCGATCGGCAGCAGTACGTCGATGCCGGCACCCCGAAGCCGTGCAGTCCTGCGAGCCCCGCGGCGACGAGCGTGATGACGAGCCGCTCGGCCCGCTCCACCAGGCCGTTCACCGCCACCGGCAGACCGATCGACTCTCCGCGCGCCTTGGTGTACGAGACGACCTGGCCACTGGCGAGGCAGAAGATGGCGACGGCGCACAGCACGTTGTCGTCGCCGGCGCCCGCGTACCAGAGCGCGATCCCGCCGAAGATCGCCGAGTCGGCGACCCGGTCGAGCGTCGAGTCCAGGAAGGCGCCCCAGCGGCTCGACACCCCGGCCTGCCTGGCCATATTGCCGTCGACGAGGTCGGAGAAGACGAAGAGGGTGATGACGATCGTGCCCCAGAAGAACTCTCCCCGGGGGAAGAAGACCAGCGCACCCGCCATCACTCCGGCCGTACCGACGAGGGTCACCGCGTCCGGGCTCACCCCGCGGCGGAGCAGAAACGCGGCGAACGGTGTGAGGACACGCGTAAAGAATGCACGCGCGTACTTGTTCAGCATGGCCTTCCCGAGGGTCGGTGGCCGGTCCAGCCCCTGTGGCCACCGGCTGGCCCATCGTAGCGACGCCGGAGCCGCGACACCGCCGGGGCACCGGTGAGCCACCGGCGGGGCCCCGGCGCCCCGTGGATCGCGCGTCACGTATGGACGGAGCGTGGCCGGAGTGGAAAGCTCGAATGACCGCGGGCGTCACCGGTGTCGCCTCGCCACTGCGGCTCCCACATGTCCGCGCCCCCTCTCCTCACCGTGCTCGGAACAGGGAGGCAAGATCATGGGCGACAAGACACACGCGCGCCACCCCGGGGCCGCCGGCAGAGCAGCGGCGGCGACCGGCCCTCGTCCGTACGCAACGTCGTGCTGGTCGGCCACAGCGGATCGGGAAAGACCACCTTGGCCGAGGCCCTCGCGCAGACAGCGGGAGCGGTCAACAGGGCGGGCCGCGTCGAGGACGGCACGACCGTCTCGGACTACGACGAGATCGAGCACCGGCAGCACCGCTCGGTGCAGCTGTCGCTGATCCCGGTCGAATGGGGCGGTGTGAAGATCAATCTGATCGACACCCCCGGATACGCCGACTTCGTCGGGGAGCTCAGGGCCGGTCTGCGGGCGGCGGACGCGGCCCTCTTCGTCGTCTCGGGGTCGGACGGCGTGGACGGCTCGACCCGGATGGTGTGGGAGGAGTGCGCCGCGGTCGGCATGCCGCGGGCGATCGTCTTCACCCACCTCGAAGCGGCCAGGTCCGACTTCGACGAGATGACCCGGCTCTGCGCGCAGACCTTCGGGGGCGACGACCCCGACGCCGTACTGCCGCTGTACCTGCCGTTGTACGGGCACCGGGGACCCGACGGGCACGCCCCGGTCGAGGGGCTCGTCGGCCTGCTGTCGCAGCGGATCTTCGACTACTCCTCCGGCGAGCGCCAGGAGGCACCGCCGGACGGCGAGCAGGTCCCCCGGATCGAGACGGCCCGCGGCCGGCTGATCGAGGGGATCATCGCCGAGAGCGAGGACGAGACCCTCATGGACCGCTATCTCGGCGGTGAGGAGATCGACCACAAGACACTCGTCGACGACCTGGAACGGGCCGTCGCGCGCGGCACCTTCCACCCCGTGCTCGCCGCCGCGCCGGCGGCGACGGAGGCCGCCAGGGCATCGGCGCCGTCGAGCTGCTGGCTCTGATCGCGGGAGGCTTCCCGCCCCCCGCCGAGCGCGAGCGCCCGCGGTCCACGACGCCGACGGCAGGCGCGCCCGCCGGTCACCTACGATCCCGACGGGCCGCTGGTCGCCGAGGTCGTCAAGACGGCGTCCGACCCGTACGTCGGGCGGGTCAGCCTGGTGCGGGTCTTCTCCGGCACCCTGCGGCCCGACGAGACGGTGCACGTGTCGGGACACGGCCTCACGGACCGGGGCCACCAGGGCCCGGACCTTCACGAGGCCGACGAACGGATCGGCGCGCTGTCCTCCCCGTTCGGCAAGCACCAGCGCCCCCTGGACCGCTGCATCGCGGGCGACATCGCCAGCGTCGCCAAGCTGATGCGCGCGGAGACCGGGGACACCCTGTCCTCGAAGGACGACCCGCTGCTGATGGAACCCTGGACCATGCCCGACCCGCTGCTGCCGCTCGCCGTCCAGGCGCACAGCAAGGCGGACGAGGACAAGCTCTCCCAGGGGCTCGCGCGGCTGGTCGCCGAGGACCCGACGATGCGCCTGGAGCAGAACCAGGACACCCGCCAGCTGGTGCTGTGGTGCCTGGGCGAGGCCCACCGCGACGTGGCACTGGAGCGCCTGCGCAGCCGGTACGGGGTGCGGGTGGACGTCGTCCCCCACAAGGTGTCGCTGCGCGAGACGTTCGGCGCCGGGGCGAGTGGCCGCGGCCGTCACGTGAAGCAGTCCGGAGGCCACGGACAGTACGCGATCTGTGAGATCGAGGTGGAGCCGCTGCCGCCGGGCAGCGGGATCGAGTTCGTCGACAAGGTCGTGGGCGGCGCGGTGCCGCGCCAGTTCATCCCGTCCGTCGAGAAGGGGGTGCGCGCCCAGGCGGGGCGCGGTGTCGCCGCGGGCTACCCGCTCGTGGACATACGCGTGACGCTGCTCGACGGAAAGGCGCACTCGGTGGACTCCTCCGACGCGGCGTTCCAGACGGCGGGCGCCCTGGCGCTGCGCGAGGCCGCGGCCGCGGCCGACGTGAGGATCCACCTGCTGGAGCCGGTCGCCGAGGTGCTGGTGCTGGTGCCCGACCCCTACGTCGGGCCGGTCATGAGCGACCTGTCGGGGCGGCGGGGGCGGGTGGTCGGAACCGAGCAGGCGGGCCAGGGGCGCACGCTCGTACGGGCCGAGGTTCCGGAGATCGAAATGGAACGGTACGCACTGGACCTGAGGTCGGTCTCGCACGGCACCGGACGCTTCAGCCGCTCGTACGTCCGCCACGAGCCGATGCCGCCCCAGCTGTCGGGCAAGATACGCGAGCAGGCAGAAAAGGGGGCATAATTCACAGGCCGCCCGTCCAATTACCTTGCGACGGGCGGCATTTCACTGTCCCATGACGGGCAGGAACACCCTGGACATGCTGGATACGCTGGGGGTCCAGCTCAGAAGGTGTGCCGGGCACGGCAGTTGAGGACAGGCCGCAGGAGCGGTTGCGCGCGGCGATGGGGGCAGCACAGTGGCGGATGACGGGTTCGACTTCTCACCGGGGGCACAGGTCCCGCTCCAGGGCTCCGCGGGCCAGACCGCCGCGACCCAGGCCCTCGCCTCGGCGGCGTACCGCGACAGTCCGGTGACCGAGATCCTCAAGGCCAACAACGAATGGCACAAGTCCGAGGTCAAGAAGGGCAAACTCTCCCTCTTCGAACCGAACCTGGGTGAGGCCTTCTCGCGCGCCGTACAGGTACGCATGCTCGGCGGGGCCCGCAAGGCGCTCATCCAGTCCTTCGGCACCGAACCGCAGACCGTCGTCGAGCACTGCCTCGCCGCGACCCGCATCCGCAAGGAGCGGGACGCCAAGCTCACCGGCGTCATGGCGCTCTTCGGTCTGCTCTTCCTGCCCGGCCTGCTGATCTGGCTCGCCGTCTTCCAGCTGCGCCGCACGATCGCCGGCGCCCAGGGCAAGCGGGCCGGCGCCTTCGGCACCGCCGCCCTGGTCGCCGTGGGCGGCCTCCTCCTGATCCTCTTCGTCATGCTGCCCCTCGACGGATTCCTGGCGATCTACCTGCGGGCGATGCTCGTCGCCCCCGTCGTCGGCTGGGTGCTGGCCAAGCGGATCAGCGAGTCCACGGCCAAGGACATGCGGGCCCGCTGGGAGAGCCTGCTGGGGGGCGGCGGCGTGGGCGCGAAGATCCCCGAAGCCGTACCCCGCGACCCCAACGAGTCCGCCGCCGAGCAGCTGCGCCAGTCGCTCGCCAAGCTCACCGCCGAGCAGTACAGCAACTCGGTCTTCTACGCGGGCCCCAAGGGAATACTGGGCATGGGCACCCGCTGGGGCAGCTGGCAGCTCGCCGAGGAGCTCGTCCCCCGGGAGGCCGGCAAGGAGATCCACGGCTTCCGCAGCTGGGACGTCATCCGTGCGATCCACGACCAGCTGCGCATGCTGGAGCGCGGCCCGCTGCACACCGGCGGCTTCCCCAAGCCGTCCGTACGGCACTGGATCGTCGCCCCGATCGGCGAGAACGCGGGCGAGGTGGCCAGGCCCGACGGCCAGGACGTCGACGCGTTCCAGATCAAGGGCCACGAGATACAGCGGATCTGCAACGAGCAGCAGTTCGGCGCCGGAAACCGGCACTACCTGGGTGTGCAGTTCACCTTGTGGGACGGCCAGCTCGTCATCACCATGCTGATCACGGTCACCGTGCTGCACGAGACGCTGCGCATCGAGGTCACCGGCCACGCGCTGGGGCCGGTCCACTCGCTCTTCACCACGAAGCCCGCGGCCAAGACGGTGACGGTCAGCAAGGCGGTCAAGTTCTGGGAGACGGTCGACAAGAACCTGCCGCTCGTCGACGCCAACGAGGTGGTGCGGCTGGCGGTCCGCGCCCCGTTCACCTGGTTCCCGCCGGTCCTCGACTTCTTCGGCGGCAAGATCGTGCTCCCCGAGCCCTTCGGCCTGCGGCACGCCTGGGCCGAGAAGCCCTGGCGGCACCGCTTCATGCCGACGACGCGATGCGCGCGGCCACACCCGTACTGCGCGTGGTCCACGCCGCGGCCATCCGCGTGCTCGACGACCACGGCGTGGACACCGACCGCTTCAGCAACCGTTCCCTGGTCCTCAGCGGCCTGGTCCAGGACGCGGCGCCGAGGAAGGCCGACGTCTACGACGCGTGACGCTCGGGGAAGGGAAGCCTGCGGGGCGCCCGTGGGGTCAGACGGCGGGCCAGGCGTCGGCCAGCATCTTGCGGGTGTCCCCCAGCAGCTGCGGCAGCACCTTCGTGTGCCCCACGACCGGCATGAAGTTCGTGTCGCCGCCCCAGCGCGGCACCACGTGCTGGTGCAGGTGCGCCCGCGATGCCGGCCCCGGCGACCGCGCCCTGGTTCATCCCGATGTTGAAGCCCTGCGCCCCGGAGGCCGTGCGCAGCGCCGACATCGCCTGCTTGGTGAGCAGCGCGAGCTCGGCGGTCTCGGCGTCGTCCAGGTCCGTGTAGTCGGCGACGTGCCGGAACGGGACCACCATCAGGTGTCCGCCCGTGTAGGGATACAGATTGAGCACCGCGTACACGTGCTCACCGCGCGCGACGACGAGACCGTCCTCGTCGGACTTCGCCGGGATCGAGCAGAACGGGCAGCCGTCCTCGGCCCCCGGACCGGTCGGCTTGTTCTCCCCCTGGATGTACGCCATCCGGTGAGGCGTCCACAGGCGCTGGAACGCGTCCGGCGTCCCGACCCCGATCTGCTGCTCCGGCTCAGTCGTCATGAAGTGCAGCATATGACTTGGTACCCGCCGAACGTGTCGCCGGGGCAGGGCCGGTCACCCGGCGGCCGTCCTGGGGCGGTGCGCGACGATCCGTACCTTCGGAGACGCCCTGTGGTGGACCGGCTCGACGCTGACGACCGTGGGGTACGGCGATGTGGCGCCGGTGACCTGGGCCGGCCGGCTCATCGCGGTCGGCATGACGGGCGGCGGCATGGCGCTGCCGGGGGCGGTGACGGGCCCCTTCCCGGCCTGGCTGATCCAGACGTTCGCGCGGGAGGACGAGAACAGGCCCCCGGCGGGCTGATCGCCCCGCCGGGGGCCTGGCTCACCGTTCACACGGGAGGGCCGGTCACACCTGGACGCGGCGCTCCACCACGTCGGCGATCTTCGCCAGCGCTTCCTCGCGGGGGATGCCGTTCTCCTGCGACCCGTCGCGGTAGCGGAAGGAGACGGTGCCCGCGTTCATGTCCTCGTCACCGACGATGATCATGAAGGGAACCTTCTGCTTCTGCTGGTTCCTGATCTTCTTCTGCATCCGGTCCGAGGAGGCGTCCACCTCGACCCGCAGGCCCTTCTTCTTCGCGTCGGCGGCGAACTCCTGGAGGTACGGGATGTGCGCGTCGCCGATCGGGATGCCGACCGCCTGCACGGGGGCGAGCCACGCCGGGAACGCGCCCGCGTAGTGCTCCAGGAGCACCGCGAAGAAGCGCTCGATGGAGCCGAACAGGGCGCGGTGGATCATCACCGGACGCTGCTTGCTGCCGTCGGGGCCGGTGTACTCCAGGTTGAAGCGCTCCGGCAGGTTGAAGTCGAGCTGCACGGTCGACATCTGCCAGGTACGGCCGATGGCGTCCTTGCACTGGACGGAGATCTTCGGGCCGTAGAAGGCCGCGCCGCCCGGGTCCGGGACCAGCGGAAGCCCCTGCTTCTCGGCGACCTGGCGCAGGGTCTCGGTGGCCTCTTCCCAGATCTCGTCCGAGCCGACGAACTTTTCCGGGTCCTTGGTGGACAGCTCCAGGTAGAAGTCGGTCAGGCCGTAGTCGCGCAGCAGGCCGAGGACGAAGGTGAGCGTACGGTCGAGCTCCTCCGCCATCTGCTCCTTGGTGCAGTAGATGTGCGCGTCGTCCTGGGTGAAGCCCCGGGCGCGGGTCAGGCCGTGCACCACGCCGGACTTCTCGTACCGGTACACGGTCCCGAACTCGAACAGGCGCAGCGGCAGTTCACGGTAGGACCGGCCCCGCGCGTCGAAGATCAGGTTGTGCATCGGGCAGTTCATGGGCTTGAGGTAGTAGTCCGTGCCCTCGTCGAGCTGCATGGGCGGGTACATGCCGTCGGCGTACCAGTCCAGGTGGCCCGAGGTCTCGAAGAGCTTCCCCTTGGTGGCGTGCGGGGTGTAGACGAACTCGTACCCCTCCTCCTCGTGCCGGCGGCGCGAGTAGTCCTCCATGACCCGGCGGATGATGCCGCCCTTGGGGTGGAAGACCGCGAGGCCGGAGCCGATCTGCTCCGGGATGGAGAAGAGGTCCAGCTCGGAGCCGAGCTTGCGGTGGTCGCGCTTCTCGGCCTCGGCGAGGAACTCCAGGTGCGCCTTCAGCTCGTCCTTCGACGGCCACGCGGTGCCGTAGATGCGCTGGAGCATCGGGTTCTTCTCGCTGCCGCGCCAGTAGGCGGCGGCGTTGCGCATCAGCTTGAACGCGGGGATGTTCCGGGTGGTCGGCAGGTGCGGACCGCGGCAGAGGTCCTTCCAGCACAGGTCACCGGTCTTGGCGTCCAGGTTGTCGTAGATGGTCAGCTCGCCGCCGCCCACCTCGACGTCCGCGCCGTCGTCGCTCGACGCGGAGCCCTTGATGCCGATGAGCTCCAGCTTGTACGGCTCGTCCGCCAGCTCCTCGCGCGCGGCCTCGTCGGTGACGACGCGGCGCGAGAAGCGCTGCCCGCGCTTCTGGATCTCCTGCATCTTCTTCTCGACGGCCTTGAGATCCTCGGGGGTGAACGGCTTCTCGACGTCGAAGTCGTAGTAGAAGCCGTCCTTGACCGGCGGGCCGATGCCGAGCTTCGCCTCGGGGAAGAGCTCCTGCACGGCCTGCGCCATGACGTGCGCGGTCGAGTGGCGCAGGATGTTCAGGCCGTCCTCGGAGGAGATCTCGACCGGCTCGACCTCCTCGCCGTCGGCGACGACGTACGCCAGGTCCTTCAGCTCGCCGCCCACGCGCGCGGCGACGACGGTGCGCTCGCCGGGGAAGAGCTCGGCCGCCGTAGTGCCCGTCGTCACCACGCGCTCTTCCCGCTCGGAATCGCGTTGGATGAACACACGGACGTCTGACACCGGTCTCTCCTGACTGAGGGGGAAGCGCACAAAGCAGTGCGTACGCAATGCCTTACTGTACCGAGCCCAGCGCCCCCCTCGCGAAACGGTTAATCCCCGCCGCACGCCTCCTCGAAAAAGTCCAGGTTCTCCTGGAGCGACTTCATCAGCCGGTCCCGCTCCGCGTCGTCCACCTGCACGGGCACCACGCTCCGCGCGCCGGTGAGCCGCCGGAAGCCGCCCCGGCTCTCCAGCTGTCCGTGGACCCTGATCGGCAGCCCGACCAGGTGGGCGTGGCCCGCGATCCGGTACGCCTCCTCGTCGAGCACCATCCGTACGTGCGGCACCTCGCGCCCGCCAGGACGCGCAGCCGCACCGTGCCGGCCCCGCGCGGCCCCGAGCGCGCATCCGTACCACCGCGCCCGTGATCCGTACCGTCACGGAGGGCTCGTCGAGCTGGTAGCGCTCGCCCGCCTCCCGCAGTGCCGGCAGGTCGCCCGGCGAGAACTCCACCGCTTCGGGATGCGCCGCGCACCCCTCGGGCACCCCGGCGGCGGGCGACCACTCCAGGGCCACGCGCGCGCCCTCCGAGCCGTGGACCAGCGCGATCACAGCCTCCGTCAGCTCGCGGCTCACACCGGCCCCGACCGCCGTGTCGAAGGCGTCCATGCCGCCGGTCGCCCGCTGGTAGTCGACGGCCTCGCGAGCGGCGTGCAGGGCGTGGTGCAGCCGTACGACGACGCCGCGTCCCGCCGCCACCGGTACGAACGCGGTCAGGGCGCGCCCGCCCGGCGCGGGTCCCACCAGTACGCCCTCCAGGGACGCCTGCGCCTGCCGCCGGTGCCGTGCGCCGTAGTACCCGGCGCGACGTGAGGCCAGCGCCGCGGCGAGCAGCATCTGGCGCGCCGCCGTGCGCAGCCGTTCCTGCGCGGTCCACGAGACGGCTCCCGAGGGGCCTTCCGGTACGTCGCGCCACCAGCGGATCTCGTCGCTGGGGACGGTGAGGGAGACGAGCACCTCGCGGGCGGAGGGGCGCGGCGCAGCGGGCGAGCGCGGTCAGCGCCACGCCGAGCAGGTCGTCGCTGAGGGGGAACGCCCGGCTCTCGGGGCACGAGCAGGCTCGTCCCGCCGCCGGACGGCCCGGGCGGGGTCCAGCGGGCGTAGCGGCCCGCCGCTCCCCCGCGCCGCCGCCAGCCGTGCCGGGCGAGCAGCACGCCGAGCACGGCGGGGTCGACGTGGGCGGGATCGGGGCCCGCGCCGGCGTCCCAGATGCCGGGGCCCGTGGCGAAGCCGCTGTCGGACTCCGTGCCCGGGTGCGGTCGCAGGGGTTCGTCGATCGGCCGGTGGTGCATCAGGGTCTCCCTCCCACCCCGACCCGGGTCATGATCTCGCAGAGTGCTCGGTCGTCGAATATCCGCGAGGTCGGGATTCGCACAGTGGTCCTGCGCCTGCCCGTCACCGGGTGTCCGGCCAGGTTGGTCCAGTAGCAGCAGTGCCGCAGGTCGAGGCCGTCGTGGCCGGCGCGCAGCCAGTCGTCCTGGGTCCGCGGTACGAGCATCACGACAAGGATCTTGTGCACCGACACCGGGCTGCGGGCGAGCTTCTCCAGATGAGCGTTGTCGAGCGTGAAGGAGAAGGCTCCCCCCGCCGGGCGCGGCGGGATCTGGTAGGTGCATTTGAGCTGCACCTTGATGGTGACTTCGTCATCGACGGTGTGCCCGGGAGCGCTGTGGCTCACGTGCCAGTCGATGCCGTTGTCCGGAAACGGCTGCGAGAGAGAGCATCCCGCGGTCGCCGCGACCGCGTGCAGATAGCCCACCTGAAGAGTCTCCATGCAGGCAGTGGTGGCGAGTCCGCCGCGCAGCGGTGCGATCCGCTCGGGCAGCAGCCCGCCCGGTTCGGGCTGCGTGAGCGCCATGGCTGACGGTGCCTCCCGGGCTGTGCCGATCAGTATCCCCGTGACGGCCCGCCGACTTCACGCCCCGTCACTTGTGTTGTCTCCGCTGCGTATCCCCCTCAAACGGCGTACCGGACAAACGACCCGGGTATCACCGCTTCGGGCAGGGGACGCGCGCCGTCTGCCAAGGGAGCAAGAGGAGTTCGGACATGACGTGCTGGTACGAAGGACCCCTGGCCGCGTTCGACACCGAGACGACGGGGGTGGATGTCGAGGAGGACCGCATCGTCTCCGCCGCGCTGGTCGTGCAGGACGCGCCGGGCGGACGGGTGCGGGCGACGCGCTGGCTGGTGAATCCGGGGATCCCGGTGCCTCCGGAGGCGACCGGGATCCACGGGCTGACGGACGATCACCTGCAGCGCAACGGCCGCTGGCCCGCGCCGGTCGTGGAGGAGATAGCCAGAGGGCTCGCCGAGCAGAGCATCGCCCGCCGGCCGCTGGTGGTGATGAACGCGCCCTTCGACCTGACCCTGCTGGACCGGGAGCTGAGGCGCCACCGGGCGTCGTCGCTGGGGCGCTACCTGGAAAGCCGCCCGCTGTGCGTGCTGGATCCGCGCGTACTGGACAAGCATCTGGACCGCTACCGCAAGGGCCGCCGTACGCTCACCGATCTGTGTGCGCAGTACGAGGTGGAACTGGACGGCGCCCACGACGCGGTCGCCGACGCGACGGCCTCGCTGGAGGTCGTACGCGCCCTCGGCCGCCGTTTCGCCTCGCGTCTGGAGCGGCTCTCGCCGGCCGAGCTGCACACCCTCCAGGCGGTGTGGCACGCGGCGCAGGCGCGCGGCCTGCAGGCGTGGTTCGCGCGCAACGGGTCGGAGGAAGAGGTGAATACGGCGTGGCCGCTGCGCCCCGAGATGCCGGCGGCCGCCGCCTGAACGGACGGCGTGGGGCGACACTGCGGGGCGACACAAAAAAGCCGGTCCGTCTGTGACGGACGGCCTTCCCGGGTGGGCGATACTGGTTTCGAACCAGTGACCTCTTCGGTGTGAACGAAGCGCTCTCCCACTGAGCTAATCGCCCGGGAACGGACTGAACCATACAGGCCGCCGGGGGGTTGGTTCAAACCGCGAGCGCGGCCGAGAGCCCGCGCCGCCCGCCCCGCATCAGCAGCGCGTGGTTGGCGACGAGGAGCGGCCGCCCGGGTACGGCGAGCCGGCGCATCAGCGCCTTGCGCACCTCCACTTCCTGCTCGTAGAGGGCGCGCGTGCCGCTGCCGCGCGGCTGTACGGTCCAGCGCGCCCAGCCTTCGAGGTCGCCGGTCATGGCCACCTCCAGGACGCCGGCCTCCGGGGCGCGCCGCCTTTCCTGAGCGGTGACGACCAGTTTGTACGGCAGGAAGGAACGGAACCGGGCGATGCCGGTGCGGTCGTCGAGGCGGGTGACCTGCCGCACCTGCGGCCACCACCGCGGGTACTCGTCGACCCGTTCCAGCACGCCGTAGACCCTGCTGGGCGGGGCGGGCAGATCCCAGACGCTGCGAAAGCGGTAACGGCACCAGTCCATACGCCAAGTCTGCGCGCTCCCGCACGTACTCACCGGGGATCTGAGTATCCGCACCCATGTCCCGCCCTGTGTCCTGCGCCACACTCGTCGACCATGGAGAACGCACTGCCGCCGGCGGAAGAACTGGTGGTCCTCGACCGCGAGCTGGGCCTGCTCGAAGCCCGGCGCGCCCAGTTGCTCGCCCGCAGGGCGTGGCTGCTCACCGCCGTGCGGCAGCCTCCGCCCGCCGCTCCGCGCGGTCCCTTCACGCCGTACGCCGGGGCCTTCGGCGCCGGACAGGCACCGCGCGCGCCGCAGGACGCCTCGCCGCGCGGTGCGCAGAACGTGCTGCTGGCGCTCGGCGGCGTTCTGCTGACGGTCGCCGTGATCGCCTTCACGCTGGTGAGCTGGGGTCATCTGGGCATCGGCGGCCGCTCGGCGGTACTGGGCGCGGTGACGGCCCTGGCGCTGGCCGCGCCGGTCCTGCTGCTGCGCCGCAGCCTCGCCTCGACCGCCGAGTCGGTGGCTGCGCTGGGGCTGGCTCTCACGGTGCTCGACGCGTACGCCCTGCACCGTGTGGCGCTGCCCGGGGCGGACCCGCTCGCGTACGCCGCGATCGGTTCGGCCCTGCTGGCGGCGCTCTGGGCGGCGTACGGCCTGGGGCTCGGCCGGCTGCGGATCCCGCTGCCCGCCGCGCTGATCACCGCTCAGTTCCCCTTCGTCCTCTGGGCACTGGCGGCCGGGTCGGGCCCGCTGACGTTCACCTGTGCGCTGTCGGCGACAGCCGCGCTCGATGTCGCCGTGGCCTTGTGGGGAGCCGGCCGCGCGGTGCGTCCGTTCGCGTACGCCGGTGCCTGGCTGACGGGCGCGGCGGCGCTGCTCGGCGCCGCGTCCTGTCGGTGGCGGCGGGGCAGCCC
>RHMC01000220.1 GCA_003719395.1 Streptomyces altiplanensis
GAACGCCGCGGGCGACCGTCGGCTAGCGCTCGCCGCCGGGGACCCACAGCACGTCGGGCCGGAAGACCCGGCCCGTCCGGCACATCGAGGACCGGGGAAAGGAACGCCGCGGGCGACCGTCGGCTAGCGCTCGCCGCCGGGGACCCACAGCACGTCCCCGACCTCCTTGTTCGCCACCCTGGCCAGGATGAACAGAAGGTCCGAGAGCCGGTTGAGGTACGTCGCCGTCAGCGGGTTCATGACCTCGCCGTGCACCTCGAACGCCGCCCACGTGGACCGCTCCGCGCGCCGTACGACCGTGCACGCCTGGTGCAGCAGCGCCGCGCCCGGAGTGCCGCCCGGCAGGATGAAGCTGCGCAGCTTCTCCAGCTCCTCCAGGAAGTGGTCGCAGTCCGCCTCCAGCTTGTCGATGTACGCCTGCTCGACGCGCAGCGGCGGGTACTTCGGGTCCTCGACCACCGGGGTCGACAGATCCGCGCCCACGTCGAAGAGGTCGTTCTGGACCCGGACGAGGACCTTCACGACCTCTTCGCCGAGCTGCCCCAGGGCGATCGCCGTCCCGATGACGGCGTTGGCCTCATTGGCGTCGGCGTACGCCGAGATCCGCAGATCGGTCTTGGCGGTGCGGCTCATGTCGCCCAGGGCGGTGGTGCCCTTGTCGCCGGTACGGGTGTAGATGCGCGTCAGATTGACCATGGAGCCGAGCCTAGCTACGCCCCCGCCTTCCGGAAGACACGTGTGCCCACCGTCACGGAGACCAGCACCAGCGCGGCCGACATCAGGACGCCGTACAGCATCGCCGTGCCCGCGTAGTCGCCCACGTACGCCGCCCGCATCGCGTCCACCAGGTACCGGAAGGGCATGAGGCGCGACAGCGCGTCCAGCCGGTCCGGCGCGAGGGCCATCGGCAGCATCAGGCCGGAGAGCAGCATCGACGGCATGCTCACCGCGTGACCCGCTCCCCGTCCTGGTCGCCGGCCAGTTGTCCTGGCTCCGGACGATGCTCATGGGGTGCATCGGCCGGGAGACGACCGCGGGCCGCAAGGCCGCCGAAGTCTCCCGCGAGGCGCTCGTCCTCCTCGACGAGATGGAGGAGCTGCTGAGTGAGAAGGTGCTCAACTACGCGGTGCGGGCCGCCGAGTGAGGGGTGCCGGTGTGATGTCCGCCATTTGGGACGTGACGCGCATCTCTTCACCGCCACTCGGCCGCTCACGGACGCTAATCTCCGCCGGAGAGCCTGAAGTGAACAGGCGTTAAGGCCGAAGGAATCAAGGGGTGTGCCGTGGCCAGGAAGCTCGCCGTCATCGGAGCCGGACTCATGGGGTCCGGTATCGCGCAGGTATCGGCGCAGGCGGGCTGGGACGTCGTCCTGCGCGATGTCACCGATGCCGCGCTGACCCGGGGCCGTGACGGCATCAGGGCCTCGTACGACAAGTTCGTGTCCAAGGGGAAGCTGGAGGCGGCGGACGCCGACGCGGCGCTCGGCCGCATCACCACGACCACCGACCTCGACGCGGTCGCCGACGCCGACATCGTCGTCGAAGCCGTCTTCGAGAAGCTCGAGGTCAAGCACGAGATCTTCCGTACGCTCGACAAGCTCGTGCGCGACGACGCGGTCCTCGCCTCCAACACCTCCGCCATCCCGATCACCAAGATCGCGGCGGTGACGGAACGTCCGGAGCGGGTCGTCGGCGCGCACTTCTTCTCGCCCGTACCGATGATGCAGCTCTGCGAGCTCGTGCGGGGCTACAAGACCAGCGACGAAACGCTCGCCCGTACACGTGAGTTCGCCGAATCCGTCGGCAAGACCTGCATCGTCGTCAACCGTGATGTGGCAGGCTTTGTCACCACCCGCCTCATCTCGGCCCTCGTCGTCGAGGCCGCCAAGCTCTATGAGTCGGGTGTCGCGTCGGCCGAGGACATCGACATCGCCTGCAAGCTGGGCTTCGGCCACGCCATGGGACCGCTCGCCACCGCCGATCTGACCGGTGTCGACATCCTGTTGCACGCGACCAGCAACATCTACACGGAGTCGCAGGACGAGAAGTTCGCGCCGCCGGAGCTGATGCGCCGGATGGTTGACGCCGGTGACATCGGACGCAAGAGCGGGCAGGGCTTCTACAAGCACTGACGCCATGTCAGCTCTTGGGTCACTCCCAGGAGTGAATTCGGTATCGGTTCGCTTACGGGCGGCAACTTCCTTACCCGTACGGCAGTCAGTTGGGTGCAAGGAAGAAGCAGGACACGGAGAAACTGACGGACTCCCGGGGAGCGCATATGCACATCAGGGGCGATCACGTCGAGCTGGTCGTCGGGGGCCGCCTCGATGTCCGCAGCGCGGCGGACGCCCGTACGGCCCTGCACTCGGCCGTCGACGACGGAGTCGGCGATCTGGTGCTGGACCTGACCGAGTTGGACTCCTGGGACGCCACCGGCCTGGGCGTCATCATGGGCGCCCACCGGCGCGCCGGGCGGGCGGGCCGCAGGCTCGTGCTGCGCGGGGTGCCGGCCCAGATGCAGCGCCTGCTGGTCGCGGACCAGCTGCACCGCATCCTCGCCATCGAGGGCGCCTCGCGGCCGAATCGCTGCCAAGGGTCTGACAGGGGTCCGAGCGGTACGGCGTGGGACATCGCGGGACAGCGCGAGACATACGGCGGGCGCACAATCCTCACGAGACTGTGACGTCCCGGGCGGGGCGGCCCCCTCTTGTTCACAGATACTGTGCCAAGGTCTAGGGTTCGGTCGCCTGCCGATTGACGAACCCGAATGCGGCGGGCACCGGACCAGAAGCGACAGCGAGCGTGCGAAAGGCCGGGAGGGACAACCGCACGCAACGCCTCTGGGGGCTTTGACCATGGACCCGATGAACCGGGGACCGGAAGAGTACGGCCACGACGACGACCGTTTCGGCGAGGGCGACACCGGTGACGGGCCGCGCCGGCCACCGAGGGACGCGCTGCCACCGGCTCTTGCGCAGAACGGTCAGGCCAAGGGGAGCGGGCAGTCCTCGCCTGCGCCCGCCCGCACCGTGCAGGTCGTCGCGGGCGACTTCCTGCTCACCGTCAACCCTGTCGACGGCAGCGAGATCGAGGTCTGCCCGCCCGGTGAGCGTCCCGCGCGGCCGGTCAGGCGCGACGCCGACGACCGCGCCGAGCTGCTGCGGGCGGCCGCGCGCCCGTACCGCCGGGGCCGGCCGTTCCCCGACCGCCCGCTCCTGGAGCGCCAGGAGGAGCGCGAGAGGCTCGTGCGGCTGCTCGCGCGCGGGCGTTCGGTGCGGCTGACGGGACCGTCGGGATCCGGCCGTACGGCACTGCTCGACGCCGTCGCCGAAGAGTGCGCGGACCTCGCGCCCGACGGCGTCGTACGGCTCTGCGGAAGCCACCGCACGCCCGAAGAACTGCTCCACGACCTGTTCGCGGCCGTGTACAGCGCGCCGCTGCACCGTCCGGACCGTGCGGGGCTGCTCGGTCTCGTCCACGAGATCGGTGCCGCCGTCGTCCTCGACGACCTGGAGTTCGGCGGGGCGGCGCTGGACGAGCTGCTGGAGGCCACGCCCGAGTGCGCCTTCCTGCTCGCCACGACGCCGGATGTCGCCCCTCCCTCGCCCGAATCGCACGTCGAGGAGGTCTTCCTCGGCGGTCTCGGCCGCGGCGCCAGCCTGGAAGTCCTCGAACGGGCCGTGGACCGGCCGCTCACCGACGACGAGGCGAACTGGGCGGGCGACCTGTGGTTCGAGTCCGAGGGGCTGCCGCTGCGCTTCGTGCAGGCGGGCGCGCTGCTGCGCCAGCGCGACGGCTGCGCGCCGACCCCAACGCCTTCGAGGAGTACGGGTACTTCAGCGAGCAGCCGTTCGACGCGCCCTTCGACGCGGACGACGGCCACGACGTGCCCCTGCCCTCGCTCGCCGAGGGAGCGATGCCCGTGGCGCTGCTCGTGTCCCGGCTGAGCGAGTCCGCCCGGGACACTCTGCGCTTCGCCCTCGCGCTCGGCGGCGCGGTCCCGCACCAGGCGCACCTGCCGGCCCTCGTGGGGGACACCCACGCGGACGCCGCGCTCGGCGAGCTGATGAGCTGCGGCCTGCTCTCGCCGGCCGGCTCGCACTACCGGCTGGCGGCCGGTGTGGCCCCGCAGCTGGAGGCCGTGGGGTTCGCGGACGACGTGACGGAGCGGGCGCACAGCGCGCCCAGCGCTACGCCTGGTGGGTCGGACACCCCCTCGGTCACGCCCCGAGCGGGCGACCGCGGAGGCCGACGCGGTCCTCGCCGCGATGGCCGCACTGGTACCGGGCACCGAGGCGGGGCATCCGAGCGCCGCCGTCCTGCTCGCCCGTACGGCGGCGCCCGCCTTCGCCGCCGGGCTGTGCTGGGGGGCGTGGGAACGGGCCCTGAGGACCGGGCTCGAAGCCGCGCGCCTCGCGGGTGAGGTCGCCGAAGAGGCGTACTTCCACCACGAGTTGGGTGTCCTCGCGCTCTGCACGGGCAGCCTGGACCGGGCCCGGGCCGAGCTGGAGGCGTCCATCGCGATGCGCGGCGCCGTGGCCGACAAGAGCGGCACCGTCGCCGGACGCAGGGCGCTGGCGCTGGTCGCGGACCGCTCCGGCGCGGGCGTCGGCGGACTCGTGCCGGGCGGACGCACGCCCGCGGGCGAGGAGGTGCCCGCGGCGCGGTACGAGGAGTCGGCGTCGCCCCCCGGCGGCGTACCGGCGGCGGTCGTACCCCTGTCGCTGCCGCCCAGGCCCGAACAGCCGCGCGAGGACAGCACGCTGGTCACCCACCGTCCGGCGGCGGCCCCGGGCGGCGGCCGTCTCGCCCTGCTCAGCGGCGCGCGGCGCAACATGGTCGCGGCGGGCGCGCGGGCGCGCTGCTCGTCGCCGTACTCGGCACCGTGGTGACCCTGGGCGCGGCCTCGGACAGCGACGAGACCCCGGACAACAAGGTCAGGACCGAGCAGTCGGCCAGTGAGGACGACGGACTGGACGGTCTGCCGGCCGACGAGCCGACCCAGGGATCGACCGAGCGCCCGGGCGATCCGGGTGACCCGGCCGGGCCCGGTACGTCGGGACAGCCGCAGCCGGGCGAGAGCGGCGACAGCAAGGCCCCCGGCAGAAGTCCGTCCAAGAGCGGCAAACCGACGGACGACGACTCCTCGTCGCCGGGCAGCAAGCCGCCGGCTTCGGACGATCCGACGACGGGCGGCCCGACCACCGGTGGTCCGACCACGGGCGGTCCCACGACCGGCGGTCCGACGACGGGCGGTCCCACGACCGGCGGTCCGACCACCGGAGGCCCCACCTCGACGGGTGGAACCTCCGAGGGCGGAACCACCGAAGGCGGCACCGGCGGAGGCACTTCCGAGGGCGGGACCACCGAGGGCGGGACGACCACCGAGGGCGGGACCACCGGCGACACGACCGGCACCACCACCGACGGCACCACCACCGACGGCACCACCACGGACGGCACCACCACGGGCGGCAGCCCCAGCAACAGCGTCTCGGTCTCGTCCAGTGCGCAGGACCCCGCGAGCCCGGCGTAGGGCGTGGGGCGGGGGCGGAGAGGGTTCTTCCCCCGCCCCCGCCCCTTCCCGAAGGCCGTGAGCCGGGAGCGGGTCAGAACAGGCGGAGCTTGTCGTCCTCGATGCCGCGCATCGCGTCGTAGTCCAGTACGACGCAGCCGATCCCGCGGTCCGTCGCCAGTACGCGCGCCTGCGGCTTGATCTCCTGCGCCGCGAAAACGCCCCTCACCGGAGCCAGGTGCGGGTCCCTGTTGAGCAGTTCGAGGTAGCGGGTGAGCTGCTCGACGCCGTCGATGTCACCGCGCCGCTTCAGCTCCACCGCCACCGTCGCCCCGTCCGCGTCGCGGCACAGGATGTCCACCGGGCCGATGGCGGTGGGATATTCGCGCCGGATCAGGGAGTAGCCCTCGCCGAGGGTCTCGATGCGGTCGGCGAGCAGCTCCTGAAGGTGCGCTTCGACACCGTCCTTGATGAGACCGGGGTCCACGCCCAGCTCGTGGGACGAGTCGTGGAGGACTTCCTCCATCGTGATGATCAGTTTCTCGCCCGCCTTGTTGATCACCGTCCAGGTGCCGGCATCGTCTCCGGTGCCCTCCTTGAGGGTGCACGGCGGCGACATCCAGTTGAGCGGTTTGTACGCCCTGTCGTCGGCGTGGATCGAAACGCTGCCGTCCGCCTTCACCAGGATCAGACGGGGAGCGGAGGGCAAGTGGGCGGTGAGCCGGCCCGCGTAGTCCACGGAGCAGCGGGCAATGACGAGACGCATGGGGCGCAACGCTACTCGACTACCCGTGCTCTACGCGATTCGCCCAGTAAGCCCCCGTTCGTTGTTGGCCGGTTGTGTTCCCAATCTCCTGGTGCGGTCCGGACCGCACCCTTAACTTGGATGCAGGAGGTCGTCGTACGTGCACCCTGCGTCGTCGTCCGCCTTCCCTGCCCGTAAGACCCCGGCCCGGGGTCGCGAGAGGAGAACCCATGTCGCTCGACGTCTCACCGGCACTGTTGGAACAGGCCGAGCGAGGCGATGTCGACGAAGCCGCCTTCGTCGACTGCGTCCGGACCTCCCTGCCTTACGCATGGGAGATGATCAGCTCTCTGGTGGCACAGCTGAAGGTCGACGGTGGAGAGTTCGCCGACAACCAGACGCCTCCGCCGGACGAGCAGGCTCGTGGTCAGCTGCTGCGCGCACTCGCGAGTGACGCGATTCGCGGTGCGCTCCAGCGGCACTTCGGCGTACGTCTTGCTTTCCAGAACTGCCACCGCGTAGCGGTGTTCCCGCTGGACTCCTCTTCGGACGAGCGGCTCGCCCGCTTCACCTCGATCAGGGGGCAGCTGCTCAACCAGTCACCGGAACTGCGGGACTGCTGAGACAACGCTGCCGCTCCGCATCGTGGGAGTTGCACGCCTGATGCGGAGCGGCGGTGTCCCGCCGGGCCGGCCCTGGTCCGGGCCGACGGGGTCAGGACAGCAGAGGGAGCACCTCGGACCCCAGCAGCCGTACGTTCTCCTCGGTGGCCGCAAGGTCCCCCGACCCTTCGACGAGCAGTGCGAAGCGCGTGATGCCGGTCCGTTCCGCAGTGGCCGCCAGCCGGTCGGCGGCCAGCTGCGGCGGGCCCACCGGGTGCAGCCGGCACAGCATCTCCGTGTAGGCGACGGGGTCCCGCATCGCGCGGTGCCGCCCGTCCACCGTCACATGGGCGTCGAGCCCCTGCTTGAGCCAGCCGGGCATCGCCTTCGTCAACGTCTCCGTGGCGTCGGCCGCGCTGCTCGCGATCTGAGCCACTCCGGCCGAGACGTGGCCCGCCCGCGCGACCGTTTCCGGCTCGTGTCCCGCGGCGAGCGCGTGCCTGCGCCACAGCGTGACCATCTCCGCCTTGTCCTCGTCGCCGCAGTGCATGCCGAGCAGCATCGGCAGCCCGCGTTCGGCCGCCAGCCGCACGCTCTTGGGCGAGGTGCAGGCGATCACCACCTCCGGGCCCCCGGGGGCTTCAGGTCCTTCGGGACCCGTCGGCAGCAGCTCGTCCGGCCTGGGTACGACGGCGACTTCACGGAAGTCGAACCGCCCTCCCCGCGACTCGACGCGCGGCTCGCGCAACCACCGCAGCAACAGGTCCAGCGATTCGGGGAACCCGTGCTCGTACGCCGCCAGACCCTGTCCGAACACCTCCAGGTCCACCCACGGACCGCCCCGCCCGACGCCGAGCGTGAAGCGCCCGCCGGAGGTGAGGTGCAGCAGCGCGGCCTGCTCGCCCAGGGCGACCGGGTGTACGGTCGGCAGGACGCTGACCGCCGTGCCCACGCGGATCCGCCGGGTGCGGCCGAGCAGCAGTCCGGCGAGGGTCACCGCGGAGGGGCACACGCCGTACGGCACGAAGTGGTGCTCCGCGAGCCAGACCGAGTCCAGCCCGCACTCCTCGGCGACCTCGGCCGACCGCACCGCCCGGTGCAGCGCTTCCCCTTGGCCCTGGCCCGGGAACTGGGCTGCCAGTACAAACGTTCCGACACGCATCGCCTTCTGCCTCCTTGCGGCCGACGCGGCATCCCCCTTCACTGGCAACAACGCCTGACACGTGCCAAAGGCACGGCCACGTGAGAAGTTGTTGCGATTTTCCGGTAAGCCGGAGCCTGTGGGCGGCGGGCTCGTACGCGGTGCGGTACGGGTGCCCCTGCCGAATGGCCCTAGGCTTGGGAGAACCACTTCCTTCCGATCCGTGAGGTTTCAGGTGTCCCCGCGTCGCAACCGCCCCAAGGGCGGCGAGAACCCGACCGAGCCCCGGAGCGGCACGGCAGGAGACAGGTTCGGGCTCCAGAGCACCGAGTTGTGGCAGGGCGAGGAGTGGTCGGTGCGCCACGTCGCCGGAGCGAGCGCGGCCGGCAAGCGCTACCGCTGCCCGGGCTGCGACCAGGAGATCCCGTCCGGGGTGCCGCACCTGGTGGCCTGGTCCGAGTACGGCGGCGTCGACGACCGCAGGCACTGGCACAAGGCGTGCTGGAACGCGAAGGACCGCCGCACCTCGAAGGTGCAGCGGTCCCGGAACGCCCCGCGCCACTGACCGGCGCGGCGGGCGCGGTCACACGTCGCGCTTCTCCAGGGCCAGGAAGGCGCCGCCGAGCACCACGGCGGTCACGCCCGCCACGATCCACAGCGGGTCCCACCCCGACGGTCCCGACTGGGTGACCGAGGCGTCGTAGAAGACGGCGAGCTGGCTGGGGATCGAGTACTCGAAGAGCGCCTGCTGAAGGTCGGCCAGCGACTCGGAGAACATGAACATCGCCAGCACCAGCGGCAGCAGCACCACGCCGATCATGATGGTGATCGCGCCCGCCGAGTGACGGATGAGCGAGCCGACGGCGAGCGCGAGCAGGCCGAGCGTCGCGATGTAGAGGCAGACGCCGACCGTCGCGCGCAGCCAGTCCTCGCCGGTGGCCGTGCGCCGTCCAGCATCGCGGACTGGAGCGCCCCGACGCGGCGGTGGTCACCAGCGTGATGGCGAAGGCCAGCGCGAAGAAGACGTCGCCTTGGCGGTCAGCACCCGGGCGCGGCTGGGGCACGCGGTGAGGGTCGTGCGGATCATGCCCGTGCCGTACTCGGACGCGACGGTCATCACGCCGAGCGTGATCACCGGGATGGCGCCGAGCAGTACGCCGAAGAAGCCGAGGCTCAGGACCGGGGACTCCTCGAGTCGGCGCCGACGAGGAGACGAGCAGCGTCGAGAGCAGTCCGATGCCGAGGACGAGCACGGTCATCACGCCGAGCGTCCACACCGTGGAGCGCACCGACCGGATCTTCGTCCACTCGGAGGCGAGGGCGTCCCCGAGCGTCGCCCTGCGCACCGGGATCGGTGAGACGTACGAGGCGACGCCCTGCGGCGGGTACTGCTGCGGGGCCTGCTGCTGGTACGGGGTCGTCATCGGGCGTCCTCGGGGCTGTCGCTGTCGCTCTTGTCGGATGGGGGGCGGCGGGCGCGGGCGTGGGGGGCACCGCCGGGGCGGGAGGCGCCGCGTACGGGTTCTG
>RHMC01000221.1 GCA_003719395.1 Streptomyces altiplanensis
AGGCCGCGCGCGCCCTCGCGCAGCACGGACGCGCCCTGGCACCACCCGCGCCCCGCGTTCCAGGACGAGGAGCGCGGCCCGGAGACAGAAGCCGCGACCCGGACGGGCGCGTCCGCGGACACGGAGGCCGACGCGGCGGAAGCTGCCGACGCAGCCGCCGACGAGACCCTGGGCGGCGACGCGGCCGCCGCGAAGGAGCCCGGCCGGGCCGGCTCCGCCGACGAAGGGGCAACCGGCCCCACCCAGGACCGAGGGAGCGACGACGCGTGAACGACGTACTCGATGTCGTCCTCCGCCTGGTCATCGTCTTCGCCGTGTTCATGGTCCTCCCGCTCGTCGTGGGGCAGACCGAGCACAAGGTGATGGCCCACATGCAGGGCCGCCTCGGCCCCATGTACGCGGGCGGCTTCCACGGCTGGGCGCAGCTCGTCGCCGACGGCGTGAAGTTCGCGCAGAAGGAAGACATCGTCCCGGCCAACGCCGACCGGCGCATCTTCCAGCTCGCCCCCGCCGTCGCACTCCTCCCGTACCTCCTCGTGCTCGTCGCGATCCCGATCGGCCCGAGCGAGGGCGCGGTCGGCCAGGTCGTCGACGCGGGCATCTTCTTCGTGCTCGCGGTCATGGGCGTCGGCGTGCTCGGCTCGCTCATGGCGGGCTGGGCCTCGGCCAACAAGTTCTCCCTCCTCGGCGGCCTGCGCACCGCCGCCCAGCTGCTCGCGTACGAACTGCCGATGCTGCTCGCCGCCGCCTCCGTGGCGATGGCGGCCGGCACCGTCTCGCTCCCCGGCATCCTGAACGCCTTCGAGTGGTGGTGGCTGCCGTGGCAGATCGTCGGCGCGATCGTCTTCTTCGTCGCCGGTCTCGCCGAACTCCAGCGCCCGCCGTTCGACATGCCGGTCGCCGACTCGGAGATCATCTTCGGCGCGTACACCGAGTACACGGGCCTGCGCTTCGCGCTCTTCCTGCTCGCCGAGTACGCCGGAATCGTCGTCCTCTGCGGCCTGACCACCGTCCTCTTCCTCGGCGGCTGGCACGGCCCCTGGGGTGCGGACGGCCTCGGCTGGGTCTGGACGCTGCTCAAGACCGCGATCCTCGCCTTCGGCATCATCTGGCTCCGCGTGACCTACCCCCGGCTGCGCGAGGACCAGCTCCAGAAGCTCGCCTGGACCGTACTCATCCCGCTCGCTCTCGCGCAGATCGCGCTCACCGGCATCGTGAAGGTGGCGATCCAGTAATGCCTCCGATCCCCGGCTCCGGCCTCGCCAAGGGCCTGGCCGTCACGCTCCGCACGATGACGAAGAAGACCGTCACCGCGCAGTACCCGGACGTCCAGCCCGAACTCCCGCCCCGCACACGCGGCGTGATCGGCCTGTTCGAGGAGAACTGCACGGTCTGCATGCTCTGCGCGCGCGAGTGCCCCGACTGGTGCATCTACATCGACTCGCACAAGGAGACGGTCCCGGCCGCCGTCCCCGGCGGCCGCGAGCGCAGCCGCAACGTCCTCGACCGCTTCGCGATCGACTTCTCGCTCTGCATGTACTGCGGTATCTGCATCGAGGTGTGTCCCTTCGACGCGCTCTTCTGGTCCCCGGAATTCGAGTACGCCGAGACCGAGATCCACGAACTCACCCACGAGCGGGACAAGCTCCGCGAGTGGATGTGGACGGTTCCCGAGCCGCCCGCGCTGGACCCGGGCGCGGAGGAGCCGAAGGAGATCGCGGCGGCCCGCAAGGCCGCCGACAAGCTCGCGGCAGCGCAGGCGCAGGCAGCGCAGCAGCAGGCAGCCCAGCAGGAAGCAGAGGGCCCCGCCGAATGAGCCACCTCGCCGCAGCCGCCGGACAGGGCTTCCTCTCCCCGACCGGCGTCGAGATCGCCTTCCTCCTCGTCGGCATCGCCACCCTCGGCGCGGCCGTCGTCACGGTCACCACCAAGCAGCTGGTGCACGCCGCCCTCTGGCTGGTCGTCGCGCTCGGCGGCCTCGCCGTCGAGTACCTCCTGCTGACGGCCGAGTTCATCGCCTGGGTGCAGGTCCTGATCTACGTCGGTTCCGTGGTCGTCCTCCTCCTCTTCGGGCTGATGCTCACCAGGGCCCCCATCGGGCGCTCCCCGGACGCCGACTCGGGCAACCGCTGGGCCGCTCTCACGGTGGCCGTGGCCGCGGCCGCCGCACTCGTCTGGGTGGTCGTGGACGCGTTCCGCACCACCTGGATCGACCTGGACGGACCGGTCCAGGGCTCGACCAAGGTGAGCGGCGAGATCCTCTTCCAGCACTGGGTGCTGCCCTTCGAGGCTCTCTCCGTCCTCCTGCTCGCCGCTCTCGTCGGCGCGATCGTCCTCTCCCGCAAGAGCGACAGCGACAGTGCCAAAGACAAGGAGCAGCGCTGATGCACCTCGCCTATCCCGCCGTGCTCGCCGCCCTCCTCTTCTGCACCGGGCTCTACGGAGTGCTCGCGCGCCGCAACGCGATCCTGGTCCTGATGTCGGTCGAGCTGATGCTCAACGCCGTCAACCTCAACCTCGTCGCCTTCGACGTATGGCTCCGCGACACCCTCCACTCCGGCCAGGCCCTCACCCTCTTCACCATCGCCATCGCCGCGGCCGAGATCGGCATCGGCCTGGCGATCGTCCTGATGGTCTACCGCAACCGCGGGTCCTCGGACATCGACAGGCTGCGCGACACCGCCGAAGGCCCGGACCCGGCCGGCCCGGCCGGCGACGAAGCTTCCGCCATGGCACAAGAGGCCGCACAGAAGACTGAGGCCGCCGCGTGACGACCACGACCCTCGCCGTCCTCGTTCCCCTCCTTCCGTTCCTGGGCGCCGTGGCCGGCCTGCTGCTCGGCCGCACCGCCCCCGGATTCGTCCGCCCCCTGGCCGTACTGCCGGCCCTGGCCGCCGCCGTGCTGCCGCGATCGTCGCGTACGCCAGGGCGGGGGCAGGGCGATCGACGCCTCGACCCAGCTCACCCCCACGGGCTCGGTCCCCGTCGACCTCGCCCTGCACCTCGACGGCTTCGCGGCTCTCGTCGCCGTCCTGGTCGGGACCGTCGCGACCTGCGTGCAGCTCTACTCGACGGGCTACCTGCGCGACGACCCGCGCTACCCCTCGTACGCCGCCCTGGTCTCCCTCTTCACCTCCGCGATGCTGCTCGTCGTCTACTCCGGCGACCTGATGGTGCTGCTGGTCGGCTGGGAGATCATGGGCATCTGCTCGTACTTCCTCGTCGGCCACTACTGGGAGACGCCCGAGGCCCGCGCCGCCTCCCTCAAGGCCTTCCTGGTCACCAAGCTCGGCGACGTCCCCTTCCTCTTCGGCCTGTTCGCACTCGCCGTCGACGCCGGTACGTTCCGGATCACCGGCATCCTGGGCGCCGCCGCGAGCGGCGGCCTCGACCACCCGACGCTGATCGCCCTGCTGCTCCTCGCCGGTGTGGCGGGCAAGTCGGCCCAGTTCCCGCTGCACACCTGGCTGCCCGACGCGATGGCGGGCCCCACGCCCGTCTCCGCGCTGATCCACGCCGCCACGATGGTCGCCGCCGGCGTGTACTTCGTGGCCCGCCTCCTCCCCGTCTTCGCCGCCTCCGCCGCCGCCCTGACCGTCCTCGCCGTGATGGCCGCGGTCACGATGGTCGGCTCGGCCCTCGCCGCCCTGGCCCAGGACGACATCAAGCGCGTCCTCGCCTACTCGACGATCGGCCAGCTCGGCTACATGACCGGGGCCCTGGCCGTCGGCGACCGCGGCGCCGCCGTCTTCCACCTCCTGTCCCACGGCGCCTTCAAGGCGCTCCTCTTCCTCGGCGCCGGCGTGATCATCCACGCAGCCGGCACGAACTCCCTCGCCGCCATGTCGCGCATGAGCGGGCTGCCCAAGCGCATCCCGGACGCGTACTGGACGATGACGATCGCGCTCGTCGCCCTCGCCGCCATCCCTCCCTTCGCCGGCTTCTTCTCCAAGGAAGCCGTCCTCGTAGCCGCCGAACACGCCTCACTCGGCGACACCACGGGCGTCCCCACCGGCGCGGGCTGGACCGTGCTCGTCGCCGGCCTGCTCACCGCCCTCCTCACCGCGGCGTACGCGACCCGCCTGTGGCTCTTGGCCTTCCGCGGCCACGGCCCCGCCGCCCCGGAGCACGGCAAGCAGCCGCTCGTCATGAACGGCGTCCTGTGGGTCCTGGCCGTCCCCTCCCTGGGCTTCGGCCTCGCCGTCACCTACCTCGACGACTGGTTCGACGGCCACGCCCTCACCCCGACCGTCACCACGGCGGTCCTCGGCACCGGCGTGGCCCTGGTCGGCGGACTGGTCACGTACGGCGCCTGGCGCCACACCACGGCCATGGCCGCCCGCCCCCCCGATCGGCGCCGTCGCCGCCCATCCGGAGGACAGCCCAGCGGCCTCCGAGGCGGAAGCCATCGCCACCCTTCCCCAAGCTCTCAACCCCGTTCGAGCAGGGGATACCCCATTCCCCGCCTACGGCGACATCGCGTCGGCCCCCGACCCCGCCGACCCCGGCCGGCTCCTCCTGGGCCCGCTGCACCGCCACGCAGCGACCGGCTTCCACCTCGACGCCGTCTACCACGCCCTCTTCGTACGGCCCGCCCTGGCAAGCGCCGAACTGGTCCGCTTCCTGGACCGCGAGGTCGTCGAGACGTACGTACGCGGAGCGGGCGCCGTTCCGCGCCTGCTCGGCGCGGGCGTCCGCCGAGCCCAGACCGGCAACGTGCAGACCTACCTCAGCGCACTGCTCGCCGGTTCCGTCGTCCTGGCGATCGCCGCCGTCATCGTCGCCGCCGTCGGAGCGTGAGCCGTGATCGATATCAGCCCGTCCGTGATGCAGTTCCTCCTGGCGTTCCTCGTCGTCGCCCCGCTCGTCGGTGCCGCCGCGGCGCTCCTCCCGGCCCCGCCGGGCCTCAAGGGCAGGAACCCCGGCCAGGCCGTGCTCCGCCACGGCGTGACCGTGACCGGTGCGGTCCTGCTCGCAGCCATCGTCCTCACCCTCGGCTTCGACCACGGCCATCCGTCGAAGATGCAGGCCACGACCGACATCAGCTGGATTCCGGCGCTCGACGTCAGGATCCACCTCGGCATCGACGGCATCTCGCTCCCCCTCCTCGTGCTGACCGCGCTGCTGACCTTCCTCTGCGCGCTCTACAGCTACTTCAAGCAGCAACACGAGCGGCTGACACCGCGGGCCGCGGGCCCCTCCCCGAAGGCGTTCGTCGCCCTGCTCCTGGTCCTCGAATCCGGCACCCTCGCGACCTTCGCCGTACTCGACCTGCTCCTCTTCTTCCTGGCGTTCGAGATGGTCCTCATCCCGATGTACTTCCTGATCGCCCGCTGGGGCGGCGACCAGAGGCAGCCCGCCGCCTGGAAGTTCATCCTCTACACGCTGCTCGGCTCCGTCGTCATGCTGCTCGGTCTCCTCCTCGTCGGGCTGAAGGCGGGCACATTCGACATGGTGGCACTCGCCGCTGACAACGGCCGTGGACTGACCACGTCCGTGCAGGTCGTCGCCGTTCTCGCGATCGGTCTCGGCCTCGCCGTCAAGACCCCGATGTGGCCGCTGCACAGCTGGCTCCCCGACGCCCACACCGCCGCCCCCACCGTCGGCTCGGTCCTCCTCGCCGGCGTCCTGCTGAAGATGGGTACGTACGGATTCGTCCGTATCGCCCTCCCCGTCGCCCCCGACGGCATGCAGGTCTTCGCGCCCTACCTCGCCGCCTTCGCGGTGGTCGGCATCATCTACGGATCCCTGGCCTGCCTCGCCCTGGCCCGCAAGGGCGCCAAGGGCGACCTGAAGCGCCTGATCGCGTACTCCTCCGTCGGGCACATGGGCTTCGTGCTCCTCGGCATCGCGTCCATGACCCCCACCGGCGTCAACGGCGCGCTCTTCGCCAACATCGCCCACGGCCTGATCACCGGCCTGCTCTTCTTCCTGGTCGGCGCCCTCAAGGACCGCTACGGCACCGCGGACCTCGACACCCTCGCCGGTGCCACCGGCGCGGCCCTCTACGGCCGCGCCCCCCGCCTCGGCGGCCTCCTCGCCTTCGCCGCGGTCGCCTCCCTCGGCCTCCCCGGCCTCGCCGGGTTCTGGGGCGAGATGCTGACGATGTTCGGCGCCTTCGACCCCGCCGAGGGCCTCAGCCGCCCCGCCTTCCTCACCTTCATGGCGATCGCCGGCCTCGGCACCCTGCTGACCGCCGCGTACCTGCTCGTCGTCGTACGCCGTGTCTGCATGGGCGTCCCCCCGCAGCAGGCATCCGGACCGACGAAGATCACCGACGTCCAGGGCTACGAATTCGCCGCCTGGACCCCCCTCGTCGCCCTCACCGTCCTCGCCGGACTCTGGCCCGCGGTCCTCCTCGGCCTCACCGACCCGGCCGTGCAGAAGCTCCTCGCAGGAGGCAAGTCGTGACCGTGGCCGCCGAAAGCGCCAGCCTCGTCCAGTCCGTCGACTGGCCGGCGATCGCCCCGCCGACCATCACGGCGCCGTCGGCCTGATCGTCCTGGTCGCCGACCTCTTCGTACCCGAGAGCAACAAGCAGCTGCTCGGCCGGCTCTCCGTGGCCGGTCTGGCCGCGGCGATCCTCACCCTCCTCCCCCTCCGCCAGGGCGACCGCTCCACCTTCTGCCTGAACTCCGACGCGGACGTCTGCAGCTACACCGCCGACCACTTCACCCTCGTCATCCAGTTCCTGGTGCTCGGCGGCGCGCTGCTCACCGCCCTGCTCTCGATGACCGAGACGGTGAAGGACAAGCTCCCCGCGGGCGAGTTCTGGTTCCTCCTGATGTCCTCGGCAGCCGGGGCGGCCCTGCTCCCCGCCGCCCGCGACCTCGCCACCCTCGTCGTCGCCCTCGAAGTCGCGTCACTGCCCGCCTTCGCCCTCGTCGGCATGAAGCGCGGCGACCGCCTCTCCTCCGAGGCGGCCCTGAAGTTCTTCCTCTCCTCCGTCACCGCGACCGCCGTCACGCTGCTCGGCGTCAGCTTCGTGTACGCGACGACCGGCACCCTGCACCTCACCGAGATCGCCGTGCACCTCGGTGACGTACCGGCGCAGCTCGACACCCTCGCCAAAACAGGCGTCGCTCTGACCCTCATCGGCTTCGCCTTCAAAACGGCCGCGGTCCCCTTCCACTTCTGGGTCCCCGACACGTACGCGGGGGCGCCCCTCCCCGTAGCCGCCTACCTCTCCGTCATCGGCAAGACGGTCGGCTTCACGGGCCTCATCCTGGTCACCGTCGTGGCCTTCCCCTCCTACGCCGACGTATGGGGCCCGGCCGTCGCCGTGCTGGCGGCCCTCACCATGACCGTGGGCAACGTGGCGGCCCTCCGCCAGCCGGCCACGCGCGCGTACAGCGCCGTCCGCCTCCTGGCCTGGTCGTCGGTCGGCCAGGCCGGCTACCTCCTGGTCCCGATCGCCGCGGCGGCGTACTCCAGCGACGACCAGATCGGCTCCACCGTCGCGTACGCCCTGATGTACGCCGTGGTGAACCTCGGTGCCTTCGCGGTCGCGGCTCTCGTCGCCCGTACGCACCCGCTCAACCGGATCACCGACTACCGCGGCCTCTACGCGGCCCGCCCCCTCGCCGCCCTCGCGCTCGGCTTCTTCCTCCTCTGCCTCGCGGGGCTGCCGCCCGGCATCATCGGTCTTTTCGCCAAGGTCACGGTCTTCTCCGCGGCCGTCGACGCGGGGCTCGGCTGGCTCGCGGTCGTCATGGCGGCGAACGTGGTGATCGCGCTCTACTACTACCTCCAGTGGACCGCCGTCCTCTTCCGCGCGCCCGAGGGCGAACCGTCCCGCCACGCGGTCCCCGTGCCCATCACGGCCGCCATCGCCCTGACCGCCGTCGCGGGCATCGCCCTGTCCGGCGTGCCGCAGCTGGCCCTGCGCTTCGCCACCGGCAATCTCTTCCAGTAAGCACGGATGGCCCAACGGCCGCCCCGGTAGCACAAGGGAACTAGCCCCCCTCGCTTGGCGTTGACCAGTAAGGGAGGGTCCACTGAATGTGGAAGCACCCCCCCAGCAAGGGGTTCCCCTGCCGCACCATTTGGAGGGCGCACCGTGCACCGCCGGCACAACGGGCTGAGGACCGCCGTACTCCTCGGGGGACTGTCAGCACTCATCATCGCCATCGGCAGCTTCTTCGGCCGTACGGGTCTGATCGTCGCGGTCCTCGTCGCACTCGGCACCAACGCCTACGCGTACTGGAACAGCGACAAACTGGCACTCCGCGCGATGCGCGCCCGCCCCGTGAGCGAGTTCGAGGCGCCACAGCTCTACCGCATGGTCCGCGACCTCTCCACCCAGGCCCGCCAGCCGATGCCCCGCCTGTACATCTCGCCGACCCAGGCCCCCAACGCCTTCGCGACCGGACGCAACCCCCGCAACGCGGCGGTCTGCTGCACCGAAGGGATCCTCCAGCTCCTCAACGAGCGTGAACTCCGGGGCGTCATCGGCCACGAACTGAGCCACGTCTACAACCGGGACATCCTGATCTCCTCGGTCGCCGGCGCGCTGGCGTCAGTGATCATGTTCCTGGTCAACTTCGCCTGGCTCATCCCCGTCGGCCGCTCCGACGACGACGAGGGCCCGGGCCTCTTCGGCATGCTGCTGATCATGATCCTGGGACCCCTGGCCGCCTCCGTCATCCAACTCGCGGTGAGCCGTTCCCGCGAGTACCAGGCAGACGCCTCCGGAGCCCAGCTCACCGGCGACCCGCTCGCCCTCGCGAGCGCCCTGCGCAAGCTCGAGGCAGGCACGAAGCAACTGCCGCTGCCCCCCGAGCCGCGCATCGAGACCGCGAGCCACATGATGATCGCGAACCCGTTCCGTCCCGGGCAGGCGGCGTCAAAGCTGTTCTCGACGCACCCGCCCATGGCGGAACGCATCGCCCGGCTCGAAGAGATGGCAGGCCACCGCCCGTGAAGACAATCCTGAACGTCATATGGCTGGTGCTGAGCGGCTTCTGGCTCTTCCTCGGCTACCTCCTGGCAGGCGTGCTCCTCTGCGTCACGGTCATCGGCATCCCCTTCGGCCTGGCGTCCTTCCGCATCGGCCGCTACGCCCTCTGGCCCTTCGGCTACACCGCAGTGGAGCGCCGCGACGCGGGATCCCCCTCCTGCGTGGGCAACGTCCTGTGGCTGGTCCTGGCGGGCTGGTGGCTGGCGCTGAGTCACGTCGTCACGGGCATCGCGCTCTGCGTCACGGTCATCGGCATCCCGTTCGGCATAGCCAACTTCAAGCTGATCCCCCTCTCACTGCTCCCGCTGGGCCGCGAAATCGTCCCGACGGACCAGCCGTTCGCGTCCAGGTAGCCGATCCAGCTCCCCGCCCCGGCGATCCCGGTGCCGGGCGGGGGCGCCCCAGCGCGGCACCGGCCCCAACACCCCCGCGGCGCCGGGCGCATACGCGCGAGGCCGGGCCGGACTCAGCTCCCGGCCCTCCGCACCCGGGCGCATACGCGCGAGGCCGGGCCGGACTCAGCTCCCGGCCCTCCGCACCC
>RHMC01000222.1 GCA_003719395.1 Streptomyces altiplanensis
CACCATGAAAATAAGGTATCAAGTAACCCTCAAGATTTCTGGCGCAGCACACTAGTGCCGCATCAGACAACCTTTGCCCTGTACGGAGCCATGATGAAAATCGGGTGCGAGACATCTGGCCCATGGCCATCATGTTGATCATGACTGGATATGCCGACGTTCCTGCCCGGCTGGGTGAGAGTGCTCTGTCTGATGGGCGGTGGCTTGGCTGGGCCGAGTGGGGGCCGCTGGACGGGGTGCCTGTTCTGTTGTGTCCGGGTGCGGCTACGAGCCGGTGGCTCGGGTTCGGCGCAGGCGTTGTCGAGGCGCTTGGAGTGCGCCTTGTCTCGGTGGACCGCCCAGGGCTTGGTGTCTCGACGCCCGTACCCGGGCGGACCTTCTCTGACTTCGCCAGGGATATGCGTCAACTCTGCGTGCTGCGGGGGCTCGGGGACCCGGTTGTGGTCGGGAACTCGCAAGGTGCACCCTTCGCGCTCGCCTGTGCTGCGGAGGGGGTTGCCTCGGCACTGGCTGTCGTCTCCGGTGCGGACGAGGTCGCTGCGCCGGAGTTCGTTTCTGTTCTGGGGGCTGACCTGCGTGGTCTCGTCGAGCGGACCGCGTGCGATCCGGCCGGCGCCGAGCAGTTTTTCGCGGGCTTCACCGCGGATGCGATGTGGGACATGGTCATGGCCGGCAGCCCAGGGTGCGACCTTGCCGTGTACCAGGATCCTGATTTCGCGGCTGGTTACCGCAAGGCCTTGGACGAAGGATTTACTCAAGGCGCTGCTGGCTACGCCCGCGATACGGTCCTGGCGATGGGACGGTGGCCGTTCGCCCTCGACGACATCACTGTCCCGGTCGACATCTGGTACGGCGCACAGGACACCAGCCACTCGCCCGATAACGGAGCACTGCTCGCTGCCCGTACACCCGGTGCGCAGCACCAGATGGCGTCCCGCCGGATGGTGTAGCCGATCAAGGTGCCGGAATCCGCAGGTCGGGGAAGGTGGCGCCGCCGGACCGGGTGTTCAACTCGCCTCAGCAGGGCGCCTCGTGGACTGCCGCCTCTGCGGAGATCGTCAGGGGCCTCGTACCGGAACGCGTAACGCTTGATCCCCTACACCACGACGCGGGACACGACCCAGCACCATGTCGTTCCGGGGATCGGCGGCGCCCTGCTATGGACACATGCCGAGTCGATCCTCACGTTACTCCTTGAGAAGGCTGGCACTGAGCGGTAGGCGATCGGTTCGTGGCCGGGGCGGGAGGCGTGCGCGTGCCGGACAGCGATCTCCGTCAAGCTGTGCGGGTGGCTGGACGTGTGCGCCTCCGCGAGATCGATGACGACGAGGGACAGCGGCCCGGGGCCGGCCGGACGACCGCCCCCGGTTCCGTCTCCGCCTTCCGCCCCGTCGTACGTGTCCGGGTGCGGCGGTACCAGGGGCCGCTTCGGGAGCGGGGGCGTCTTCGGCGGGTAGCCGGGCCCCAGCGAGCTCTACGCCCACTCCACTCCCAGCTGCCGCAGTGCGCCGTGTCCAGGAGCGGGGTTTCTGATCAGTGGTTGGTGGTCTGGTCTGGGGTGATCAGTTCAGGGTGTGGCTGTGGTCAGGCTGTACTGGTGTCTCAGCAGCCGTAGTGGTCGTTGGTACTGGGCCTGTGAGCGAGGGCTGATCTGCAGGTTTGTCAGTTAGCGGGGTGGTTGATCAGGTCGCGTCATCTGCGCTGCGCAAGGTTCGTGTTCAGTGCTTGTTGGCAGGCGGGGCCACTTGGGCGAGCCGCCTGCGCTGAGCGTCGGTGGTGTCGGCGATGTGCGGCAGGTCGCTGGCGACCGGGCGTATGTCGGCGAACCAGTTGTCCTTGAAGCGCTGCTCGGATCCGTGCGGGGCGCTGCTCTCACAGATCCAGGTGCGCGCCCCGGCCACCGTCCCGGCTTCCAGTTGCGACACGGGTTCGTCCGCCTGCTCGACAGGCGCTTTTGGCTCCCGGGCGCGTGGCCGGCGGCTGTTTGCAGAGGCGCTCCCGGCCCGCACGGCGGCGCCCAGCACTGTGGACCGGCACTGGTCTGCTTCGTGTGGGGGCAGATGTATGGGGGCGAGCCTGGGGGGCAGGGTGGGGGGTATGACGACGATGCTCGGTGCCTTTGTTCTCGGTACTCCCGATCCGCCTGCGCGGCCGACTTCTACCGCGCCCTGCTGGGCTGGCAGGAAGTCGAGCGGGAGCCCGAGTGGGTCCGGCTGCGGGCTCCGGAACAGGAGCGCCCCAGCCTCAGCTTCCAGATGGAAGCCGACCACACGCCACCACTCTGGCCTCAACGCCCAGGCACTCAGCAGATGCAAGCGCACTTGGACCTGCAAGTCGACGACTTGGATGCGGAGACCGAGCGGGCTTGCGCCCTGGGCGCGACGCTGGAGGAGTACCAGCCCCAAAAGGGCGTACGGGTCCTCCGCGACCCTCACGGTCACCCGTTCTGCCTCTTCCTCCCGGGCGCCTGAACGCCCCCCCTTGTCACCACGACAGCAAGCCCGGGCAGGAACACCCCATCCGGCCCCACTGCTCGTCGTGCGACTACGCCCACCGCATCCTGATCTGGGACAGCTGCCCGACCCGTTCGGGCGTCAATGTTGCGGCCCGGGAGCGTTGGTTGCCGACCCATGCGCCCAACTTGGGCTCCCATTGCTCCTGTTCCTCGCCGTCGGCCCCGCCCATGGTGATCGTCTCAATGTGTCTGCGCGGCACCCGAAGGTGCCCTTCGCGTTCGTAGTACTGCCGGGCGGCGGCGAGATGCATGGCCCACTTCTCCGCCTGGCTGCGGCGTACGAGGAGCCTCGGCTGCTCCAGTTCCACTTCGACGACGTCGGCTCCGCCGCCGGCCGCGCCGCCGAACTCGCCGACCCGGGCCTCCGGGTCGCACCCGCGACGAGGTCCTCACCGTGGGCGACTATCTCTCCGCGTACGTCTTGGAATGGACGCTGCACCACCTCGACCTGGTCACGCACCTCCCGGACGCGGCGGAACCGCCCGTGGAGGGGCTCGCCCGGTCCCGCGATGCTGGAAAAGATCGCCGGGACGGCGTTTCCCTCCTCGTTCCCCGACGAGGACGCGCTGCTGATCGGCACCGGACGGCGTGGCCCGACCGACGCGGAGAAGGCCGAACTGGGCGAGCTGGCCGCGAAACTCCTGCTCGTCCTCGGATGATTTTCAGCTGGAAGGGAGCTTCCCCGGCGATGCCCGCCTCCGTCATCCGACTGGCGCACCAGCTTCGGTCACTGGGCCGGCCCTCGGGGCTGAGGCTACCGCCGACGCCGTCTGCCCGACGTGGGCCGGGCTTGCCGTCGGGGTTACCGGCCCCAAAAATGAGGTTGCCGTCGCCGACGTCGAGCATGCCGGTCTCGTCAGGCTCGATGGCCGACGTACCAGCGTGCCCTGGGTCCCCGACCGGGCGGGCCTACAGGGCGCGATGCTCCGCGGGAACGCGACGCGAGAGGCCCTCGGAGGCGCAGGCCCTCTGGGGTGCTGCGGTTCGGCGGCCAAGTCAGCGGATTCCGGCGGTTCCTCGACGTCCGTCCGGGACTCACGCTGTCGGTCTCAGGACGCTGGTGTGGGGGTGGGGCAGCCGGTAGTGATGGAACCGAGGGTGTCGGCAGCCAGTTCGGTGAACCACATGGAGCCGTCCGGGCCGGAGATGATGCGGTGGCCGACCGGGGCGGTGGTAGGCAGTGTGTAGCGGTTGGTAGTCAGGTCCGGGCGGATACGGTCGATCAGTCCGGGCTGGTTGTACTGGACCCACAGGTTGCCGAAACAGTCGAAGTCCAGCCCAGCCAGCTTGGCGCCCTTGACATCGGTGCGGTGCTCGGTGATGCGGCCGGTAACGGGGTCGAGTTCGGCGTAGGCAGCACCGGCCTCCTCGGTGAACCAGACGTGGCCGCGGCGGCCGGCAACGACGGCGATGGGCCGGCTGTCAGGGGTGGGGATGGCGTATTCACGCAGGACGCCGTTCGTGTCGATACGGCCGATGCGGTTGCCCGTCAGCTCGGTGAAGAACATGGCGCAGTGGGGCCCTCGCGCCAGGTAGATCGGCTGACTGTCGGGGGCGAGGCGGTGCACGGACCACGTGTGGGTACGGGGTCGAAACTTCCGACGGTTCCGTTGGCCTTCCCCGTCCACCACACGGTGTGCCCGTCGCATCCGATGCGCAGACCGTGCGGCCCCTCGCTGGTCCGCGGGAGCGGGTAGCGGGCGATGCGCTTGCCGGTGGCGTCCAGTTCCACCAAGGCGTTGGTGTTTTCCTCGGTGACCCAGACATGGCCGCGCCGGTCCTTGTCGATGCCGTGTGGTCTGCTGTTGGCGGGGAAGTCGGTAATTCCGACCACACGGCCGGTCGTGGATACGCGGAGGACGCGTTCTCGAGTTGCTGGGAGACCCATAGGTTGCCGTCCGGCCCGGTGATCAGCTCATGCGCGCTTCCCAGCCGGGGCAGGGGCATCCGGTATTCGTGCACGGTGCCCACCGGAGGAGCAGTGCGACCCGTGGGCGCGGCCGTCGCTCCGGGCACGCCGGGGGCCAACATCAGGACCGCCATGCCCAGCGCCGCGGTCAGGGCAGGCACACGCCGCCCTCTCGGCAACTGCAGTACACGGTGCATGGCGAACTCCTTCATCGCAGCGGGCGAATGCCCTCGGAGCGTCGGAGAGGGCATCGAAGCCACAGACACCCGCCCACTCAGGAGTCGTGGCCACCCCACCGAGCTTCATCGAAATAGGCGGAATGTCTGTTTGTGGTCGAGGCTAACTCAGTGCGTGAAAGATCACCCCGGGTCGGACGTGACGGCCCTGCGCGCTGGGGCAGTCCCGCAGGATCACCAGCAGCAACACACCGGGGCGGCCCGTTTGATCTCCCAGCGGGCCGCCTCCGAGGCCCGTCCGGCCACACCCGCCCGATACCCCTCGGTCACGGGTGAGGGGCGGTACGAAGTGATAGGCCGAACGGGCTATTTCAACGGAGCACTGCGGCCCGGGCTTCACACCATTGGAGCCCTCCAGTTGGGCAGTGCTGCCGTCGAAGTGGATGAACACCCGGTCGGCTCCGAGCTTCTGTCCCCGATCCAAGATGCAAGGCACGGGTGGGCTTGATCCGTTTTGGCGGACATCCGAGGTCAGGGATTCAGTCCCGGGAGGATGTCCATCAGGGAGAGCATGGGGAAGAAGAAGCCTCACCCTCGCCGCTTGTTCAAGGCCGAGATCGTCGGGCTGTGCCGACGCGGTGGCTGCTCGGTCGGTCGGATCGCCAAGGCTTCAATCTGACCGGGACCGCGGTGCGCGACCGGGTGAAGCAGGCCGAGATCGGCACGGGCGAGCGTGACGGTCTGACCGGCAGCGAACGTGAGGAGCTGGCCGCTCTGCGGCGGGAGAACCGCCGCTTGCGCGAGGACGTCGACATCCTCAAGCGGGCCATGGCTTTCTTCGCACAGGAGACCCGGTGACGGTGCACCCGTTCATCGAGACGGACAAGCGTGCAGGGCACAGCGTCAAACGAGCGTGTGGCTGCTGAAGGTCTCCCGGACCGCCTTCTGTGCTCGCCGCGCCGGCACGCCTGGTCCCTGCGCGGTTCGTGACGCCGAACTGGCCGAACAGGTCGCCGACGTCCACACCCGGTCGCGGGGAACCTGCGGCGCTCCGCGCATCCATGCTGTGCTCAAGTGGGAAGGCGTCGGGTGCGGCCGCCGTCGCATCGCGCGGCTTATGCGGGCTGCTGGCCTGCAGGGCCGACACCGCAGACGACGGCACCTGACCACGATCCCCGACCCGCGGGCTGCCCTGCGTCCCGATCTCGTCGTCCGGGACTTCCAGCCCGACGCCGGTTCGCGGGATGCCCTCGCGGCCGCCTGCCGGCAGCGCCGCCCCACCGGTTCGGTGATCTTCCACCCGGATCGCGGCTGTCAGTACACCAGTCAGCAATTCGCGGAACCGACAGATCAGTTGGGAGTGCGTCTGTCGGTCGGCCGCACCGGACAGTGCTGGGACAACGCACTCGCCGAGTCGTTCTTCGCCACGATCAAGCGGGAGTTGCCCGACACCGCCGCCTGGCCCAGCCGGGCCGCCACCCGCACCGCGGTCTTCGATTTCATCGAGAGCTGGTACAACTTGCACCGCCTGCACAGCAGCCTGGGCTACCGCAGTCCCGCCGCATACGAGACCGCACTCGCAGCCTGACCACCACACCAATGGTGTCCGTCAAAGCGGAACAAGCTCATAGTCCGGAGGAGAGCCCGGCTCAATCGGCCGGAGCAGCCATCGGGAAACAAGTTGCCTCGGGCATGGGGGCCTCGGGTGACACTCGCGTCGCGGTGGCAAGAGCCCGGCCCACGGAGTAGGCGTGGGCGCTTGCCGGGAGGCTTCCGCGGCTGCCGCTGAGCATGATGTCAACGCTACCCATCGCGCCATCCGACTCTGTGGTCCGGTCTAGGCCGTGTTTTGGGTAGCGGGTGAGTCTTGGGCGGATAGCTCTTCGGCCAGTTCCATACAGCGCAGGCGGGCTGGGGAGAAGTCGTAGGGCATCTTGCCGGTGGCTTCGAGCGCACTCATGGAGTCAGCCTCCCGCCTGCCAGAGCTGAGGTCGGCTTCGTCCTCGCCGTCATCGGCGATAGCAGGGTGCAAAGTGTCCCAGGCGTCGCAGAGGGCATCGTCGTCTTTACCCAGGCCGGACTTCTCGATGACGGCCTGCAGGGCGCATTCGAAGGCGTGCCGCTCGACGGCCACTTGAGCCACCCGTGGATCATCGGCGGCGACGCTGTCATCGAGTGCCTCCTCGGCGTCATCGATGCGGTCGGAATCCTCCCGCAGAGTGGGATGCGTGGCCAGGACGACGAAGCGGGTGGCCTGGACGGCCGCGCCGAGCGGGCCGAAGATCCGCTCAGTGACCAGCAGACTGTCCAGGTCCGCCTGACGCAGGGAGCCCTCGGGCAGGCCCTTGAGGCGTTCGGTGACGAAGTCGGAGAGCAGGCCCATCCGGCTGCCTTCGGTGCGCATCCGCTGCACGGCGGTCCGTTGCCGCCGCAATTCCGCTTCCTGCTCGGCGAGGGTTTCCTCCAACCGCTCCAGGATGCCCGCGATACCGTCTCCGCTGTCCGCACCGGTGGAAGCCATGCCGGTGGTAAAGGCGTCACGGATGTCGTCCAGGGCGATCCCGGCGTCGGCCATCTTGCGAATCCACAGCAGGCGGATCATGTCGTCGTACCCGTAGCGGCGGCGGTCATCGCCGCCCCGCTCAGGCTCGGGGAGCAGGCCGATCGCGTGGTAATGGCGAATCGCCCGTGGCGTGCTGCCGGCGAAGGCCGCCGCGTCACCGATCTTGACCTGGCGGGGCGGCATGAAAGACGAATACATGAGCAGGGACCTTTCCTCAAGGGATCGGGACGTAAGTCCACCGGACCACATGCCGCTACGGAAGGTGCAACCCCATACACACCGCCCCGCGCCAATGCCAGGAAATGCGCCCTTCCTCCGCAATGACCGCAGGGCCGTCGTTTCCTGCTGGGACATCCGCATGACGGCAGGCTGAGGGTTCACAGCCACTGATGAACCGCCGCGACCTGAACCGTCGCCTCGAACCGAACCGCACGTTTGTCAAACCGGGTCGCCACGGCCCGGTGCTGCTTGAGACGGCTGATCCCGCTTTCGACCGCGTGCCGGGCCTTGTAGTCCTCACGGTCGAAGAAGGACGGACGGCCACCGCCACGTCCGCGGCGCCTGCGGTTGCGGACCTGATCGACCGGCTCAGGAATCGTGCACCTGATGCCACGTCTGCGCAGGTAGGCGCGATTCGCCCGTGAAGAATACGCCTTATCGCCTCGCACCCGCAGCGGGCGGCTCCTCGGCCGACCGACACCAGGCCGGGGTACCCCGATCGCGTTCAGGACCGGCTCGAACTGCGGACTGTCACCGCGCTGCCCGGCGGTGACCAGCAGCGACAGCGGCTTCTGTCCCTGCTCACACGCCAGATGAATCTTCGTGGTGAACCCGCCTCGCGACCTGCCCAGTCCATGGTCTTCAGGTTCGGCGCTCACTCCGCCTGGCGGTTCCTTCTGCACAGCACCGCGCCGGCGGGCACCGGCAGCATGCTGGTGTGCCCGGCAGATGGGGGAGTCGACACTGACCTCCCAGAAGATCAGCCCGGCCGCATCAGCCCTTGCCTGCAACAACGTCAGCAGCCGGGCCCACACACCCCGACGCTGCCATCTCCGGAACAGTCCATACACCGTCTGCCACGGTCCGTACTCGAACGGCAGGTCCCGCCACGGAACTCCGGTCCGAACCCGCCACCGCACACCGTCTACCAGCCGCCGACAGCCAGGCCACTTGCGACTTATGCCCACCGCAGGCAGCAACGACTCCAGCACCGACCACTGCTCATCAGAAAGATTCCCTCGCCCCATATCTTGATCATCATCGTGCAGGGCGCGCACAGGAATCCGAACTTAAAACACGGCCTAGTCACGGTGGGGCGCCCCTGCCGGTTCAGCCGCTACTTCGCGGTCATCTTGCAGATGTGACGGGCTCGATCGGCCGACCGAGCCCGTCGTCCTAGATGTGCCGAAGCACGATAGGTGTCACCGAACAGCGAGAACGACCTGCCGACTTTCGTCGCGCGACGCACACCGGTCATCACCTATGAGGCGAGCGGACTGTCATCAGCGAATTGCAGCGCGGCCCTCGTGCTTCCGCCCCCCCCAGCTACCCAAAGAGGGGGAATCGTTCCGCGTCGGCCCCGAGCTGGTCTTTCTCAACGGCGGTCAGCGGCAGTCGGCCGGTGGCGGCTCGCGCGTAGTGCTGGTCGCTCCAGTCCACAGGTGCCGGGCGGCCCAGCAGGCCGTCGAGGGTGGCCCGTACACACGTCAGACCATCTCTCGCCGGGGGCGCGGCCGACGGGAGCTGCGCAACGAGGTCGAGATGATGAACGGTGACTTCAACGGAGAGCGTCGCGATCAGGTCGCCGCAGGTGAGCACATGCCCTTGCGTACTGACGAGTGCCCGGGAATCGGCCCGCTCTGCCGCCGTGATGACAGCTGCGGCAGTCTCCAGGTACAGCCCGCGCAACTGCTCGAACTGCAGAAACATGCCGGCGCCTACCCGGATGTACCTGAGCTCGTTCGCCGCTCCCAGCGTGTCCGGCCGCCAGTCCGCCCAGTAGGTGACTGCGTCGCAGTCCGCCGGTCCCGTAGCGGGCGTATGCAACGCCACCAACCCGCGCTGTGCGTCGCCGAGGCAATGAAAGACAAGATTCCGCACGGCCCACCCGGCGCACCCACTGGGGAACCAGGACTCCTCGTCCCGGAGTGAGTCCACCACGCTCGCGAACGCCTCGTAGACAAACCGACAGTGCGGGCCATGGTGCGCCAGGCCGTCCGTGATGCCCGCACCGCCCCGCCTCCGCCGCCTGAGGTTTCGCAAGCGGCTCCCGATGGCGTCCCGCTGTGTGGTGTAGAGGATCTTCGCGGCTGAGTGCGCGGGTTCT
>RHMC01000223.1 GCA_003719395.1 Streptomyces altiplanensis
CGGCGGGGCGCGGGCGCGGGGGCAGGGGTGGGCACGGGCACGGGTGCGGAACAGGAGCGGGTGGAGGCGGGCCAGGTGATTCACTCATGCCAACGAATGTAGGCCAACAACCGTTGACGTGCCATGGCCCGGAAGGAGCGGCCGCCCCTCGTCCCGTGGCACGCTGAACGCTGAACGCATGACCGTCGCCCGCTCCGCCGCCCTCTTCCTCCTCGCCGCCCTCCTGGAGATCGGCGGCGCCTGGCTCGTCCGGCAGGGTGTGCGCGGCGGGGGCCGGGGCCACGGGCAGGGACACGGGCGCGGCTGGATCCGGATCGGCGCCGGAGTCGTCGCCCTCGGCGCGTACGGCTTCGTCGCGCCCTCCAGCCCGAGGGCGAATCCGGCCGCATCCTCGCCGCGTACGGCGGGATCTTCGTCGCCGGCTCCATCGCCTGGGGCATGATCGCCGACGGCTACCGGTCCGACCGCTGGGACGTCGTCGGCGCCCTCGTCCGCCTCGCCGGAATGGCCCTGATCATGTACGCACCACGCTCTCGCTAGCCTGTACACCATGCCTACGCCTATCGCCGTCATCACCGGAGCAAGCAGCGGAATCGGCGCCGCCACCGCCCGTCGGCTGGCCGCCGCCGGCTATCGCGTCGTCCTCACCGCCCGCCGCAAGGACCGCATCGAGGCGCTGGAGGCCGAACTCACCGCCGCGGGCCACCAGGCGACGGCGTACGCCCTGGACGTCACCGACCGTGCGGCGGTCGACGAGTTCGCCACCGCCTTCCGCACCCTCGCCCTCCTCGTCAACAACGCCGGCGGCGCACTCGGCGCCGACCCCGTCGCCACCAGCGACCCCGCCGACTGGCGCCGGATGTACGAGACCAACGTCATCGGCACCCTCAACCTCACCCAGGCCCTGCTCCCCGCCCTCACCGCGAGCGGCGACGGCACGGTGGTCGTCCTCTCCTCCACCGCCGGCCACGGCACGTACGAGAACGGCGGTGGTTACGTCGCCGCCAAGCACGGCGCGCACGTCCTCGCCGAGACCCTCCGCCTGGAGATCGTCGGCACCCCGGTCCGCGTGATCGAGATCGCGCCCGGCATGGTCAAGACCGAGGAGTTCGCCACCACCCGCTTCCGGGGCGACACCGACAAGGCCGCCAAGGTCTACGAGGGCGTCGCCGAACCCCTCACCGCCGACGACGTGGCCGAGACCGTCACGTGGGCGGTCACCCGCCCCAGCCACGTCAACATCGACCTCCTGGTAGTCCGCCCCCGCGCCCAGGCCTCCAACACCAAGGTCCACCGCGAACTGTGACCGCCCCCGCGCGGCCGGCGGCTCCCCGCCGGCACCACCGGCACCACCGGCACCACCGGCACCACCGGCACCACCGGCACCACCGGCAGGAAAAACGGCCCGCACCGGGAATCAGGTTCCCGGTGCGGGCCGTCGCGGAAGAGCGCGCTCGCCACAGAGCGCGCCGTGGGCCGCTCACCCCCGCCCGGTCTGGTCCCGGGCTCGCCCGCGACCGTCTGGCCCGACTGACGAGCCTGCTCCGTGACCTGACCCGCCTGGTCACGCGCCTGCTCCTTCGTCGTACGAGCGGCCTCGGCGCAGTCTCCTTGACCTCCTGCACCGCCTGCTGCGCGACCTGGGTGGCGTCCTCCTTCAGGTGCTGCGCCGATTCGGCCGCCGCCTGCTTGACCGGTTCGACGGCCCCACTGGCCCGGTCCGACAGCTGCGCGGCCGCCTGCTGCTCGGCCTGCGTACTCGGCAGCATCGAGCCGGCCAGCAGCCCCGCGCCGAAGGCGATCAGACCGGCCGCCAGCGGGTTGCCCTCCGTCTGCCGTATCGCCTCCTCGGGCGCCTTCCTGACCGCTTCGCCCGCCTGGCCCGCCGTCTGGCGCACGGTGTCCGCGGCCTGCCCTGCGGTCTGCTGCGTACGCTCCTGGGCCCGGCTCGTGGTGTGCGAGGCGGTGCCCATGACCCGCTCCCGCACCCCCGACACCGCACCGCGGACCCGCTGGGTGCGGCGGTGCGCCATCCGGCGCGGGCTCGTACGGTCGGCCAGCCGGTCGACGTCGCCGGACAGCTTCTCCCGCGTCATCTCGATGTCGGCCCTTACTTGGTCGGGTGACGTGCCCATTGCGCGTCCTCCTTCAGTGTCTGCACGGTCTGTTCCGGCTTCGGTGACACGGTCCGCATCCGGGCGCGCCCCATCACGAACAGGACGGCACCGACCACCGCCCACACCGCGGTGACGATCAGGGCGGCCCAGCCCCCGTCCATCACGTTCGCCAGGCCGAACACGGCTGCCAGTGATGCGAAGAGGGCCACCATGTACCCGGCGAATCCCGCTCCGCCGAACATCCCCGCGGCCTTGCCCGCCTTGGTGGCTTCCTCACGGATCTCGAGCTTGGCCAGCTCCATCTCCTTGCGGAAGAGCAGCTGCACGTCCGAGGTGACTTCGGACAGCAGCTCTCCCACCGACCTGTCCTCCACCACCGGCCTCTCTTCCATCGGGCTCCGTTGCCTCCGCTTCAGCGGGGCCTGCGGCGAATACGTCGACATCTCACACCTCCGGTGTACCGGGCAGCTCGCCCCACCCGGCGGCCCGCGGCGGAGTACCGGCGGCCGGGGGCAGCGTGCCGTCGGCCGGGGGCGGCTGCACCGGGGGAACCTGCGGGGCCGGGCCGACGACGTCACTGCCCGCCGTACTGCCGCTCTCCGTACCGCTGCCGCCCGCCTTGCCCGCCTTGGCGAGCCTGCCGACGGCCAGACCCGCCAGCGCCGCTCCGCCCAGGAACACCCCGGGCCGGCGGCGGGCGAAGCCGCGGACGTTGTCGACCACGCCGCCCACACCGTTCTTCTCCAGGTAGTCGGCAGCGCGGTAACCACCGTCGGCCGCCTGTTCCACCAGGCCGCGCACCGGGGAATCACCGGGCGCGTTCTGCGCCAGTCCGGCGAGATCGTCCGCCCACTGCCGCACCGTGCCCGCCGCGCGCTCGGTCTGACCCCGCACCTCGTCGTTCACGCGCCCCCGCAGGTCGCGCACCGCAGTGCCGGCCTGCTGCCGGGCTTCGTCGGTGACCGTCCTGGCCTGCTGCGCGACCGACCCCGCGACTTCACCCGCGGCCTGCTTGGCCTGGCCGGCCGTGACCGACGCCTCGTCTTTCGCTGTCTGCCCGGCCTGCTGGACACGCCCGGCACCGCCATTCGCGGACACACCACTCATGGATTCCACCTTCTTCGGGGGACGCGCAGGGCCCCGCACACCGGCAGAGGCCGGACTGGGCCGGACCGCGGACGGATCGGGGGTGGACCACTCCACCACCGCCACCGCGTGCTGTCGCGCACTCGCCCGGCTCGGTACGCCGAGGCCTGCGCCACGCCCCGTGTGCTCTTGTGCTGGCTGGGACAACCTCCGGGTAACCCCCCAGAAGCGGACGAAACGAACGAAAACCATATTCCGAAATCGCACCGCGCGCAGGACGCCTCCTCACACCTCCCCGCCCGCCGCCTCTCGCCCCCGGATCCCGGAGGACACGCGTTCGGCCTCGGCGTCCGAGCGGTTCCCGGCGGCCCGGTCCCGCCGCCGCACCACCAGCAGCAGCACTCCGAAGGTGACCAGCGCGAGGACCATCGATCCGGCGCTCACCCACACCGGCGAACGGAAACCGAACCCCGCCCCGATCGCGAGCCCGCCGGCCCACGGACCGGCCGCGCCGCCCACATTGAACGCCGCCGTGGCGAACGCCCCGGCCAGCGTCGGCGCCTTCACCGCCAGGCGGAACACCCGCGAGATCAGCACCGTCCCGGTACCGAACGCGAGCATCCCCTGCACGCATACGAGCACGATCGCCGCCACCGGACTCCCGGCAGCCACCGCGAGCACCGCCCACCCGAGCGCGAGCGACGCCATACCGGCCACCACCAGCACGTCCGGCCGCACATCGGCGATCCGTCCCGCGACGGTCACACCGACGAACGACCCCACCCCGAAGAGCGCGAGCACGGCCGGCACCCACAGGGCCCCCAGCCCGGTGACATGCGTGACCAGCGGCTCCACATAGGAGAACGCGCAGAACGTGGCTCCCTGTACGAGCGCCATCGTCACCAGCGTCAGCAGCAACGGAGCCCCCCGCAGAACCCGCAGCTCCTCCCGCGCGCTCACCTCCCCGGCCCCGGTCCGCTCGTCCGGGATCGTCCGCGCGATCGCGAGGACAGCCGGCAGCGACAAGACGGCCACCGCCCAGAACGCCGACCGCCACCCCCACTGCTCCCCCAGCAGCGCGCCACCGGGCACACCCGCCACGCAGGCGACGGTGACCCCGCCGACCACGACGGACGTGGCACGTGCCCGGGCCTCGGGCGCGACCATGCCGACGGCGGCCACCAGGGCAACGGCCCAGAACCCGGCGTTCGCGAGCGCCCCGGCCACCCGTGTCGCGAGCAGCACCCCGTAGCTGGGAGTGACAGCACCGATCACATGGACGGCGACAAAGACCCCCAGGAAGATCAGCAGGGCCCGCCGTCGCGGCCACTTCCGGCTCCAGAGCGCCATCAGGGGCGCCCCGATCACCATCCCGACCGCGAACCCCGAGGTCAGCAGCCCGGCGGCCGGGATGGACACGTTCAGATCGTCGGCGATGTCCGACACCAGGCCGGACAGCATGAACTCCGATGTGCCCTGGGCGAAGACGGCCAGCCCGAGCACGAAAACAGCGAATGGCATGAAGGAACCCCAGAAGCGGTCGGCGGATCAACCAGTGAGACCGGTGAGACCAGTGAGAAACGGACGCCCGCACGCACAGAACGAAACGAGGGGGGCGGTCCACGAAGACCCGGTGATCCGGCGACGACAGCCGCGCGAAGCACGCCCACGGCCTCTCGGGCCGGCGGCTTCAGCGCGCCGAGGGGTCAGCCACCGAACGACCGGTGGCTAGCCTCTGTCGGATTCAGGGCAGGACATGCCCGCGAAGCTACCAGCACGCCCCCGGGCCCCTCCACCGGTTTCCGGACGCGCGGAAGGCCCCGGCAACCACAGCCGGGGCCTTCCGTCTTCCGCCTTTCCACGCCCGGGGCGTCGTCAGCCCTTCACGCAGATGACCTGCTTCAGCTTCGCGACGACCTCGACGAGGTCCCGCTGCTGGTCGATGACCTGCTCGATCGGCTTGTACGCGGCCGGGATCTCGTCCACGACACCGGAGTCCTTCCGGCACTCCACGCCCCGCGTCTGCTCTTCCAGGTCCTGCGTGGAGAAGCGCCGCTTCGCCGCGTTGCGGCTCATCCGCCGGCCGGCGCCGTGCGAGGCCGAGTTGAACGACTTCTCGTTCCCCAGCCCCTTCACGATGTACGAGCCCGTGCCCATCGAGCCCGGGATGATCCCGAAGTCACCGGAGCCCGCCCGGATCGCCCCCTTGCGGGTGACCAGCAGGTCCAGGCCCTCGTAACGCTCTTCGCTGACGTAATTGTGGTGACAGGAGATGACCGGCTCGAAGGTCACCCCGGCCTTCTTGAACTCCCGGCGGACCACGTCCTGGAAGAGCCCCATCATGATCGCGCGGTTGTGCTTCGCGTACTCCTGCGCCCAGAAGAGGTCGTTGCGGTACGCCGCCATCTGCGGAGTGTCCGAGACGAAGACCGCCAGGTCGCGGTCGATCAGCCCCTGGTTGTGCGGGAGCTTCTGGGCCTGGCCGATGTGGTACTCGGCCAGCTCCTTCCCGATGTTCCGCGAGCCGGAGTGGAGCATCAGCCAAACAGAATCGGTCGAATCAATACAGAACTCAATGAAATGATTCCCCGACCCCAGGGTCCCCATCTGCTTCGTGGCACGCTCCTGACGGAATTTGACCGCATCGGCCACGCCGTCGAACCGCCCCCAGAAGTCGTCCCACTTCGCCGTCGGGAAGCCGTGCAGCCGCCCGGGGTCGACCGGACTGTCGTGCATCCCCCGGCCCACCGGAATCGCCTGCTCGATCTTCGACCGGAGCCGCGAGAGGTCGCCCGGAAGGTCGTTCGCCGTCAGTGACGTCTTCACCGCCGACATGCCGCAGCCGATGTCCACACCGACCGCGGCCGGACAGACCGCTCCGTGCATCGCGATCACCGAGCCGACGGTGGCGCCCTTGCCGTAGTGGACGTCCGGCATGACGGCGAGGCCCTTGATCCAGGGCAGGGTGGCGACGTTCTGGAGCTGCTGCATCGCGCCGCCCTCGACCGTGGCCGGATCCGCCCACATCCGGATCGGAACCTTCGCGCCCGGCACCTCTACGTACGACATAACTCCCCAATTCCCCCGAAATAAAGAAAACGCAAATCTGGCACCAAGTACCGCGAAAGAGACAGCGGACCGGCGTTTGGCCAGCGCGTGCGATACACATTGTGTCCATCGGCCGCCATCGCGCGGCAACCGCATTTCTGATCGAAGGGAGCCTGGGCCGTGCAGCGAAAGGCGTACGTACCCGGCGTCGCGCTCCTCGCGGCGCTCGCCGCCGGCTGTACCGGCGGCTCCGGCACCGACGACTCCACCGCCGACTCCAAGGCGGGCGACACCACCACCTCCGTCGCCGCCCCCGGCAAGTACCGCACGCTCCGCGAGCCCTGCGGCTCCGTCGACCGGGCCACCCTCCGCAACCTCCTCCCCGGCGCCGCCACGCTCCCCGAGGAGCAGCAGGAGAAGGTGTACGCGGGCACCGCCGCCGTCACGTACGACACGGACCGGCGCGTCGGCTGCCGCTGGAAGGCGGACTCCCCGGGCACCACGCACCAGCTCCTGGTCGACTTCGAGCGGGTCGTCTCGTACGACTCCGACGTCAGCGACGACGACCGCGCCAAGGAGGTGTACGCCAGGCAGGAGGCCGCGGCGGACCTCCCGGCCCCCGTCGAGCGCCCGGCGGAGAACGAGAACAACGAGAACAACGAGAACAACGAGAACAAGGGCGAGGGCGAGGACGCGGGCGGCGAGAAGGGGGGCGAGGGAGAAGCGAGCGCGCCCCCCGGAGCCGGCGAATCCCCCACCGCCTCCGCCTCCGAGACCGGTGACGAGACCGGCGCCCCGACTCCCGGCAGCGACGCGTCCGACAGCGAGAACGGCACCGGGTCCAGCACCGGGTCCAGCACCACGCCCGGCACCGGCACCGGCACCCGGACCTCTGAAGGTCTTGAGCCCCGCACCCTCACCGGCCTCGGCGACGCCGCCTTCCTGGACGACACCCTGACCCGCTCCGGTTCGACCACCCAGCGCCGTACCGTCAGCGTGGTGTTCCGCACCTCGAACGTCATCGTGACCGTCCAGTACAGCGCGCAGCCCGCCCTGACCACCGATGTCCCCGACAGCAAAGAACTGCAGGAGAAGACGCGGGCCCTGGCCCGCAGACTCGCCGAGCAGTTCAGCGACCAGTGACCAGCCGACCAGTGAACAGCCGACCCATGAGCGAAGGAACCATGCACCGATCAGCCCCGCGACTCTCTCGCATACTCGCCTGCGCAGCCGTCCCGGTGATGCTCGTCGCCGCCGGCTGCTCCTCGGACTCCGAAGGCGAGAAGGACGCGTCCCCGTCCGCCAGCGCCTCGCCCACGGCGTCGGCGACGCCGACCGTCGAGCCCGCGGTGTTCTCGAAGCTGCCCGAGCCCTGCAAGTCGGTCAAGAAGAAGACGGTCGACTCGCTGGTGCCCGAGGCGAAGGACGAGTCCGGTACCGCCGACAAGTCCAAAGACGTGTCCACGCGCGGCGGTTGCTCCTGGAACGGCCTGGACAACAAGGGCGTCGACGGTTCCCAGTACCGCTGGCTCTCCGTCTCCTTCATGCGCTACGACTCCGACCAGACCCGCGGCCCCGGCGACAAGCTGGCCGAGGAGTACTACGCGAAGCAGGTCGACGGCGCGAAGGCGACGGACGGCGCGAAGAAGGTCGAGGCCGAGGCCGTCGGCTCCATCGGCGACCAGGCGACAGTGGTGACGTACGACCTGCGCAAGACGGACGCGGACTTCAAGTACGCAACGGTCGTGACACGTACGGAGAACGTCGTCACCACCGTCGTCTACAACGGCGCCGGCTACCAGGGTGCCAAGTCCCCCAAGGCCTCCGACCTGCTGAAGGACGCCCAGAAGGCGGCCAAGGAGACCGTGGCCTCGGTTGCCGCGGCGAACAAGTAGCACTCGGCAGGAAAAGGGAAACCGGCGCGTACCGGCTGATTTCCGGCAGCTCACGGAGCCCGGCCCTCCCCCGGAGGCCGGGCTCGCCCGTACCCCCGCAACGGGCCTCGCACGCATGTGCCAGGCTGACCCCGCCAAGTTCGACGTAACGGGAGGGGATCGCGGGTGGCCGCGATGCAGTTGACACGCACGCACCGCATATTGATCGGTGTCGTCGTCGCGGGAGCGGTCGTCATCGCCGCGATCGGTTTCGCCGGCTCGTACGCCGCCGTGCGCGAGCTCGCCGAGGAGAAGGGCTTCGGGGACTTCTCGCTGGTCTTCCCGATCGGCATCGACGCGGGCATCTGCGTCCTGCTGGCCCTGGACCTCCTCCTGACCTGGATGCGCATCCCGTTCCCCCTCCTGCGCCAGACGGCGTGGCTGCTGACCGCCGCGACGATCGCCTTCAACGGCGCGGCGTCCTGGCCCGATCCGCTGGGCGTCGGCATGCACGCCGTCATCCCGGTCCTCTTCGTGGTCTCGGTCGAGGCGGCGCGGCACGCGGTCGGCCGGATCGCCGACATCACGGCCGACAAACACATGGAGGGCGTACGCCTGACCCGCTGGCTGCTCTCGCCCCTGCCGACGTTCAAGCTGTGGCGGCGCATGAAGCTGTGGGAGCTGCGCTCGTACGAGCAGGTCATCAAGCTGGAGCAGGACCGCCTGATCTACCAGGCACGCCTCCAGGCCCGGTACGGGCGTGCCTGCGCCGCAAGGCCCCCGTCGAGTCGCTGATGCCGCTGCGCCTCGCGAAGTACGGCGTCCCGCTCGCGGACACGGCCGCCGCGGGCCTGGCCGCGGCCGGCATCGAGCCGGCGCTGCTGCCCCCGGCCCCGGAGGTCGAGGCGCAGCCCCAGGAACGCCGGGCACTGCCGCCCCAGTCCCCGTCCCAGCCGGTACGGGAGCAGCAGGAGCAGGAGCAGGAGCAGGATCCGGAGCGGACGCACGGGCAGCCCCACCCCGACGAGGAGTGGCTGGAGGCCCCGGACATGGACCACGAGCACGAGCACGAGGACGAGCACGAGGCCCACGCCGCCCCGGAGGAGGGCCCCGGCTCGCACGAGAGCCCGTGGTTCGCCGCACCACAGACACAGCAGGCCCAGCAGACGCAGCAGGCCCAGCAGGCCCAGCAGGCGTACGGCAACGCCTACGGCCCGACGACGTACGCGAGGCCCCGGACCCCGCCCAC
>RHMC01000224.1 GCA_003719395.1 Streptomyces altiplanensis
AGCGGCGGGGGCTGGAAACGGAGCGGAAGCCACCGCGCCAGTCCCCGACCCTACTGAGCTTGATCTTTAACCTCGCTGCTGTTTCAGGCGGATGTGTTCGGTGAGGGTGCCCGCTCGTTTCACGGTTTTCCCGGGCTCGTATCGTGGGTCTGGCCTGCGGTTTTGTGAGCCGGGTGGTCGACCGGGGCCGGGGCGGGACGGTCGCGGTACCGCTGTGGGACGGGCCGTCTTCACGCGGATGTGGCGGAACCCCCGGCAGGACGCGCGCAGGGGTAAGCCGCCGGGGCTCGGCTGGCCGTTCCCAGGGGCGGCGGAGATCCTCGGCAAGCGGTCGGGCGAGGCGGAGTTGGGTGTGGGCGGCGATGATCAGCCAGGTCCACAGATCGGCTGTCGCGGAGTCACGGACCTTCGGCACGGTCCAGCCCAGGGTCTGCTTGAACAGTCGGAAAGTGTGCTCCAGATCGAAGCGCCGCAGGAACGCCTGCCAGCGAAGGTTGATGTCGGCGCTGGTCATGCCGGTGCGTGAGGACCACAGCCAGACCGGCTTCGGGTCGCGGTCGCCGGGCAGGCGCTCGACCCCAGACACCGGATCCCACATTTCTGCCCTTGGGTAGATCACCGATCCGAGATGCCTGTCGCTCTCGAACCCTGATGGGCACCTCATTTCAGACTCTATCTGAAGTAAAAAACGAAGCAGAAGATGTATGACTCAACACTCACGCCACGGGTACGCGGAAACGACTACTGTTCACCACCGTATCGGAGATGCCATGACGGAGAAGACTGAAGGCCAGCAGGGCAACCGATTCTGCAAGGCGTGCGGCACACCCGCAGAAGACGGGAAACTGTGTAAGCACTGCAGCAATGTTTTGGGCCTGCCGGACAACGCGGGGTTGATCGAGGATCAAGGCGCGGCAGCACGACGGACCTTCGAGGGACATGGCGAGCAGCGGGAGCAACGCTGACGAAACGGAAGAAACCGCATTGTTGAGGAAACTCTGTCCGGACGATGAACGGTACGGATCGGGGTATACGGGCTGGCATGGCACCGAAGGCTGAATCCCTGATGTCCCTGCGGGCCGTACGGCAGCTGCGCCGGGTCCGCACCTTCTACACAGCAGGCGTCCTGCTGTGGGCGGCCGCTGCGACCTGGACGGGATGGACTCACCCCGGGAGCCGGCAGATGTGGGCCTCCCTTCTCCTCCTGGCCGTCTTCACCGGCCTGCTCGCCACCGCCTCCCTGTGGCTGCACCGCCTTAAGGCCGCCGAAGGGCACAAGCCGGCGCATCACGCCGCACCCCGACGGGCCATTACTCCACGCCACGTAAACGCCTGAACCCCACAAGCCCGCAGCAGCCTGCCCTGTGGCCCGCTGGCGCGCGCCAGCGCACAGGGCAGAAGGCGCAGCCCCCGAAAGTCCCCCTCCCGGGCGGGGGAGTGCTCCGGACCCGCCCAGACGGTCTACAGCGAAGCGGAAGACCGACCATGGGGCTGTCAGTTACCTGTGTGGTTGTGACATGTGAAAGCCGTCTGGCTCGACCGCCCACCGCTTGGGTATGGGGGTGAATCTCCTGGTCCTGGGGGTGCGGGCGGTGATCTCCAGGTCTATGCCGAGGGTGGCTGCGTGTTCGACGAGGTGCTGGTGGCTCTGTCCGCGAGAACGGGCTCTGGCCCAACTTCCGTGATGAGGCTCCGATGCTCGGTCCATCAGATCTGCGAACCCGGCGAACCGGCAGGTCAACGAGGGTCACCCGATATCGGCGCGAGCACGCACGGCATAGCTTCGCTGAGTAGGCCCGGAGCGCGGTGCCGGGATTGCTCCCGGTCCGTTTCTCCGGACCTCTCGCCGAACCCGCCGTGCGTCTCTCAACGCAACGGGCTCTCCACGGTCTCTGCCGTCAGACGGGGTTCGCAGGCTTCCAAGGATTGGGGATCGTGCTGGCTCGGTATCGGTAACGGCTGACCGTGACCGATGCGATCCGGAACAGCTCGATCCCGTCCGCCGCGATGGGTCGCCACCGCCCGGTGGGGGTGGTGAACCGGCGGCGGACGTCGCCCCAACTCCATCGGTGACGTTCCCGCAGCATGCGGATAAGACGCCACCACACGAAAGCGTCGAGCCTGTCGAAGACATGCTTGGCGACAGCGTGCTTGAAGTAGTTGGCCCAACCGCGCATGATCTGAGTGAGTCTCTTCAGCACGGTGGCAAGATCCTGCTGCGATGTCCTGCCTGTCAGAGCACGGACCTTCGCCTTCAGCGACCGGATGGGCCGGTCGGCGATGAAGGTGTAGACGTGCCACTTGGTCGTGCCTCCCTTGCGTTTCCACTGGATGCGGAAGCCCAGGAAGTCGAACCCATCGCTCATGTGCGTGATCTGGGTCTTTGCCTGCGACAGGCGCAATCCCAGAGGTTCAAGCACGTCAGCGACTTCTTCGCGTAGTGCCGCGGTGTCGGCCTCGGTGCCGTGCACCAGGACGACGAAGTCGTCCGCGTAGCGGACGACCCGCACGTGGGTTGTCCTTTGCGGCGCCGGTAGGCGCGTTTGCCTTCGGTGGCCATTGCCCCGCCTGGTTCCCAGGGCCCGTGCAGGTGCTCGTCGAGCGCCGACAGGGCGATGTTCGCCAGCAGCGGGGAGAGGATGCCGCCTTGCGGGGTGCCGGTCATTGTCTCCTTGTTCTCGCCGAGTTCCGTGAGGACTCCGGCTTTGAGGAAGGCTTTGACCAGCGCCAGGACACGTTTGTCCTTCACCCGGTGACGCACTCGGTCCATGAGGGCCGTGTGGTCGATCGAGTCGAAGCACGCCTCGATGTCCGCATCCAGCACCCAGCGATATCCCCGGGTGCCGAAGTAGTGGATCTCGGCAATCGCGTCCTGGGCCCGCCGTCGGGGCCGGAACCCGTAAGAGACCGGCTTGAAGTCGGCCTCGAAGATCGGTTCCAGCACCAGCTTCAGTGCCGCCTGAACGACCCGGTCCGCGATCGTCGGAATCCCGAGCTTGCGGACCTTCCCCGAGCCTCCCGGCTTGGGAATGCAGCGTTCCCGCACCGGCAAAGGACGGAACGAGCCGTCCTTGAGCGCGGACCGCAGGTCGTTCAGGAACCCAGGAACACCGACCGACTCCCCGACATCGGTGGCCGTCAGGCCATCGACGCCGGGAGTCCGGGCTCCCTGATTGCCCGCGACCCGGTCGAACGCCACCAACAGCGTCGCCGGGTCGTGCACGAAGTTGAACAGGTCATCGAACCGGCGGCCGGGATTGGCCACCGTCCGACGGTGAAGCTTGGTCTGCATCTCCAGTACCCGGGCCCGAGGGCCCGGAGCTCCGCCATTCGGCGGGGCGTCTTCCGGCATTGCAGCGTCCTTCCCTTCTCGATACCGCTGCCGCCCTTCCCCATGCGGCCGGCTCTCCCGGCCTCGGAGTGCTACGGCGGCTCCGCCCCGTCCCCAACCGATCAGCGGTCGATGCGCTCAGCCCAGTCGGCCTGCTGGAGGCAGGCGACGGGGCGAGGTTCGGGACGGTTCCCGTGTTCACTGTGGTTCGCTCGATGGAGTAGGAGCCCGACTGTGTCCCTGCGGCATCGCCACGAGTACGCCGCAGGCTTTCCTCGCGGCCTCCCGGCCAGCTTTCGTAGACCGGCCCAGGAGTTGTCAGACCACCCGAAAGGATGACCTGCATACGCACCGCTACCGGCCCTGATCCACCAGGTTTGAGCCGGAGGCACTTTAAGAGACGTAAAACGCCGGTTCCTCGCGTACTCCTCTCCATCACGCTTGCCGGACCCGCCCCGTCGGGCGGTTCTGGGTACGTCCCGGCTTTGTCAGGGCCGCTCTCACCCTCCCCGGCATCACCCGGATCAGGCTGCCCTCAGCTTCAACCCGACTGCTGCGACAGCAGGTTGGTGCAGGTCTTCCACCTCCACTCGAACCAACAGCGCCTCACGGCGCAAACGGAAGTTGTGCCAGAGCCCGAGAACGGGCAGCGGATGTACACCGGTTTGGGAGGCAGCCGCCGCCCGAGAAGGAATCGAAATGTTCACGGGTTTCGACAGCAGCACTGGCACGGAGAGGTTGCTGCTGGGGGTGCGATGGTCGACGCTGTCGGGGTCTAGCGCTCCGACCGCATCGGTGCGTCGGCTTCAGGCAGGTGGAAGCGGCCCCGCGACGGTGACCGTGCCGGTCCACCAGTCCGGTTGATCGGGTGCGTGCCAGAGGACGTCGAGCCGGCGGTGGGTGAGTTCCTCCTCCTTCTGAACCAGGGCCGCCTGCGCGATGTCCGGCTCGGACGAGGGCGGAGGACCGGCGAGCGCGCCGTCGGCGATGCCGGTGGGCTCGGTGAAGTGGACGGCATACCTCCGTCCGTCCGGGGTCTGGTACAGGACGAGGTGGTCGGCGTCCCGAGGGTGCGCCAGCACGGCTGCCGTTTGCTCGCCGTGTCGACAAGGTACTGCGGACTCACCGCCATGCTGCGCGTCCGGCGGCACCGGGGACGTAGGCGCCCCCGACCATCCGGATAAACGGATGGTCGGGAGCGAGCGTGAGGCGGCAGGATGCTCCGCATGATATTGCCCACCCCCGAGCTGAACACCACCCGCCTGCGACTGCGGCCGTTCACCGACGCCGACTCGGCGCCGATCTACGCGCTGCACAGCAGCGCCCACGTGCTGCGTTACTGGGACTCCCCGCCGTGGACCGAACCGACCCGCGCCCAGCGCTTCATCGCGACATGCCGGACGTTCGAGGAGGAAGGCACGGGAGCGCGGGTGGCCGTCGACCGCGTCTCCGACGGCACGTTCATCGGCTGGTGCGGCCTGACCAGCTGGAACCCGGACTTCCGCAGCGCGTCCCTGGGCTACGTCTTCGACGCCGCCGAGTGGGGCCACGGCTACGCCACGGAGTCCGCGCACGCCGTCCTGCGGTGGGCGTTCGACACCCTGGACCTGAACCGCGTCCAGGCCGAGACCGACACCCGCAACGTGGCGTCCGCCCGGGTCCTAGAGAAGCTCGGCTTCGTCCGCGAAGGCACCCTCCGCGAGGACTGCGTCGTCAACGGCGACGTCTCCGACTCCTGGGTCTTCGGCCTCCTCCGCCGCGAGTGGCACCCAACGGCCGGCCGCTAGGGCCTGTGTGAGGTTGTGATCAGTCGGCGGGTTTCAGGAGGTCGTCGATCCAGATCATGGCGGCGCGGAGGTGGAGCCCGGCGAGGTAGCTGTCCGGGCTCTTGTCGTAGCGGGTGGCGATGCCCCGCCAGGCTTTCAGCTTGTTGATCAGACGTTCGACGGTGTTCCGTTCCTTGTAGAGGTCGGCGTCGTGGCTGATGGGCCGGCCGCCTCGTGCGCCCTTCTTCTTGCGGTTGGCGGCCTGGTCCCGTTTCTCCGGGATGACGGCCTTGATTCCACGTTTTCGCAGGTAGGCGCGGTTGCCGCGAGACGAGTAGGCCTTGTCCGCGGCGACCGCGCCGGGCCTCGTGCGGGGACGGCCGACCGGCAGGCGGACCTTCACCTTCGCGAGCACGGGGATGAATTGCGGGCTGTCCCCGGCCTGCCCGGCGGTCAAAGCTAACGCGAGGGGACGACACCGGCGGTCCGAGGCGAGGTGAATCTTGCTCGTGAGTCCGCCCCGGGACCTGCCGAGCAGGGCTTCCTTCAGGCGGAGCCTGCGTCGGCGCCGGATGCGCCGGCGTTCGTCCTGTCCGTTCTGTTCCTCCGTGCCGCCCCCTTTTGCCGGGCGGCGTCCTGCTCCTGCACGGCCTGCTCCAGGGCATTCATGAGGTGCTTGCTGACCCGCATCCCCGCGGCGTCGTGGTGGGCGCGGACCGTGGTGGAGTCCACGCTGACCAGCGACAAGTCCGTCCTTCCCGCGCTGGCCCCCTGGGCGGTCAAGCCTTCCAACAGGGCCGTGAAGACACCGGCGTCCCGCCAGACGCGGAAGCGTCCGTAGACAGTGGCCCACGGGCCGAACTCGGCCGGCATCTCCCGCCACTGCCCACTGGAGCGGAACCGCCAGATCACACCTTCGAACTGCTCCCGCAACCGCTCCGGGTACGGGCCGTATCTACCAATCGGCAGATACGGCTCGATGAACTTCCACTGAGCATGGGTGAGTTGCCTACGTGTCACAACCTCAGTCCTACCGGATTCCACTTTGCGAAGAGGACAGAACCCGGCAGCTGATCACGACATCACACAGGTCCTAGTCGCAGGTCGGCACAGACTGCTGCCGTGGACCAAGACGACCGGAACACCCGAAACCTGATGATCGTAAAGCCCGGTCCTGACAAGCGTCCCGCTCGCGCACGTGCGCTCGCCGACGAGGGAATGCTCGTCAAAGCAGCGTGCCGGATCGTCATCATCGAAGACCAGCTCGAAGAAGCCGGCGCCTGAACATCGCACACCGCAAGGCCGCACCTGCAGCCCGGGCCGGCCCCGCCGCCTGACCGCCCGCAGCCGGCAGCCCTCGGGTACGCAGCGGTGCCATTGCCTGGCCCTGTCTGTTCGAGTGGCCTCGACGTATCCGATGTGGCGGCCGTGGTGGAATATGGCTGCCGGCATCCGGCCTGGCACCGGCATTTTCGGCACCGTGGACGGGGCCCGGGGCATCATCGAGCAGCAGGGAGTCGGCGTGAGCGGAGGCGTGCCGGGCGGGGACGGCGGGCCGGTGACCTCTTCTGTGGGGAGTGTCCGGGGTGGGGCGCTGACCCTGGCAGGGGTGCTGGCGGCGGCGGAGACCGCTGCACCGGTGGAGTCCTTGGACGTGGTTGCGCGGATGCTCAGGGAGCACCTCGGGGCCGTGTCGGTGTCGTTCCTGATCACCGACTTCACCGGCGGTTCGGTCGTACGGCTGGGGGCCGCGGGAAGCGTCGATACCGGCGAGCCCGCCCGCCGCATCACGCTGCGGGGCACCCTGTACGACGACGTGATCCGCACCCAGCAGCCGCGCGTGGAGGAAACGGGCGAGGACAGGCGGGTACGCGTGGTCGCCCCGGTGACCAACCGCGGGGACGCCATCGGACTTTTGGAACTTTTCCTGCCCGCGGCACCGGACGCCCAGGTGATGCAGGAGATCGGCGAGAGCGCGCACGCCCTGGCCTACATCGTCATCGCGAACCGGTCCTTCACCGACGTCTATCAGTGGGGCCGCCGCACCAAGCCGTTGAGCCTGGCGGCGGAAATCCAGCACCGGCTGCTGCCGGCGTCACTGGCGTGCGAGGCAGCACAGTTCGCGGTCGCCGGGGCCCTGGAGCCCGCCGACCACGTCGGGGGCGACACCTTCGACTACACGATCGACCGAGACACGGTCCAACTCTCCATCACCGACGCCATGGGCCACGACGTCGACGCCGCACTCCTGGCCACCCTCGCCGTGGGCGCCCTGCGCCGGGCCCGGCGGGCGGGCGCGACCTCGCCGAGCAGGCCCACAACGCCGACCAGGCCATGCGCGAGCACAGCCAGAGCTACGTCACCGGACAAATACTGCGCATCAGCCTGGCCGACGGCAAGACCGAGTTCATCAACGCCGGGCACCCCTGGCCGCTGCTGATGCGCGACGGGCAAGTGCGGCAGATCACTGTGCAGATCGATATGCCATTCGGCTTCCAGATGCCCCACACCTACCGGGTCCAGCCGCTGGACCTGCGCCCCGGTGACCGGCTGGTGATGCTGACGGACGGCATGCTGGAACGCAACGCCGACAGCGTCGACCTGCCGGACCTGATCGTCCGCACCCGCGCGCTGCACCCCCGCGAAGCCGCGCGAACCTCATCGCCGCCGTCGTCGACGCCAACCAAGGCCACCTGGAAGACGACGCGACCGTCATGTGCCTGGACTGGCACGGCACCGACAGGGCCGGGCGGGACGCCGACACGGGCGCCGACCTCGCCGTCGCCACCGCCCCCTCACGGACAGGACGGACCGCACCCAGGTGATGAGCCGGACCGTTTGACCAACTGCTTTGCGCGCTCTGGGGCACGCGGACCGCTCTGCCGCCGGTCGTGGGTCCATCGCGCGCATCTCGCGGGCCCACGTCGGAGTCATGGACGCGCGGATGGCCTAGAACGGGGTCTGGCGGAACTCCTCGATGGCCTCGTCGGGGAACTTCAGGAAGTTCCGCAACCCGAGGGTGAGGGCCTGGTCGAGGTCGCCGGCCTGGACGGCCTCCTCGAAGGGGGCGAGGGCGTCGCCGCCGACGGGGCCGCCCAGCGGTATCGGGGGCTCGTAGAGGCTGAACGCCGCGGAGGGCTGGTGCAGGGCGTGGGCGAGGGTGATCAGTCCGCCGTAGGAGTGGCCGAGCAGGATCGCGTCAGGGCCGGCGAGGTCGAGGACGGCGGCGATGTCGTCGGCCTCCCGCTGGATGGTGTGCCGACCGAGCGGTCACCGCGTCGGCACAGCTCGACGATTTCCGCCTTGAGCTCCGGCGTGAACGAGCGACGAGGGCGAGGCTTCTTCTTCCCCATGCTCTCCATGATGGACATCCTCCCGGGGCTGAACCCCTGATTTCGGATGTCCGCCAAAGCGGATCAAGCCCAGGTGACCCGTCGTGGCTCAGGGCTGGGGATCGAACACGTCGGTCAGCGGTCAGTCAGAAACCCCGTCCACAAGCGAGGGCTGCGGACGTGGGCGCCGGCGTTGGGGGCGGCCACGCCCCGGCTGGTCGCCGCCGACGAGACACTGCGGGCGATGGTACTCACCGCGGTGCCGGGCCGCCCGCTGCAAGGCGCTGTGCTTGCCCCGCGGCAGCAGAAGGCGGTCTTCCACCGGATCGGCGCGCTGGCCCGCCGCATCCATCAGTCCTCTCCTCCACGGCCTGCTCCCGCCGGAAGCGGCCCGGCCATCGCCAAAGCCGACCGGCATCTGGCGGGGGCGCGGGCTCATCTGCTCCCGGAGGATGAGGAGTTCGTCCGCGAGCTCGTCCGGCAGGCCGAGGATCTGCAGCCTTTGGAGTGGGTGGAGACCCACGGGGATTTCCAGCTCCGCAACATTGTCTACGCCTCCAACGCTGCCCTTCCCGGTGAGGCGGACGGGACGGACGATCCCGATGTCTTCGTGGCGGTGATCGACCTCGAGCGCAGTGAGCCGGGTCCGGCCGTACGGGATCTGGTCCGCCTGTCCGACGCCTGGGTCGGCCGACCCGACCTGTACGAGGCGTTCCTGGCCGGCTACGGCAGGTCCCTGACCGACGCCGAGGAGGCTCGGCTAGCGGTGGTTTGTTAATCCGGGGAGTAGAGGTCAAGCGGGTGGCCTGCGCTGA
>RHMC01000225.1 GCA_003719395.1 Streptomyces altiplanensis
GCTGCGGCAGGGCACCCCCGCCGACCAGCAACGCCGCGCACTCGCCGAAGGCGGTATCCGGGCGCTGACCGACCTGATCACCACGCAGAGCACCGCGCCGTGACCGGCCGCGAGCCCTCACAGTGTCGCGGGCTTCGCGACCGCCGTCCCTGCCCGCGTCAGCTCCTTCGGGAGCGGGAAGGCATGCCGCCGGCCGGAGTCCGGCGGCGCTCCGGCCGGGCCTGAACCCGCTCAGCCGTTGAGGTGGCGTTCCATCCAGTCGGCGGCGGCGCGACGGAACAGCCGTCGGTTGTCCGCCCGCAGGAAATCGTGCCCCTCGTTCCTCAGCAGCAGCAGCTCCGAGGGGACGCCGTGCTCGCGTGCCGCTCGTACCACCTGCTCCGACTCGCCGGGCGGGACGTTCGTGTCGTGCTCCCCGTGGACCGCCAGCAGCGGAACCCGCAGCGCGTCGATGCGGCTCATGGGGGACAGTGCGTGCAGGAGTTCCCGGTCGTGTTCGGGATGGCCGTACTTGGCAGCGGCCGACTCCGCGATCCACGGCTCGGTCCCGGCGAAGAAGGTCGCGAAGTCCGACATGCCGCAGACGGCGACGCCGGTACGGAACAGGTCCGGGTGCCACACCAGGGACGCGAGCACCAGGTAGCCGCCGTACGAACGTCCCATCACGGCCAGCCGTGTGGGATCGGCGAGCCCGGCTGCGACGATGTGCGCGGCGTAGTCGGCGACGTCGTCGATCGCCGCGAACCGCCCGGTGCCCAGGTCCGCGTCCACGAAGGAGCGGCCCCAGCCCGACGAGCCCCGGACATCGGGCGCGAAGACGTCCAGTCCGCGGCCGAGCAGCTCGTGGTAGAGCGGATTGAAGACCGGCCGCTCCTGCTCCTCCGGCCCGCCGTGCAGGTGGATCACACAGGGTGCCGGCCCGCCGGTGTCGCGGTCCGCCGCCCGGTAGTACCAGCGCCGAGCGGCAGACCGGTCACGGGCGCGCAGGCGCACCGGCCGGGGACGCACCGCGGGCGGCCCGGTGGTACGGCGTCCTCGTCACGCGCCGACCAGCCCGTGCGCACAGGGGGCAGAGGGGACGCGCCGTCGGGAAGCCGCCACACGCCCGGCCGGCGCTGGGAGCCGGAGAGGGCGAGAAACATGCCGCTCGGCCCGCTGGAGGAGATGCGCGTCACCACCTCGTGCGGCAGCGGTACGGCGACGGCCTGCGGCGGGGACGCGCTGCTGCCCCGTCCCGCGGCGGGGAGGGTGACCACTTCCAGCTCGCTCGCGCCGTGCACGTTCCAGGCGAGGACGGCCGACCCTCCGTCGTCGGAGACGGTCAGCAGCTCAAGGCCCGCGGCGTCCCGCTCGGCCGCCGCACCGAGGCCCAGACGCTCACCCCCGGCTCCCAGCGTGACGGTCATGAGGGCCGGGAACTCGCGGTCGGCGTCGCTGCGCAGCCACAGTGTGCGCCGGTCGGGCGAGAACCGGCCGATCCACGGATCGCCGTCGGCCACCGGTACCACGCACGTCGTCCGCGCGTCGTGGTGCGCACCACCATCGCTTCACGCCGTCCTCGTGGGCCACGGCGCAGGAGCGCGAGCACGGGCGTCGGCGCTGATGTCGCACACCCGCAGGGTGGCGGCGCCGGCCTCGGTGGCCAGCAGGACGGGCGAGCCCACTCCCAGGGGATCGACGAGGTACGCGGCCAGCCCGCCGCTCGTCATGTCGCTGCCGCAGCGCCCGACGGCGGCGTGTCCGTCCCCGGATGCGGACCGGGCCCCGCGTGGTCCCGGTTCCCGCCGCCGAGCAGGGTGGCGTGGCCGTCCCGGTCGGCCCAGCCCGCGGGCAGTGCCGCTACTGCGGCGTCGGCGCGGAATTCGCCGTGTGTGTGACCGGCCGTGCCGGGCTCCGCGGCCACGGCGGCCACCGCGTCCACGGCGGCCGGTTCGGCGACGGTGACGGCCAGAGCCGAGCCGTCGCGCGCCCAGCAGCCCAGCTGGGCGAACTGGCCCTGCTCGGCGCCGGCGCGCTCCCGGCGGCCGGTGCCGTCGGGGCGTACGCACAGCACCCGGGTGTGCTCACCGCCTCCCGGAGCGGTGGTGTACGCGATCCAGGTGGCCGTCGGGTGACCAGGAGACCTCCGTCACCGGGTCCGGATCGGCGTCCAGGAGGTGGGCGGCGCTGCCGTCGGCGGCCGCGGCCCACAGCTGCGGTACACCGGTCCGGTCGCAGATGAAGGCCACCTGCCCGCCCGTCGGGTCCGCCGACGGATACCAGCAGCCGTGGACCACCAAGGGTGTCGGAGTGTCCCGGGTTCCCGGTGCGTCCGGCAGGGGCACCGCCGCGGGGGCCGACGCAGCGGCCGGAGCGCGGCCCGGCGAGAACCGGCCCGGCGTGCCCGGGAACGTGGTCGCGGACGAGGGGGGAGCCTTTTCCGGCTCCCGCAGCCGCCCCTCGCCGATCACCTGATTCCGTGCGTCTGCAGCCATATCTCCAGCAAAGCTACCTGCCACAGGGCGTTGGCTCCGCGCTTGGTCCGGTGCGCGTCGGGCGCTGCCAGAAGTTCGGCGACGTACGACTCGCGGAAGACGCCTCTCTGCCGGGCTTCGGGAGCGGACAGGGCTTCACGCACGCGTTCGAGTACCGGCCCGGCCATGTGCCGGATCGCCGGGACCGGGAAGTAGCCCTTGGGGCGGTCGACGACTTCGCGGGGCAGCACCTGACGGCCGGCGTCCTTCAGCACTCCCTTGCCCCCCTGCGCGAGCTTCAGCTCCGGCGGGCACGCGGCGGCCAGTTCGACCAGTTCGTGGTCGAGGAACGGCACCCGGGCTTCCAGGCCCCAGTCCATGGTCATGTTGTCCACACGCTTGACCGGGTCGTCGACCATCATGACGTGGACGTCCAGCCGGAGCGCCGCGTCGAGTGCGGTCTCGGCGCCGTCGACCGCCATGTGGGCCCGGACGAAGTCGCCGGAGGCGTCGTGGTCCACCAGCATGTGCGGCTGGAGCATCCGGGCCAGGTCGGCGTGCGGCCGGTCGAAGTACACGTCGGCGTACGTCCCGGGCTCCTGCTCGCGCCCGACGGCGGCCATCGCCGGATACCAGTGGTAGCCGGCGAAGACCTCGTCCGCGCCCTGTCCGCTCTGGACGACGCTGAGCTCTTTGGCGACCTGCTCCGACAGCATGTGGAAAGCGACCGTGTCGTGGCTGACCATGGGCTCGCTCATGGCCTCTATCGCCCCGCCCAGTCCGGTCGACACCCGGTCGGAGGGGATCATGAGCTGGTGGTGGTCCGTGGCGAACCGCTTCGCCACGAGGTCCGAGTAGCTGAACTCGTCGCCCTCCTCACCGTTCTCCGACTCGAATCCCACGCTGAAGGTCGACAGGCCGGTCTGCCCCTCTTCGGCCAGCAGGGCCACGATCAGGCTCGAGTCCAGACCGCCCGACAGCAGTACGCCCACCGGCACGTCCGCGACCATCCGGCGGCGCACGGCCGTGCGGAGCGCGTCCAGCACCGCGTCCCGCCAGTCGGCCGCGTCCATGCCGGCGTACGCGGACCTGCGGGTGTACGACGGCTGCCAGTAGCAGTGTTCCCGGTACCGGCCGTCCCGCTCCACGACCCGCACGGTGGCCGGGGGAAGCTTGCGCACCCCGGCGAGCACGGTCCGCGGCGCGGCCACCGTGGCGTGCCAGCTCAGGTACTGGTGCACCGCCACCGGGTCGAGGGAGGTGTCCACCGCGCCGCCCGCGAGCAGCGCCGGCAGGGACGAGGCGAATCGCAGTCGGTCCGCCCCCTCGGCCAGGTACAGCGGCTTGATGCCCAGGCGGTCGCGGGCCAGCACCAGGCGGCCGGTGTCGTGCTCGGCGATGGCGAAAGCGAACATCCCGAAGAGGTGCTCGACGCAGTCGGTGCCCCACTGCCGGTAGGCCTTGAGCAGCACTTCGGTGTCCGAGGTGGAGAAGAAGCGGTGCCCGAGGCCCTCCAGTTCCTTACGGAGCTCCTGGTAGTTGTAGACGCAGCCGTTGAAGACGCCGGTGAGCCCGCTCTGCGGGTCGGTCATGGGCTGGGCCCCACGCTCGGACAGGTCGATGATCTTCAGTCGGCGATGCCCCAGGGCCACCGCGCCCTGCGACCACATCCCCCGCCCGTCGGGGCCGCGCGCCGCCAGTCGGTCGGTCATGCGTTCGACCGCGGCGACGTCGGGCCGTCCGCCGTCGAACCTGATCTCTCCGCTCAGTCCGCACATACGGCACCGCCGCGGTTACCGGCCGGGTGCTGCGGATCCGCGGTGACGGCCGTCGGCCGGCCGGCCGCAGGGATTCCCGGCAGCAGGATCCCCCTCTTCGGATCGGCGGTGTCGAGTTCCTCCGCCCCTGCAGTGACGCTCACGGTCTCTCCTCACAGACAGTTCCGTCGGGCCCTCCGCCGCGCTGCGCCGTCGCGGTACCGATGGGTCGCCGTGGTCTGCGAGTTCCCCGCGCAGTACCACATATGCCCCACAGGACTCATCCGCCCATGTGGTGGGCCCGGTGGCGTGTGGTGGGCCCGGTGGCCCCGCCGTCACGGCGGGGCCGGACGCAGAAGGAACAGGGCCGTGTCGTCCCTGCGGTCGCCCGACGGCCGTGCGTGCCGCACGAGGCTGTCGGCGAGGGCTTCGAGGTCGCGGTCCCCGGCGCTGAGGACTTCGGCGAGGTCCGCAGTCGCGTCCTCGATGTCGGTGCCCGGTGCTTCGACCAGGCCGTCGGTGAACAGGGCCAGGACGGCGCCGGGCGGCAGGGCGACATCGACCGCCCGGTAGTCCGCTGCGGGGTCGATGCCCAGGAGGAGCCCGGGCGGCAGGGCAGGGCTTTCGGTGCGCCCTCCCGGGTGACGCAGGAGCGGCAGCGGATGGCCCGCGGTCGCGAGGCGCGCACGCCGGCGGGCGAGATCGAGCTGGACGTACAGGCAGCTGGTGAACAGCCCCGGGTTCAGGTCGGTGAGAAGGTGGTTGGTCCGCGCGAGGACGTCGTCGGGGGACGCGCCGGCGATGGTGTGGGCCCGCACGGCGGTACGGACCTGTCCCATCAGGGCGGCTGCGGTGACGCTGTGCCCCTGGACGTCTCCGATGACCGCGGCGGCCGTGGTGTCGTCGAGGCGGATCAGGTCGTAGAAGTCTCCCCCGACGTCCATGCCGCGGGTGGCGGGCAGGTAACGGGCCGCCGTCTGCAGGCCGGGGAGCACCGGCAGTGTCTGGGGCAGCAGGCTCGCCTGGAGGCTGCGGGCGAGTCCGCTCTTGGTGTCGTACAGATGGGCGCGGTCCAGCGCCTGGGCGGCCAGCCCGCCGAACGCCGTCAGCAGGGCGCGTTCGTCGTGCCCGAAGACGTGAGGACGCGCATAGGCCAGTACGCAGCAGCCGATCGGGCGCCCCGAGGCGAGGAGGGGCAGAAAGGCCCAGGCGTTGTTGCCGTCGCCGGCCGTGGAGCCGGGAAAGGCGTCACCGAGTTCGCGGCGGGAGGCGAAGAAGGCCGGCTCGCCCGTCGTCACCACGCGCCCGCCGGGGCTGTCCGGCGTCAGTGACGCTCCGTCGAAATGCGCCACCTCCTGCGAGCTGTAGCCGTGATGACCGCGCACGCGGAGCCTTCCCGCCTGTGCGGCGAGCAGTACGACGGCCTGGGCACCGAAGCTGGGTGCGATCTGGCCGACCACCAGCCGGATCACATCGGGCACGCTGAGCGCCTCGGTCAGCGCGGCGGCGAGATGGGCCAGTTGGTACAGCACCCCCGCGCGGGTCGGCCCCGTCTCCGTCCGCGGGGTCGCGGTCGGTGCCGGCGTGGGGACCTGCGCGCCCGCGGCAACACCGGAGCGGGCGATACGGACGCTGATGCCCCGGGCGTCGGGATAGAGCTCGAAGGACAGCCACAGGCCGTCCGGGCGCCGGACGGTGAAGGACGTGGGATGACGGCTCATCACCGCCGATCGGTAGCGGTCCTCGAACACGGGGTCGTCCAGCCAGGGCAGGGTCTCCCAGGGCCGCGCCCCCAGCAGGGTCGGGACGTCACTGCCGACCAGCGCCGCGCCGACAGGGGTGATGAACGTGATCCTGCCGTCGAGATCGAGCGCGCAGCCGCCCTCCGGGAGCCGCTCGGCGAAATCCACCGCCGCCGTCGCCTCGGCCTGGGTGACCGTTCGCCGCCGCGGCACCGGCATGATCCGCGGTCCGGCCCCCGGCAGGACCGGACGGCCGCTGTCGGCGCCGTGGCGCAGAGCCGCGCCGACATATCCGCAGGCCTTCTGGATCGCCCGTTGCCGCTCCCGTTCGATCACCGGAGGGTGGGATCCCGGCCACAGCAGCAGCAGTCCGCCCCAGATCTGCTGCGCGCTGAGTGCCGGAGCAGCCGCGAGGGCGAACGAGTACGGCAGCGCGAGGCCGATGCGGGGGTAGCGGCGGGCCAGCTCCCCCTCGGCCCCGACCCACACCAGCCGGCCTTCCCGCACCGCTTCGGCCAGTGGGCCCGAGGCCGATATCCCGATCCTGGCCCAGGGCATCGCCAGGTTGGACGGCACTCCGGCGAGCACAGCGGCGGAGAGCACCTGGCCGTCCGCCGACCGCACGTAGATCCCGCCGCCGTACGCCCCGGTCTCGCGCAGCGCCCGGGAGAGCAGCCGGTCCAGCACTTCCGGCGCTCCGGCCTCCTCCTCCGGCGAAGCCATGTCCTATTCCCCTGTTTCCCCTGTTCGTCTGTCCGGCCGCACGCGACCACGGCTCCTGTGGGCATGCCGCGAAGCCTCATGCCTCATGAGTCCGCCCCTTCAGAATGCGGAAAATAACACCGTATAAGGACATTACGCCCACCGCGTGGTGGTGCGCCCGCTCGGGTTCCCAAAGGCCGCGCTCCGCCGCCTTCCCGCCCGCGCCGTACGAGACCGACGGCCCGCCCGCCCGCACACGGCTTCCGGCGCATCACGAACCGTTCCGTACGGCTGTCGTCGGCCCGGCAGGGGGTAATGGGCCGCGTCCACCCGGACCACCGTCAGCGATACGCCGCCGCCCTCGCTTCCGGCCCGCCACCCCGGCCGGGCCACCTGATTCAACGGAGCCGTCGGCCGCGCCCGGGGCCCGCCGTCCGGGCCCCGCCCACGACGGCCGGTTACGAGGACGCGGTACGCGCCGCGACCGACCTCGGTGGTGACACGGACACCGTCGCCGCGGTCACCGGCGGCCTCGCCGGCGCGTACCGCGGACTGGACGCGATTCCCACCCGCGGGACCGGGCCTCTGCGCGTCCCCCTGCCGGAATCCGGCGGACGGGCGCCGCACCCGCCGCCTCCGTGAGCCGGCCGCCCCCGGTGCGGGCCGGTTTCACGCATCGGCGCGGCGTACGAGGTGCTGCGGAAGCCGCTGCGCGGGCGGGTGGGAACACGGCACAGGGGGATGGTCAGGTCCTGGGGCGGTACGTCGTACTCCAGGCGGGCCAGCCAGGTCTCGCACCGGCCGCGGGCGCTGCGGGCACGCCAGTGGCGCGGTCCCGGGGTGGCGAAGCCGTCGACCGTCGCCACCAGGTCCCGGGCCACGGGCTCCGCCGCCGGCCCGTCCAGCGGTACGCCGGCCCAGCGGCGCACCCCGGTGGTGAGGACTTTCGCCGCCTCGTCGAACAGCACCACGTCCGGCCGGTCGCTCCAGGACGCCACCGCCCCGTCCCACACCCCGGTGACCTGCTCGGCCAGGTCGGCGACACGGGCAGGGGCGTGAGGAGCGACAGGAACACCGCCTTGAAGAACCACACCGCCTCCGGACCGCGCAGAGCCACCGCGTGCCGCCCGAGCACCCGGGCGCGGACGACGGAGCCTGCGGCACGCCGCATCCGGTCCGGAAGCCAGGCGTATCCCTTCAGCAGCAGCGGTGCGGTGCGGTCGGCGAGGGGGCGGCGGCAGGAGCGCATGGGTGCCCGTGGCGCCGGGAGGGAAACCGTGAGTCATCCGCTCGGCCGAGCTACGCCGCAGATCAGGTTTAAGCGGCATATATGAGGAAAAGCGGCTGGTGAGCCGCGGTGTCGGCTTCTTGTCGCGAGGGAGCCGGGGACGGAAGCGCGACCGGCCTACCGGCCGGCCGCACGGCCCGCTGCGGCAACCGGACACCCAGAGAGGAAATGGCCCATGACTGTGCCCGAGGAGAACCGGCCGAAGACCGAATCGACCGACGAAGTCGTCAAGGACACCAGCAAGGCCGGACCGGAGTCGGAGGGCGGGACCGGCCGCACGATTCGGGAGGCTCTGGAAGAGGCGGGTGTGAGCCGGGACGACTTCGAGGAGAAGTAACTCTCCCGCGGGTGGACTCGGTGGACGGAGCCGGCAGGTGCCGGGAGGCACTGCCGGAGCCGCCGGGACGCCGGCACCGGACGCGACGCGCCGGCGCCGCCGCGTGTCAGCGCTTCCGCCGTACCGACACGCCCACGAGCCACACGGCGAGAAGCGCCGCGATCGCCGCTGCGGCCCTGCGGCCGCGGAACGCCCGGGTGCCGGCGGGCACAAGGTCGCGGGCGCGGTCGAACGCGCTCAGGGGGACCCCGGCCAGGGCGTTGCCGGGCGGCCGGCGCGGCACCGCCGGATGCGGATGGGTGGGAGCGGTGCGGCGGACGGTCTCCCAGGCCGAGCCCAGACGGCGCAGACGCACGGGGTCGTCGCCCAGGGCCTCCTGCAGTCGCGGCAGGAGCAGGTCCTCCTCGTCCCGGATGTCCTGCCGGATCAGGGCGAAGACCCGGCCGGTCAAGTGGTCGTGGCGGGGATCGTCCGGGTCCGTGCGCTCGATGTCGGCCACGAGGTCGTTGATCTCCTGGTGTTCCTCCTCGACCCGCGAGGTCAGCGCCTCGCCGTCGGGCGCGAGCCGCCGCAGGGCGGGCCACAGCACGGTCTCCTCGGCGAAGGCGTGGCTGAAGGTCAGCTGGATGATGTCCTTCAGCATCTGCTGCCGCTCCTCCCGTGGCCTGCTGCCGGACGCGTAGAGGTTCATGAGGCGGTCGAGTTCGGCGTGGTCACGGCGCTGGCGCGCCAGGATGCTGGCCTGGCCGCCGAGCTGCTCGACGCTTTGCTGAGCGATGGAGAGAGACATGCGACCGTCCTAACGCGTGGCGCCGGTGTGCGTGCGGCGGGTGAGCAGGACGCCGAGGGCGATCATGCCCAGGCC
>RHMC01000226.1 GCA_003719395.1 Streptomyces altiplanensis
TGACGCCGGGCTCACGGTTGCGCGCGACCCGCACGACGTCCTCGCGGAACTCCTTCGGATAGGGCTTGGGTACTGCAACATCCTTCCAGGCCGTCTCTCAGGAAGCCAGGTCAGGTGTCACTTATCCGTGCAGCAGTCCCAGTTGTGGGTTCCCAGGCGATGGGATCGGGCTGTGCTCCGCCTCGGAGAGCGCAGGCGTCGTGTGCTGGCGCCGGAGGCGCGCTGGTATCGCTGCGGGTGGCGGACGACAGCACTGTCGAGAAGTCAATGGGGACTCCCTTGCTACTCCCATGATCGTCCCGCAGGCGATAGCGTGCGCTCATGACTTGGCGGGGACCGACATATCGGATGGTGGATAGAGAGAGGATCGATGGGGCCTGGTGCCATGTCTGGCGGCGGTATCGACCAGACAGTGAGTACTACCTCGACGACTTGATTGTCTTCGCGGACGGAGCGATCACCTGCGGAGAACGTACGGACCTGGCCGGCCTCGAGAAGATGCTGGCAACGGGCCGATTGGCGGTGACCAACCCTGAGATTCCACCGCTTCCCGAGGAACCATCGAAGTGGGCCTCTCGTCGCGGCGAACCGCTGACACCGGAGGGGTTTCTTCTGGAAGTCGCTGACCGCATCGAAGTACTCAATGAGCGACCAACTGCCGGGCAACGTTGCTGGGATGCGATCCGATGCTTTCAGCAGGAGCCAGCCGAGTCCAACCGGGCACTTCTCCGAGCGGCATATCTGGCGGTTCCACCGCATCTTCGGATCTATGTCCTCGGAGATATGGACCGCCAGGACCGTCCCTTGCGGATCCTGCTCACGAACATTGGTGAGGCCGTCGACGGCGATGGCCCGGTAGTGACAGCGGAGATGCATCAGGACGTCCTGGACTACTTCAACCGCGGAGATCAGGGAGTCCAGAGCGAGCAGGAGGGGCGAGCCATCCAGCATGCCGACGATCCTTCAGAACCCGGCCGGCCGGCTCTCATCTCACACGAAACCGTCTACCCACAGGGGTGGCCTGAGCAGCCGGGTCTGTTCATGCTCCGCAACGACTTCCCTGCACAGATCGTGTTCGCCGGCGAGTCCTATGCGTCCGTACTGCATGGGTACTGGGCGTTGTCGGCCACCGACGCTTCTGACAGAAACAGAATCCGGGATGCGGCCTCCGGCACAGAGGCACATGACCTGGGTGGCCGGGCAACGCACCGGAGTGACTGGCCCGACATTCGGCTCGCGGTCATGGCAGAGCTCCTTCGCGCGAAGTTCACTCAGCACCCTGAACCCGCCCAGGTCCTCGTCTCCACAGGGGACGCCAGGATCAGCTACACCGGTTTCTCGGACTCACCCTTCTGGAGAGACGTCCCCGACGGTCGGGGACGGAACTGGATGGGGCGGTTGCTCGAGCTGACCCGCTCCGAGCTCGTTGCCCAGCAATTGCTCCGGCCCGAGGACCCCAGCATGCTGAACTAAGGCTTGTCCCGTATAAGGGCGTGAGCTGGGGGTTTCCCCGGTACGGTCGGCGGGTGGAGTCGAAGAGGGTGAGCGAGTGCCTGTTGCATGGGGTCGGTGCGCGTCCTGACTACCTGGTCGGGCGGCGTCTTGAGCAAGTAGTCGCCTCGTGGCACCTGTACGGCTCAGAGGCTCGGTCCGGCCCGCTGGACGTGTGACTGATCGACAGCGAGGGGGTCGCCACGCACATCACGACCGGTTCGGACTGGTGCCTGATCGTGGAGATGGCGGCCCCCTTCGGGGATACGGCATGGCGGAGTCAGGCCGCGTAGAGGTGGCGCCAATCGCAGGTCGACTGAGACCTCACCATGCCCGCCAAGGCCGTGATGCGTGTCGTCGTTCGTGGCTGTACCTGGGCAAGGGCGACGGCACCTTCGCGTCCCGTATCCGGGTGGGCGGCGACTGGAACACGTACACCCACCTCGTCGGCGGCGGCGACGCCAACCGCGACGGGCGCCCGCCTGTACGCCGACAACCGCTGCCAACTCCCACGGTGTGTACCCCTCCAAGGGCACGGGCGACCGGCGCGTACCCTTCCGCTCGCGTGAGCAGGTCGGTGTGTACTTCGCCGGCACCAAGCGCCGGTAGGACCACTTCGCCTGAGCGACACCTCCGTCGGCCTGACGACATCGCCACCCAGCACAACCTTCTGACGTGATCAAGAGTCTGACCGGGCGCGCAGCCCCTGGTGCGCGCCCGGTCGTTTGAGAGGAACCCGCTTTGATCCATGTTCGTCCCGCCCGACATCAGCTCGTCGCGGCCGTCACCACCGTTCTGGCCGCGACCGTCGGTGCGAGCCTCGCGACAGCGCCCGCGATCGCCGCGACGCCCACCGCTGCCGTCGCCACGGACGCCGGCCCGCCGACGCGCAGGCGACCGTCGACGGCGTCATCTCCATCCCCCGCACCGACCAGATCCTCAGTGTCGGCCCGACCGGGTTTCTGTCGGTGGAGCGCCGATGGGACCACACGTACTACCGCTGGACCAGCACCGTCGACGGCACTACCACGGCCCTCCCGGAGTGGTACAGCGGGTACCGCGGCGGCGGTTCCGACACCGTCGTCGCCAAGGAGGACGGCACGACCCGGTACCTGCTCCATGACATGTCATCGCCGGGCAGCGACCCCGCGGTCGTCAACCAGGCCGACACCCGGCTCCACTGGAAGGGCGTGGTCGGCAGGACTCTCGTCTTCTCGTCCTGGGACAGCCAAGCAAGGTGGGCCAGCTCCGTTTGATCGGCGAGGGGAATCAGGCGGGCAGCGACCGGCAGGTGACCGGCCTCACGCCGAACTCGAGGGTCCAGAGCGTCGAGGCCCTCTCGGACAGCTCGGCGCTCGTCCGGTACGTCTCGGCGGGTGCCGACACCGACCGCTCCTACCTCGCCGTCGTGGACGTCGCCACCGCCTCCGTCGTCGAGAAGCGTGAGGTGGGCGTGTCCGCGTACGACACCGACACGGCCCTTTCCGGGGACCGCTGGGTATGGGTCGACGCCCCGACGTCCGCGCACGCCAAGCTCATGTACGCCACCCGCGACGGTTCGGGGAGCACGTCGGCCGTGGAAGCGGCCGACCTGGGCAACTCCGTCCGCCCGCACATCGGCGTCCTGGGCAACTGGGTCACGTACGCGGCTCCGGGCGGCGCCGCCGCGACCGAAGCGTCCCCGCGCTTCGCGCTCAGTGCCGTCAACCTCGTCGACAAATCCACGGTCAAGCTTCTCGACCACGCCTCGTCCACCGTCCCCACCGCCGACGGTGCGCTCCTGGTGCGCGGCGGCACGGTCGCCCACGGCGAGGGGGTCTACCGGATCGTACTCGGGGCGGACGGCAAGCCCACCGCCACGCTCATCGCGAGCACCGGCGAGCCGACCGTGCTCACGCTGCACACCGAGGCCACTCCCCCGGCCGTCGACCTCGACAAGAACAACGGTCAGGCCCTGCTCCGCTGGGTGCTCTCCCGGACCAACGCCAAGGGCTCCGTGACGGTGCGTCACGTCGGCACGGGCCGCAGCGTGCGGTACGACTTCGCGCAGGCGGCCACCTACGAAGGCAAGGGATCCGTCGACTTCCGCTGGGACGGGATGCTTCCCAACGCCGAAGGCATGAAGGAGTTCGCGCCCAGCGGCGACTACGCCTGGGACTTCACCGCCTCCCCGCTCAACGGCATCGGTCCGGACGTCGCGCAGACCGGCACCTTCAAGGTCACCCGTACGACCGGCCTGCACGACTACACGAACAACAGCACACCGGACCTGCTCTCCCGTGACACCGCGGGCGTGCTGTGGCGCGACGACTCGGCCAAGGTGGCGTCCGCGCCGCAGCCGTACTCGACGGGCCGGGTGAAGGTCGGCGGCGGCTGGCAGGTCTACAACCAGCTGGAGGCCGTCGGAAACATCGCCGGCAGCCCGGCCGGCGACCTTGTCGCCCGTGACAAGGCCGGCGTGCTCTGGCTCTACCGGGGCAACGGAAACGGCAACTTCGCCGGCCGTACGAAGATCGGCGGCGGCTGGCAGATCTACAACAACATAACCGGCGGCAGCGACTTCAACGGCGACAGGAAGTCCGACCTCCTCGCCACCGACGCCGCCGGCGACGTGTGGTTCTACAAGGGCACGGGCAGCACGAGCGCGCCGTTCGCCCCCCGCAAGAAGATCGGCCGGGGCTGGGGAATCTACAACCAGCTCACCGCCACCGGCAACATCACAGGCACCTCCGCCGGAGACCTCGTCGCCCGCGACAAGGCCGGTGTCCTGTGGCTGTACGAGGGCAGGGGCGACGGCACCTACGCACCGCGCACGAGGATCGGCGGGGGCTGGGGCGTCTTCACCCACCTCGTCGGCATCGGCGACGCCGACCGAGACGGGCGGGCCGATCTCTACGCGGTCGGAACCTCGGGCGCCAAGTTCTACGCGGGCACCGGCGACAAGGCGGTCCCGTTCAAGCCCGCTGCCCCGGGCAACCTGCTCTGGGACTCGGCACGCGTCAACTCGGTTTTCTGACGACGCGGGCCTCCATCCGGTGACCCTGTTCTGACGGGACGTCGGCACGGTCGCTCAGACGGTCCTTTCGACGCGGCGGTCCTTGGCGTCCAGGCGCCGGTGAGGGCGGATACGAGCAGCAGCCCGCATCCGCCCTCTCCAGGTTCCGTGAGGGACGGGCATCGGCTCCCGGTCGCCCCGCGTGTCCGCGACCCCCGTCCGGACGAGGCCGTCCTCGCCCCGCTCTATCCGCACCCCGAAGTCCGACCCGGGCACGCGCCCGTGGGGGGCATGAGTGCTTGACGTACTAAGGACTCCTAACGGAATGACTTATAAGATTTCATCGGGCCCTGGCACCGGTGCGTGGGAACCAGGGTGCGAGGATGCAGTTGTGCTGGATGCGATCGACGCAGTGGACTGGGGCGCCATACCTGGTCATCCCGACTGGTATGAACCAGATCGTGTGGCCTCGGGTCTGCGCGCCCTGGCCGATGCGACAAACCTGATTCAGGTAGCCGAGGCGGGCTCGCTTCTGGACGGTGGCGGAATTATCCATGGTCACAGTGGAGCGGTGTTCCCAGCGGCTGCCGTGGCGGCCCCGCTTCTTCTGGACATTGCGCAACAAGGGCATCCAGCGGCACGGGACGCCGTATTGAGCCTGCTTGATGAAGCCCTGTCATTCATTCCCCACGCCGGGTACACACGGCTGGCGACGCCCTACGGCAAGGCCGTTCCCCTCTGTTGTGCCATCGCCGACCATCTGCGATCCCGGGCCGATTTCCTTGCCGGCCTGGGCCGGATGGGTAAATTGCTGCTTGCCGATGCGGCTGAGCATTGGCGTTTCACAATCCGAGAGTGCGTCACTGACGGTGACGACACGGCAGCCTTCGGGATTCTGGGGGGCCATTTTCCAGGCGGCGTCCATGCGGCGGAACTTCACGTCGCCGGTTCCATCACCGCACTGGACGAGGTTGCCCTCGAATACTCGCCGGCGAAGGGCTCCCTTGAAGCGTGCCTGCGGGTCATCGGCCGACATCCGCACGAACTGCCGCCAGATGCGACGCTGTTGCCGACGGAATGCGGTGAGTGCGTGCGCTGACCAGCTTCCGTGCCTCAGGGAGCCGTCCAGGATCCGGGGTCAAGGCCCGCGGGGCCAGGACCCAAGGTCTTCATCAGTCTTCTAGGTCAGCTCGTCGGAGCGACCGGCTTCGATGCGGGACCACTGGGCGATGGGGCGCCCGTTCGTACGCCACTCCTCGGGGTTCTCGGCGGAGTACCAGGGCTGGGGCCAGCCGCGAGGGGAGTCCTCCCACGCCTCCTGGCGTCCGTAGACGGTCATATCCAGCAGCCCGTGGGTGGGTGCCATGACCTCGACGCCGCGACCGCCGGTGTAGTACGTCTCGAACACCCGCTTGCCGTCGCGGACGTAGCAGACCAGGTGGTGACGCTGCCAGTCACGACCCTCCAAGAGCTGCGGCGCCGCCTTCTCGACCGAGTACCACGGCATGTCCAAGCCCAGGAAGTCGCGGTAGCGGACGCTCTCTTGGTATGGGCCCTTGCAGAGCGTGGCGTACGTGGCGTCGCGGGAGTGGATGTAGGACAGCTCGCGGACCTGACTGTTGAAGAACGTGCAACCCTCGCACTGCTCGGCGGCGGGTCGTCCGGGCCACCAGGCGTGGAAGTACGCGATGAGCTGCTTGCGGCCTTCGAAGACGTCGAGGATCGTGATCGGCCCGTCAGGGCCAATGACCTCGATGGTGGCATCGACCTCCACCATCGGCAGCCGCCGCCGCGCCGCCGCGATCGCGTCTCCTTCACGGGTGTGCGCCTTCTCCCGTGCGAGCAGAGCTTCCCGCGCCTCCTGGTAGGTCTTTCTGTCCACCACAGGCGGGAGGGCCGGGCTCGGTGATCGATCGTTCACGAGCGTCTCCATTCGCTTCTGGGAAGGCTGCCAAGAGGTCACGTGGAACCACAATGCCCACCAGGCTGCGCCACACTCCCGGGTGCCACGCAGTAGCCCTTCGGCGGCTCGCTCATTCGGTCCAACAGCCGGGCCCCAACGACGTGCACGCGATCAGGCCTCGCCATCGGGGCGGCGAGGCCACGGGCGTGACCCGCCCCGGGCCCTGCGGCGGGACAGAGCGCGCCGTACAGGGCCGCAGACCCCGGGAACGGGAAGCCTAGTTTCTCGATCCGACGCGAGTTCACAGATAGCATCTCAGAGGGCGCTTAGCCCTCTATTGAGATCGTTTGTGGTGGTATTAGCTTCGGCCTTGTCGTGACTGCCGGGCCTGGTGAGGCGCGTGGTGCAGGAGAGGCCTTTGCAGGGGTGTCTTGGTGCGTCTGGTCCCGTTTCATCCCATGGCGCCGGGTTGTGCGCCGTGCGCTTCGAGCGCCGGTGGCTGCGCCCGGGCCTGCCGGGTCGTGGGTGAGTAGCCCGAAATCATGCCTGAACGTCGTCGATATCCCAGCGATCTGTCTGATGCCCGTTGGGAGTTGGCCGAGCCGGTGCTGACCGCGTGGCGGGCCGAGCGCCGCGGCCGAGGCCTGGACATCGGCCGGCCACCGGATCACGACCTGCGGAGCCTGCTGGACGCGGTCCTCTACGTGAACCGGGCCGGGATCCCATGGCACCACCTGCCGCACGACTGCCCGCACTGGAACACCGTCTGCGCCTACTTCGCCCGTCGGCAGGCCGAAGATGTCTTCGACCAGCTCAACACCCTCCTCCGCCGTCAGGTCCGCAAGCAGGAAGGCCGGGAGGAGGAACCGACCGCGTGTGTCATCGACTCCCAGAGCATCAAGACCTCCACTGACGTCCCCACCTCCGCACAGGGCATCGACGCGGGCAAGAAGATCGTCGGACGCAAGCGGAGTATCGTCATCGACACCGTCGGACTCCTCCTGGCGGTCATGGTCACCGCAGCGAGCGTGCAGGACTCGATCCGGCGGCCGGCTCGCGGAGTTCGGGAGTCAGCCAGCCCAGCGTCTGCTGGAACATCCTGAAGGTGTGTTCCAGGTCGAATCTGCGCAGGAAGGCCTGCCGGAGCCGGTCGACGTCCCCGGCGGTGGCATCGATGGCCGACCACCACAGCCGGACCGGCCGGGGATCGCGGTCGCCGCGAAGGTGGTCGACCTGCAGCCCGCCCTGACCGGGCTGCCCGAAGAGTTCCTCGTGGAGCGGGCGCTGCAGTGGCCGCTCACGAGGGCTGGCTGATCGTTTTGGACAACGTCGGCCACCTCGATCGCATCCGTCCCCTCCTCGACCGCGCCGGGAGGGGCCGGTTCCTGATCACCACCCACCGCGCCACCGGCTGGCACGCCACCGCCACCACCCTGCGCCTGGAGGTCCTGGCCGAAGGCGAGGCCCTCGACCTGTTCACCCGCATCCTGAACCCCATCCGCCCCGGCGCCATCGACGGCGCCACCGAGCTCTGTGCGGAACTCGGCCACCTGCCGCTGGCCGTGGAGCAGGCCGCTTCCTACTGCGCCGAGACCGCCACCTCACCCCGCACCTGCCTGCGGATGCTCGCCGAGTCACCGGCCGGTCCTGTTCGCCGACGCCGCCGAAGGAAGTGACACCGCCCGCACCGTCGCCCGGATCTGGCGCATCACCCTCGACCGGCTCACCGACACCCCCTCGCGGGCGAGATCCTGCGCATCCTGGCCTGGTACGCCCCCAACGGCAGACAGCCGGCATCGACCGGGCACGCGACCATGCCGCTGCCTGCCTCAAAACGGCAGTCCCGAAGGACCGTGCCTCCTCCCGGACATGGTCGCAGTACCTGACTTTGGTGCCCCACCTCGATGCCCTTGCCGAACACGCTCCCGCCCACTTCGACACCGAGACCACCGCGAACCTTCTCCTCAAGGCCGGAGGCTTCCTTCGCGAGCAGGGTCTGATCACCCCGCGCTGCAGAACACCTCCACCGCGCATGCACCGGCCATGTACGGCTCCTGGGCGAGGACCATCCCCGCACCCTGACCGCCCGCAACAACCTCGCCACCGCTTACGCGTCGGCGGGCGACCTGGGCCGGGCCATTCCGCTCTACATGCATGTCGCGGCTCGGTATGACGGGCGAGCTCAGGAGGGCACCGGGCCCCCGCACTGCCGGTCCTGCCGCTGGAGGCCAGTGCGTTGCCCTCATTGCCGGGCTGGACAACTACTGAGGCGAATCAGGCAGTCGGAGGAGACGTCATTGCCTTGATCAGCCTGGACCAGGCCCTGTCCACCCTCTTGCCGGTTCCACGACACCGCTTGCTTGGCTGGTGCGACAGCAGTGACACCCCGCAGCCGAAGGAGCATCGGCCGCTGCTGCAGGTGGAGGCGGGGGCCGGGACCGCCTGGGGCGAGATCGTCAATGTCTCCTTCTGGATCCGTGATGAGGACCTGCAGGCCGGGGACCTCCGTAACGTCCGCCGGTCCTACGAAGGCGCATGATCTTCCAGCTCGGCAGCCCACACCCGCTCGTGGCATCGGCGTGCCCTCACAGCCGGCGGGCCCCCGTCGCCGCAAGCGAGATCAGGATGATCCACGCGCTGCCTAGCGGGCCAACTAGCTTGCTCAAGGGCCAACTATCGCGCTCAGTCGCATTCGGGCCGGCGGGCTGTTCGGGGCGCGGCTGCTACAAGTCGA
>RHMC01000227.1 GCA_003719395.1 Streptomyces altiplanensis
GCGCCGATGGTACTGCAGGGGGGACCCTGTGGGAGAGTAGGACACCGCCGAACAAATTTTATGCCCCGGTCCCTGGACTTATGTCAGGACCGGGGCTTTTTTGCGTTCAGAGATCGTATTCTCAGGACCGGAGCTGGTCCGAACAGGAAATTTGAGTGAAAGCAGGCGTCCGATGGGAACTGTGGTGCATGTCCCCCAGACTCGGGACATGATCGGAGAGGAACTCTCCGGTGACGAGGCCCTGATGGCTCTGCGGCATTACGGAGGTCGCAAGCTGTTCCTCGATGCCTTTTCCCGTTTCCGGTACGCGGACGGGTTCAGCCACGCGCGGTCGCTGGCTTTCCAGGTGGTACTGGGCATCGTGCCGTTCGCCATCGCCCTTGTGGGCGTCGCCGCGTCCGTGCACACCGACAGTGTGGGACGGGTCGTGGAGCTGACGCTCGGGCACATCGTGCCGGGTGCCAGCAACGAACTGGTCGAAGAGGCCCTCGCGGACACCCGGCGCAGCGCCGGCGGCAGTACGTCGATCGCGGTCGCGATGTGGCTCGGGCTCGGCTTCGCCATACTGAACCTGACCTCGGCCATGGGGCAGATCGAGCGCGGCAGCAACCGTATCTACGGGATCGAGAGGGACCGGCCCTTCCTCATGAAGTACGGACGGAGCCTGCTGCTGGCTCTGGGCGCCGGTATACCGATGGTGCTGGGCTTTCTGGCCCTCGTCGCCGGTGAGGCGGTGGGGGAGTCGCTGGTGGAGGCGCTCGGGTGGCCCGCGTCCCTGCTCGACGTGTGGGGGCCGCTGAAGGCCCCGGTCGGTGTCCTGCTGGCGTTGCTGGCGTCGGCAGTGATCTTCCGCTGGGCGCCCCGACGTGACCAGCCCGGTTACACCTGGCTCGCCGTCGGGTCCGCCGTACACCTGACGCTGTGGGTGGTGGCGACCTGGCTGCTGGCCCTGTACGTCGCCAAGAGCGGCTCCTTCGGGGCCGTCTACGGGCCGCTCACCGCTTTCGTCGCCCTGATGCTCTGGGCGAACCTCACGGGCATCGCGCTCTTCCTGGGCCTTGCGTTCGCCGCCCAGCTCGAAGCGGCCCGCGCCGGCATCCTCGAACCGGTCAGGCCCGACCCCGGACCGGGGGCCTGAGGGCGTTCGACGGGGATGTGACACCGGACGGCGCGGAGCGCCCTCGCGGGCACGAGGATGGTTCCGCCCGCGCACCGGACCCGCCCGCCGAGCAGGATCGACTGGGCGACCCACGGCATCTGCATCCGGCCGAGTGAGAAGCTCGCCCACTGGGCGCCCTCGGGCAGCATGTTGACCATCGCCTGGAGCACGCCCGGGTCGGCGGGGGCGCCCCACGGAATGCCCATGCACAGCTGGAAGACGGTCGGGTCGTCCAGGAGCCCCTCGGCGAGCAGCTGCTTGGCGAACCACAGCTGCCCGGTGTCGAAGATCTCCAGCTCGGGCCGCACGCCGAGCTCCTGGATGCGCTTGGCGCCCGTACGCAGTATGTCGGGGGTGGAGACGTACAGGTTGCTGCCGTCGCCGAAGTTGAGCGAGCCGCAGTCGAGCGTGCAGATGTCGGGCAGCAGGTCCTCGACGTGCGGCAACCGGTCGAGGCCGCCCACCAGGTCGGTGCCGGGGAGGTGCCTGAGCGGCTCGTCGGGGTCGACGACCAGGTCGCCGCCCATGCCGGTGGTGAGGTTGATGACGACGTCGGTGCCGGTCTCCTTGATCCGCTCGACGACCTCGCGGTAGAGCCGCGGGTCGCGGGACGGGGCGCCGGTTTCGGGGTCGCGGACCTGGATGTGCACGACGGCGGCGCCGGCCCCGGCCGCCTCGACGGCGGAGCGGGCTATCTGCTCGGGGAAGACCGGCCGTGCGGGCTCTTGCGGACGGTGTCACCGGCGCCGGTGAGGGCGCAGGTGATGATGACTTCCTGGTTCATGGACATGCGGAAGCCTCTCCTTCGGGAGTGGGAGCGGTGGGTGGGGGGATGTAAGGGGTTCGGTTCAGCCGCGGTGGACGGGGGTGCACAGGGTGGCGTCCACATAGGCGAGCAGCGCCGCCTGCATGTCCTCGGGGCTGGTGCCCGCGCCCGGTTCGGCGCCCGCTTCCATGACCGGTGCGGCGGCGAGCACCTGGGTGGCCAGGCCGTCGATCAGCGCGGTCAGCCGCAGCGCGGCGTCGTCCGGGTCGGTGGGGCGGAAGACACCCTGGTCGATGCCGCGCCGCAGGACGTCGGCGACGTCGCACGCCACTGCCGGTAGTACGCGACGTGCAGTCGGCCCACGGCGGTGGAGCGGGCCGCCTCCGCCCACAGGTCGAGCCAGACGCTCCACTGCCACCGCTGCTGCTCGGTGTACGGCGTCTGGAGCTCGATCAGCTGCCGCAGCTCGTCCGCGGCGTCACCGGCATCGGCGATACGGGCCGCGCGGCGGGCGGTGTCCTCGTCCATGCACCAGCGCACGGCCGCTCCAGCAGCTCGTCCGGCCGGGGAAGTGGTAGTGGATGGCGGCGGTGCTGGTGGCGCAGGCCTCGGCGATGTCGGCGACCCGTACGGCATGGAAGCCGCGCGCCGCGATCAGCCGTACGGTCTCCCGCACGATCTGGAGCGGCCTGCCGCCCCGGGGCGCGGCGACGGCCGCGGCGCGGTCGCGCTGTGCGGCGGAGGGCTGGCGGGGGCCTCGGGACGGGACCCGAGCAGCCAGCCCGCGTCCACGTCGACGGCGTCGGCGATACGAGCCAATTCAGCCACGGTGAACCGGCGGGCTCCACTGAGTGAACGCGAGAGCTTGGAGGGGTCCATGACGATCCGCCGGGCGAACTCGCGCTGGCTCACGCCGTCGCGTCGATCACCTGACGCACTCGCGCGGCGACCTCGCCGCCACGGTCGCCGACTCGGACTCCAGACTCCGGCTGCATGGTCGGCCACCGTACTCGTGTGTTGAGAACAGCACAACGCATGGCTCAGTTGCACCCTTATTTCACAAGGATTTGAGCCCACTGTTGAGGTGCTGACTGACGCATCAGTCACCTGTATGGGCCGTGGGAACCCCTCCGGCGCAGCAGTGAAAGCGGACTTATGCAACTCTGGTCAGCAGGTGGTCAACTTGCTTCAGGCAAAGGCCAGTTGCATTGTTATTGACGGTTGAACATGAGCATATACGCTCCAGCGTACGCGGGTACTCAACAGGAGGCCGAGCATGACCGTAATCTCGCCACGTCGACTGGGTCAGCCATTACCGACCATGCCCTTCTACTGTCCGGTCCCGTCCGTCGTCCATCCGTCGGCCCAGGCGCTCAACGACATGACCGTCCGGTGGATGCTCCAGCAGAGCCTCGACGCGGACGATCATCAGCGCAGGCGACTCGCGCTCTGCGACTTCGGCGGTCTGACGGCTTCGACCATGCCGTACGGGCAGCCCGGCCCGCTCGCCCTGATGGCCAGGTTCCACGCCGTACTCTTCTCGTTCGACGACGGTGTGTGCGACGAGGCCTATGTCACCGCGGATTCCCTCGCCCAGGAGACGGCCCGGATCGTACGGGCCGTGGAGACCCCGACCGCCCACTGCCCGGACGAGTCGCCGCACGCGGCGGCACTGCGTTCACTCCGGCTGGAGCTGGAACGGTACGCGTCCCGGCAGCAGATCCGCCGCTGGACCGACGCCATGCGCGTCTACACCTCGGGGCTGGTGTGGGAGGCGGCCTGGCGCCGCAAACCGGAACTGCCCTCGCTCGACGACTACGTGACGCTGTGGATGAGGGCCATAGGGATGGCTCCCTCCACTGCGATGATCGAGATCGTCGCCGGATACTCCATACCCGACGACGATCTCGAGGACCCGCGTGTCCGGGCACTCACCGAGATCACCTGGACACTGGTCAGCTGGGACAACGATCTCTACTCCCGCAACAAGGAGCTGCTGCGGGCCGACGACGACCTCAATCTGATCGACGTCCTGTGCCAGGAACTCGGCTGCGATCCGCACCACGCCCTCCAGGAGGCCGTGGCCATGCGGGACCGCGTGATGGTGCTCTTCCTCCGGCTGCGCGACCAGGTGCTCGAGGACGCGGGCAGTGAGCTGCGCCGGTACGTACAGGGACTCGGCCAGTTCATCCGGGGGCACCTCGACTGGGCCTCCGTCTGCCCCCGCTACAGCGTTCCCTCGGCCTCGGAGGGCAAGCCGGACGGGTGGTGGAAGCAGCGTCCGGCCGACGACAGCTTCGAGCCGCTTCCCCTCCCGACGATCTCCTGGTGGTGGGACCAGCTGACGGTCAGTAGCCGCGCCACCAGCGGGTGACCGACTGCCACATCCGTTTCGGTGCCGTCGGCCTGCGCTGAGCCGGAATCACGGCTTGCGCCTGCACCGTCGAGGACGGTGACGCGGCGGGAGCCGGCATCGGGGCGGACTGGGACACCGCCTCCGGTTCCGGCTGCGGCACGCTCGCCCTGGGCGGCGATTCCACCTGCCAGTCCGGAGCGGTGTCGCGCGCGTCATCGCCCCCGGGGAACTGGCCACATCCTGCGGCGGACGCGCGGCGAACTTGGCCGGGAGCGCGATCAGATGCCTGGAAAGGAGCGAACTGCGCCACCGCAACTCGTGCTCCTCCACGGCGAGCTGAAGGTCGGGAAGACGCATCAGCAGCGCGTCGATGCCGGTGTCGGCGATGGCGCGCCCGATGTCCTGCCCCGGGCACTCGTGCGGTCCGCTGCTGAAAGCGAGGTGGGCGCGGTTGCCCTGCATCGAGGCGTGCGGATCGGGCCGTACCACCGGGTCGACATTGGCGGCGGCCAGCCCGACGATGAGGGCGTCGCCCTTCTTGATCTGCTGACCGCCGAACTCCGTGTCGCCGACGGCCCAGCGGCCGAAGATCGTGGTGAAGGGCGGCTCGTCCCACAGGGTCTGCTCGACCGCCTCGGGCAGCGTCATGTGGCCGCCGCTGAGCTGGGCGCGGAAGCGCGGGTCGGTGAGCACCATGCGCAGTACGTTGGCGATCAGATTCGCGGTCGTCTCGTACGCCGCGATCAGCACCAGCCGCAGGTGCTGGCTCACCTCGTCGTCGGTGAGCCCGGCCGGGTGCTCGACGAGCCAGGTGGTGAAGTCCTCCTCGGGCGTGATCCTGCGCCGGGCCACATGCTTCCTCAGCACGTCCATCACATAGGCGTTGCTGGAGTTCGCCGTCGCCGTGCCCTTGATCATGTCGCGGGCGCACTGCACCATCCGCTCGTTGTACTCCTCCGCCATGCCGAGGATCTGGCACATCACCATCATCGGCAGGTGCTCGGCGAACCGGCTCACCAGATCGGCCCGGCCGTCCTGGCAGAACTCGTTGACCAGCCGGTTGCTGAAGCGGTTGATGTGGCGGCGTACGCCCCGGTGGTCGATGCGTCCGATGCTGTCGGTGACCGCGCCGCGCAGCCGCTCGTGTTCCGCGCCGTCCGCGAAGACGCAGATGGGCTGCCACGTGAAGATGGGGGCCAGCGGATGGTCGGGGGGTACGGTGCCGTCCTTGACGAGACGCCAGTGGCGCGAGTCGCGGGAGAACTGCGACGGGGTGCGGGTCATGTGCTGGTTCTCGGTGTGGCCGAGGACCAGCCAGGCCGGTACGTCGTCGTTCAGCAGCACGGGCGCCACCGGGCCGTGCTCGGCGCGCAGCTTCTCGTACAGGCCCATCGGGTCGTTCTCGTGTTCGGGCCCGTACAGCCTGCGCAGGCCGCCCGGGCCCCTGCCGGCGGTGGCGTGGGCCGGGCATCCCGGGGGCGGGAGTGCCCCGTCGTCCGCTCCGGGTAGGTGGTGGAAAGGGGTGGTCACGGTCACTCCAGGTATCGGGCTGTCAGGCCGGCAGTTACAGGGACAAGGAGTGCAGATAGCGCATCAGCGTCAGGAGGACATCGCGGCAGGAAGCGCGCCCGCGTGCGTCGCAGTCCACTATCGGCACTTCGGGGGGCAGGTCGAGGGCGGTCCGCAACGCCTCGACGGGGTGACGGGGTGCGTCGGGAAAGGTGTTGACGGCGACGACGAACGGCACACCGCGCTCCTCCAGGCGTCCGATCACGTCGAAGCTGACTTCGAGGCGGCGGGTGTCGATCAGCACCACCGCGCCGAGAGCGCCCTCGAAGAGGCCGTTCCACAAGAACCAGAAGCGCTCCTGGCCCGGTGTGCCGAAGAGGTAGAGGATCAGTTCGTCGCTGATGCTGATCCGGCCGAAGTCCATGGCCACCGTGGTGGCGGTCTTGCCCTCCAGGTTGTCGTCGACGCCGACCCCGGCCTGCGTCATGGTCTCTTCGGTGGTCAGCGGGCGGATCTCGCTCACCGAACCCACCATCGTGGTCTTGCCGACCCCGAATCCGCCCACGATCACGACCTTCACCGCGGCCGTGGCCGTGGTGGGGAGGACGTCCTCGCGGCGCGGGCCGGTGATCGTCTCAGAGTTTCTGAAGTCCATGCATCACCGCTTCGAGAAGGGACCGGTCCGGCAGAGCGGCGCGGACGATGGGCGCCCGCGACTCGACCAGTTCGGTGGCGAGGAGGTCGGTCAGCAACGCGGTCACCACGCTGAAGGGCAGACTGAGGTACGCGGAGATCTCGGCGACGGACAACGGCGCCCGGCACAGCCGCAGGATGGCGGCCTGCTCCGGCTGGACCGTCGGTGTCGGCTCGGTGCGGGCGACGACCATCGTGACCAGGTCGAGAGGGGCCCGTTCCGTGCCGTCCGGGCCGCCGGTGAGCACGTACAGCCGTTCCGGGTCCCCCGTTTCGCGGGGTCGCCGTTCTCGTTGGGGCGGACTCATACGGTCTGCCCGTCATGGCGCGGAGGGCTCGTCAGGTGGGCTCCGATACGGATGACCAAGTCCCGCATGCGGGCCCCCATGAGACCCGCGTCCACCGTCTCGTCGGCGAGTACCGCGAGGTACGCCCCGGTTCCGGCCGCCATCAAGTAGAAGAGACCGCCGTCGACTTCGATGACGACGAGCCGCATCTTGCCCTCGCTGTGCGGGATTTCGGCGGCGACGGCCGCGGCGAGGCTCTGGAGCCCCGCGCATGCTGCCGCGAGCCGGTCGGCGACGTCGGGGTCGCCGCCGTGCCGGGCGATGCGCAGTCCGTCCGCGGACAGGACCACGATCTGCTGGACCTGCGGCACCCCGTCGGCCAGCTCCTTGAGCATCCAGTCGAAATTCGCCCGTTGCTGGATCACTTGAGATCTCCCTTGTCCAACGCATCGTCAGGTTCGTCATCGGCCGACGGGTCCGACGGTGTCCCGTTGAACCCCTTGGTGAAGGCTTCGAGCCAGAGGCCCGGCTCCGGTTCCTTGGCCGCGCCGTTGGCCTGGCCGTTGAGCGGCGTCCGGGGCTGCGGCTCGGCCGGCACCATGTGGGAGCCGAGCGGTGCGCGGCCCCGGCTGCGGCGCTGCGGAAGCCCGTTCGCCGTCCATTCGGTCACCTCGGGGACGTCCTCCTCCCTGGCGACGGGGGCAGGGGCGGGGGAGGGTGCGGGCACCGGGCGTTCGGGCCGGGCGGCCGGCCGCAGCTTGCGCCTGGGGATGCGTGCCTCTTCCGCACTCGAGAGGCCGGACGGGCCCTGCCGGGGGACCGCGGTGGCTCCGATGCCGTGGGCGATGCCGGGGGCGGGGCCGGTGGTGGATCACGTCGCGCGGCACGATGAGCACCGCGCGTACCCCGCCGTACGCGGACTGGCGCAGCGAGACCTTCAGGTCGTACATCTGGGAGAGGCGGCCGACCACGGCCATGCCGAGCCGCGGCGTCTCTCCGAGGTCGTTGAGGTCGATGCCGGCCTGGGCCTGGGCCAGCATCCGTTCGGCCCGGCCCCGGGCCTCCTCGCTGAGGCTGACGCCACCGTCCTCGATCTCGATGGCGATGCCGGTCTGCACCTCCACCGCGGTGACGTGCACCCGGGTCTGCGGCGGCGAGTAGCGCGTGGCGTTGTCGAGGAGCTCCGCGCAGGCGTGGATGAGCGGTTCGACGGCCGTGCCGATGACGGCGACCTTGGCGATCGAGTGCAGGTCGACCCGCTGGTACTCCAGGATGCGGGACATCGCGCCGCGCAACACGCTGAACAGCGGCACGGGGTTGGGCCACTGGCGCCCGGGGCGGCCGCCGCCGAGCACGGCGATGGAGTCGGCGAGCCGGCCGATCAGCGAGGTGCCGTGGTCGAGGCGCAGCAGGTCGTCGAAGACCTGGGGGTTGCGCCCGTGGTCCTCCTCCATCATCCGCAGCTCACTGGACTGCTGGTGGACGATGGCCTGTACGCGGCGCGCGATGTTGACGAAGGCGCGCTGCGCGGAGTCGCGCATCGCCTCCTCGGTGTCGACGATCTCCAGGACGGAGCGCACCAGGGCGCGCTGCGGATCGCGCAGGTCGCGGTAGGCCGGGTCCCCGTCCACCGCCATCCGGATCACCTCGGCGGGCGACTGGCCCTGGCGGAGGAGGTGGATGGCGTTCGGCAGCAGTTCCTTGCTGAGCCGCAGGGTCTCCTCGTCGTGTCCGGCGACGCGCTGTTCGAGGAAGGCGAGACGTTTCCCGTACTCCGCGCGCAGGGCGCGCACGGCCCGGCCGCGACGGACGGCTTCGGCTGCGGTCGCCGTCACCACCACGGTCGCCAGGGCGCCGGACCAGACGACCGGTATCCGGGCGGGTTCCGGTACGAGGAAGAAGGCGGCGACGGTGGCCGCGGCCATCAGGAGGACGGGTGGCACAAGCGCGCGGAAGAAGGGGGACTCTCGGTCAGTCGGAGGTGATTCAACACGAACCATGTAAACCCTCTGGCGGTCGATGCGGGGATGTATTCGAACTATCAAGACACTTGCGAACAAGTGCGTGATTTCATATCAACTCGGCGCGCTTCGAGTGAGCATAGTCAGACCGGATCAGTGCGACGGCATATTCACGCAACCCTCTGCGCGGGCCTTGCCGACGGTTTAGACTCGCCAATTTTGCACACTGGGCTCGCAGTGTGAGCAAGGAGTAACCGAACGGGTGACGGATGGACCTGTGTACGCCGAAGGCGCCCCCGCGGTGGCGGGGGCG
>RHMC01000228.1 GCA_003719395.1 Streptomyces altiplanensis
CTGGCCGGAGAAGAGGACGGCGTCGGGCGTTCCACGGCCACCGTCCCCTGGCCACGACCGGCGCGGACGCGTCCGCGCCGGTGGCCGGGGCCAGCAGCACGGCCCGGTGCTCGAAGGCCGACCGGCCCTCGAGCAGCGACAGTCCGATGTCGGCCGGGGACAGTTCGGGGCGGGCCGCCACGAAGGACCGCAGCCGCTCCAGCTGCGCGTCGAGCGCCTCTTCGCTCTTGGCCGCCACGAGCCAGGGGACGACCGTGGGCTCGGCCTCGGGAGCGGGCGGGGCCGCCGCCGGTTCGGCGGGCGGGCTGCTCCAGGATGACGTGCGCGTTGGTGCCGCTGATGCCGAAGGACGACACACCGGCCCGGCGCGCGCGCCCGGTCTGCGGCCTTCTCGGCGGCTCGGTCAGCAGCTCGACGGCGCCCGAGGCCCAGTCGACCCGGGTCGAGGGCTCACTGACGTGCAGCGTCCGGGGCAGTGTGCCGTGCCGCAGCGCCAGCACTGTCTTCAGGTACGCCGGCGACACCGGCGGCGGCCTGCGTGTGTCCGAGGTTGGACTTCACGGACCCGAGCAGCAGGGGCCGCTCGGCGGCCCGGCCGCGCCCGTAAGTGGCGAGGAGGGCTCCGGCCTCGATGGGGTCGCCCAGCGTGGTGCCGGTGCCGTGGGCCTCGACGGCGTCCACGTCGGTCGGGGTGAGTCCTCCTGCGGCCAGCGCCTGGCGGATCACCCGCTGCTGGGAGGGGCCGTTGGGGGCGGTGAGTCCGTTCGACGCGCCGTCCTGGTTGACGGCGGAGCCGCGCAGGACGGCCAGGATCTCGTGGCCGTTGCGCGGGCGTCGGACATCCGCTCGACGACGATCACACCGACGCCCTCCGACCATCCGGTGCCGTCGGCCGACTCGGAGAACGCCTTGCAGCGCCCGTCTGGGGCGAGTCCGCCCTGCCGGGTGAACCCGGCGAAGCTCGTCGCGGTCGACATCACGGTGACGCCGCCGGACCAGCGCCATGGAGCACTCGTCGGCGCGCAGCGCCTGGGCGGCCCAGTGCAGCGCGACCAGCGAGGAGGAGCAGGCGGTGTCCACGGTGACGGCGGGGCCCTCGAAGCCGAAGGCGTAGGAGAGTCTGCCGGAGATGACGCTGGCGGCCAGACCGGTCCCGGCGTGGCCCTCCACGTCCTCGTTCGCCTGGAGGATCAGGTTGGCGTAGTCCTGGCCGTTGGTGCCGACGAACACTCCCGTCCTGCTGCCGCGCAGCGCGGCGGGGTCGGTCCCGGTCCGCTCGAACGCCTCCCAGGCGGTCTCCAGCAGCAGCCGCTGCTGGGGGTCCATGGCGAGGGCCTCACGCGGGGAGATGTCGAAGAAGCCGGGGTCGAAGTCGGCGGCCTCGTAGAGGAATCCGCCCTCGCGTGTGGCGCTGCGGCCCTGGCCGGCGCCCGCGAGGACGTCGAGGTTCCAGCCGGTCAGGGGGAACTCGGCGATCCCGTCGCGCCCTCGGTGAGCAGCTGCCACAGGTCCTCGGGCGACTGCACCCCGCCGGGGAAGCGGCAGGCCATGCCGACGACCACGACCGGGTCGTCGGTGACGGCGGTGGGGGCGGTGTCGGTCGTGGCGGACGCCGGGTCGCTGTCGTCGCCGAGCAGTTCGGCGACGAGGTGGGCGGTCAGCGCGTGCGCGTCGGGTAGTCGAACACCAGGCCGGCGGGAAGCGCCAGGCCGGTCGTCCGGGCGAGCCGGTTGCTCAGTTCGACGGCGGTCAGCGAGTCGAAGCCGAGGTCACGGAATGCCTTGTCGCCCTTGATCGCTTCGGCTCCGGTGTGGCCGAGTACCGCGGCGGCCTGGGTGCGGACGATGTCGAGCAGTACGGCGGCCCGCTTGGCCCCGGTGGCCTCGCGCAGCTGCTCACGCAGCCCGGAGGCGGCCGTCGCGCCCTCGCGGCGCGCCTCGTGCACCGCCGTCAGCGCCTTGCGCGCCTCGGGCAGGTCGGCGAGCAGCGGGCTGGGGCGCAGGCTGAGCAGGGCGTTCAGCAGCTGCGGCTGTTGCAGGTCGGCGATGACGACGGTCGGCTCGGGTTCCACGACGACGCGCAGCAGAACCGAGACGACCAGCTCGGGGTCGAGCGCGGCCGGGGCCCTCCGCGGGGGTGGCGTGGCCGGGGCGGGCCGCCTGGCCCGCCATGCCGCCGCCGCCCCAGGCGCCCCAGGCGATCGAGGTCGCGGGCAGGCCGAGGGTGCGACGCCGCTCGGCCAGGGCGTCGAGGACGGCGTTGGCCGCCGCGTAGTTGGCCTGGCCGGGGTTGCCGACGGAGCCCGCCACGGAGGAGAACAGGGCGAACACCGACAGGTCGAGATCGCGGGTCAGTTCGTCGAGCAGCAGAGCGGAGGCGACCTTGGAGCGGAACACCGTGTCGAACCGCTCGTCCGTCAGGCCGGCCAGCACCCCGTCGTCCAGTACGCCCGCCGTGTGCACCACACCGGTCAGCGGGTGGTCATCGGGGACGGCCGCCAGCACCCCGGTCAGGTCGTCGCGGTCGGCCGCGTCACCGGCGGTGAGGGTGACCCGGGCGCCGAGGGCGGTCAGTTCGTCACGCAGTTCCCCGGCGCCGAGCGCGTCCGGGCCGCGACGGCTCAGCAGCACGAGATGCGGTACGCCCTCGGCGCCAGCCGCCGCGCGACTTGGGCGCCGAGTGCGCCCGTGCCACCGGTGACGAGCACCGTGCCGGAGGGCCGCCACCGCTCTTCGGCGTGGTCCGCGCCCTCACCCTGCGGGGTGGGCGCGGCGACCATCCTGCGGCCGAACACGCCCGAGGCGCGGACCGCGACCTGGTCCTCGCCGTCCTGGCCGGTCAGTACGGCGAGGAAGCGGCGTACCGTCCGCTCGTCGAGTTCTTCGGGCAGGTCGACCAGTCCGCCCCAGCGCGGGCTGTTCGAGGGCCGCGACGCGGCCGAGGCCCCAGACCGCGGCCTGCGCCGGGCCGGTGAGCGGCTCGGATCGGACGGTGGAGACGGCGCCGCGGGTGACGGCCCACAGGGGGGCCGTGATGCCCGCGTCACCGAGTGCCCGGGTGAGGGCGGCGGTGGCGATCAGGCCCGCCGGTACGCCGGAGGGGCCGCCGAGTCGTCGAGGGCGAGCAGCGACACCACTCCGGTGATCTTGTCCGGGGCGTCCGCGGCGGCCTCGGTGAGCCGCTCGACGAGACCGGTCGCGGCGGCGTCCACGCGTACGGCGGCCGGGCCGAGCGCGCTGATGAGCGAGGTCACCCACGCGTCGGCGATCGCGGTCTCGGGGGCCAGGACCAGCCAGGTCCCCGGCAGGGGCCCGGCGCCGCCGACCGTCAGCGGCTTCCAGCTCTGCCGGTAGCGCCACGCGTCCACGGCGGAGCGGGCCTTGCGGCGCGTGCGCCACGACGACAGGGCGGGCAGTACGGCGCCGAGTGAGGCGCCGTCCACGTCGAGCCCGGCCGCGAGGGACTCCAGGTCCTCCCGCTCCACCGCCGCCCAGAACTCCGCGTCGACCGGGTCCGTGCCGTCGGCGGGGGCCGCCGCGACGAGCTCGGGCCAGAACCGTTCGCGCTGGAAGGCGTAGGTCGGCAGGTCGGTCTGCCGGGCGCCGGTGCCTGCGAAGAGCCCGGCCCAGTCGATGGCGCCACCCGCGACGTGGAGCTGCGCCAGCGCGGTGACCAGTGCGGTTTCCTCGCCGCGGTCCTTGCGCAGCGCCGGGATCACCACGGCGGTGGCGGGCACGGACTCGCGGGTCATCGCGGAGAGCACGCCGACGGGGCCCAGTTCCAGGAACGTGGTCACGCCCCGGTCGGCGAGGGTCCGGACGCCGTCGCGAAGCGCACGGCCTCGCGGACGTGACGTACCCAGTACGCGGCCGAGCACAGTTCGCCGGCGGCTGCCACGTCCCCGGTCAGGTTCGACACCACCGGGATGGTGGGCTCGGTGTACGACAGGCTCTCCGCGACCGTGCGGAACTCCTCCAGCATCGGATCCATCAGCGGCGAGTGGAACGCGTGCGAGACCCGCAGCCAGGTGGCCTTGCGGCCGTCCTCCTCCAGTCGCGCCGCGACCTCCATGACCTCGTCCTCGTGGCCGGAGATCACCACTGACGAGGGGCCGTTGACCGCGGCGATGGACACCCCGCGACCAGCAGCGGCAGAACCTCGTCCTCCGTCGCCCGGACCGCGACCATCGCGCCGCCGGCCGGCAGTGCCTGCATCAGGCGCGCCCGCGCGGCCACCAGCGTGCAGGCGTCCTCCAGCGAGAACACTCCGGCCACGTGCGCGGCGGCGATCTCACCGATGGAGTGCCCGGCCACGAAGTCCGGGGTCACACCCCACGACTCCACCAGCCGGAACAGCGCCACCTCGATTGCGAACAGCGCGGGCTGGGTGAAGCCCGTCTCGTTGAGCAGATCGGCGTCGTCACCCCACATCACCGCCCCCAGCGGGCGGCCCGTCTCGCCTTCCAGCAGGTCGAGTACGGAGTCCAGCGCCTCGGCGAACACCGGGAAGCGGCCGTACAGCTCCCGGCCCGTCCCCAGCCGCTGCGAACCCTGGCCCGAGAACAGCACCGCCGTCGTCTGTTCGGTGGCCAGGCCGCGGGCGATCTCCGGGATGCCTTCTCCGGTCGCCAGCAGCACCGCTCGGTGCTCGAAGAGGGAGCGGCCGGTCGCCAGCGAGTGGCCGACGTCGACCGCGGACCGCTGGGAGTGCTCCCGCGCGAAGTCCCGCAGCCGGCCGATCTGTCCGTCCAGCGCCGCCTCGCTCTTGGCCGATACGAGCCACGGCACGGCGTCAGGGGCGGCTTCGGGGGCCGCCGGGGCGTCGGTGTCCGGCTCTGGGTCCGCCTGTTCCAGGACGACGTGCGCGTTCGTTCCGCTGATGCCGAAGGACGAGACGCCAGCCCGGCGGGCGCGTCCGGTCTGCGGCCACGCGGTGTTGTCGGCCAGCAGCTCCACGGCGCCCGCCGACCAGTCGACGTGCGTCGAGGGCTCGGTCAGGTGCAGCGTCCTCGGGAGCGTCCCGTGCCGCAGCGCCATCACCATCTTGACCAGACCCGCGGCGCCCGCCGCGGCCTGGGTGTGGCCGATGTTGGATTTCACGGAGCCCAGCAGCAACGGCAGTTCCTGGTCGCGGTCCTGGCCGTAGGTGGCCAGCAGCGCCTGCGCCTCGATCGGGTCGCCGAGCGGTGTTCCGGTGCCGTGCGCCTCCACGGCGTCGACGTCGGCCGCAGACAGTCCGGCGTTGGCGAGCGCCTGACGGATCACGCGCTGCTGCGCGGGGCCGTTGGGCGCCGTCAGGCCGTTCGACGCGCCGTCCTGGTTGACGCGCTGCCGCGGTACGACCGCCAGCACCTTGTGCCCGTTGCCCCGTGCGTCCGACAGCCGCTCCAGGACCAGCACGGCCGCGCCCTCGGACCAGCCCGTGCCGTCGGCGGAGTCGGAGAACGCCTTGCACCGGCCGTCGCCTGCGAGGCCGCCCATCCGGGAGAAGCCGGCGAAGTTCGCGGAGGTGGCCATCACCGTCACGCCGCCCGCGAGGGCGAGCGAGCACTCGCCGCTGCGCAGGGCCTGGGCCGCGAGGTGCAGGGAGACGAGGGACGACGAGCACGCCGTGTCGACCGACATGGCCGGGCCCTCCAGGCCCAGCGCGTAGGCCAGCCGGCCGGAGACGACGCTGACCGCGAGTCCGGTGGTGGCGTGGCCCGCCATGTCGTCCTTGGCCCGCATGACGAGGCCGACGTAGTCCTGGCCGCTGACGCCGACGAAGACGCCGGTCCGGCTGCCGCGCAGGGTGGCCGGGTCGATGCCGGCGCGTTCGGCGGCCTCCCAGGAGACTTCGAGCAGGACGCGCTGCTGCGGGTCCATGGCGAGGGCCTCGCGCGGGGAGATGCCGAAGAACCCAGCGTCGAAGTCGGCGGCGTCGCGGAGGAATCCGCCCTGGCCCTCGGTCGCGCCGATGGTGGTGTCGGCCTGCCAGCCGCGGTCCTCGGGGAAGCCGGAGATGGCGTCGCCGCCGGAGAGCACCAGGTCCCAGAGCCCTTCGGGCGATCTCCATGCCGCCGGGGAAGCGGCAGCTCATGCCGACGATCGCGGATGGGATCGTCGGCGGCGTCGGAGGGGTCGCGCGATTCGCGTACGGCGGCCGTCGCGGCGGTGTCGTCGCCTGCCAGCTCGTCGAGCAGGTACGCGGCGAGCCGCGCCGGTGTGGGGTAGTCGAAGATCAGGGTGGCGGGCAGGGTGAGTCCGGTGGCGCCCGCCAGCCGGTTGCGCAGTTCGACGGCGGTCAGCGAGTCGAAGCCCAGCTGGCGGAACTCGCGTTCCACGGCGATGGCCTCGGGCGAGGAGTGCGCGAGCTCGACCGCCGCCTCGGCGCGGACGAGGTCGGTGAGCAGCCCGGGGCCGCTCCTCCTCGCGCAGCGCGGCGAGCCGCTCGTCGAGTCCCGCGCGGGACACCGCGGAGGCTCCGCCCTTGGCGCGCGGCGGCCACTGCGCACGAGGCCGCGCAGGAGCGCGGGGACGCCGGCCGCGGCCGGGATCGTACCGCCGGAGACGGCCAGCGGGACGATCAGGGCCTCGTCGCTCGTGGTCGCGGCGTCGAACAGCGCGAGGCCCCGTTCCACCGCGATCAGCGGTATTCCGGAGTCGTTGCTGACGCGGCGCAGGTCGTGGTCCTCCAGCGCGGCGGTCATGCCCACGCCCTGTTCCCAGGCGCCCCAGGCCAGTGACAGGCCGGGCAGACCCAGGGCACGGCGGTGGGCGGCCAGGGCGTCGAGGAAGGTGTTGCCCGCGGCGTAGTTGGCCTGTCCGGGGCTGCCCATGACGCCTGCGGTGGACGAGTAGAGGACGAAGGCGGCGAGGTCGAGGTCCCGGGTCAGCTCGTGCAGGTTCCACGCAGCGTCCACCTTCGGACGCAACACCCCCGCCAACCGCTCCGCACTCAACGAACCGATCACACCGTCATCCAGCACACCCGCCGTATGCACCACCGCCGTCAACGGAAACTCAACCGGCACCGACGCCAACAGACCGGCCACCGCCTCACGATCAGCCACATCACACGCCGCCACCTCAACGCGCGCACCCAACGCCCGCAACTCATCCGCCAGCTCAACCGCCCCCGGCGCCTCCACCCCACGCCGACTGGTCAACACCAGATGCCGCACCCCACGCTCCGCCACCAAATGACGCGCCAGCACCCCACCCAGACCACCCGTACCACCCGTCACCAACACCGTGCCCCGCGCATCCCACACCCGCGGCATCGACAACACGATCTTGCCCACATGCCGCGCCAGACTCATGAACCGAAACGCCTCCCGCGCCCGGCGCACATCCCACACCCGCACCGGCAACGGCTCCAAAACCCCCCGCCCGAACCACTCCACCACCACCGCCAGCATCCGCTGGATCCCCACCGGATCCACCCAGCCCAAGTCGAACGCCCGGTACTCCACCCCCGCCGGAACATCCCCCGCCGCCCGCACATCGGTCTTGCCCATCTCCAGGAAACGCCCACCCGCACCCACCAAACGCAACGACGCATCCACGAACTCACCCGCCAACGAATTCAGGACAACATCCACACCCCCACCACTGACACCCCGGAACACCGCCTCGAACTCCGTCGACCGCGACGACGCGATGTGATCATCCGCCACCCCCAACGACCGCAGCACATCCCACTTGCCCTCACTCGCCGTCGCGAAGACCTCCGCACCCAGATGACGCGCCACCTGAATCGCCGCCATACCCACACCACCCGCACCGGCATGGATCAGCACCTTCTCCCCCGGCCGCACCCCACCCAACTCCACCAACGCGTGATACGCCGTCAAGAACACCAACGGCACCGACGCCGCAACCTCCCACGACCACCCCTCGGGGACGGGGGTCATCATGCGTTCGTCGCCCACCACATGGGTGCCGAAGCCGCCGAAGAGCATGCCCATGACCCGGTCACCGACGTTGAGTCCGGTGACGTCGGGTCCGGTCTCGACCACGACGCCGGCCGCCTCGGAGCCGAACAGTCCGGCGTCGCCGGGGTACATGCCCAGGGCGTTGAGGACGTCGCGGAAGTTGACACCGGCGGCCCGGACCTCGATCCGCACCTCGTGTCCGGTCAGCGGCTCAAGAACTTCGGGGAAGGGCGCCAGGGCCAGTCCGTCCAGGCTGCCCTTCGTCTCGCTGTCCAGCCGCCACGGCACTCCGGCCGGCGGCACGAGCCCTGTTCCGGACTCCAGCCGGGCGAGGCGGCCCGCTCGAATTCCGTTGTCGCGGATGACCAGTTGGGACTCGTCGGCGGTCAGTGCCTGAGCCATCTGTACGAAGGCGTCCTCGGCGACGCCGAGGTCCACCAGGCCGAAGCAGCCGGGGTTCTCCGTCTGCGCGGATCGCACGAGACCCCAGACCGCGGCGGCGGCGACGTCCGTGACGTCCTCGTCACCGGACGCCATCGCGCCACGGGTGACGAACACCAGCCGCGAGTCGGCGAACCGCTCATCGGCCAGCCACTGCTGAGCGAGCATCAGCGCGTCGGAGGTCAGAGCGTGAACCGACTCCACGACACCGTCCCGGACTGTGCCGACGACGCTCACCAGTACGGTGCCCGGCACCGGGGCGTCACCGGCCGTCAGGGATGCCAGATCGGCGTACGTCTCGACGCTCGACCCCACTCCCGCGAGCCCGTCGGCCAGCCCGAACGGGTCGGGTCCCACCAGTGCGACGGCTTCGGGCACCTCGGCACCCGACTGCACGGAAACCCAGTCGAGGCCGAACAGCCCGTCCCTGGCCAGCGCGGCGTCCGCGCTCAGCTCTTCGTTCGACACCGCGCGTACGAGCAGGGAGTCGACCGAGGCAACCGGCGCCCCGGACAGGTCGGCCACAGAGATCGACACCGCATCCCGGCCGTCGACCGGAGCGATCCGCACCCGCAGCGCGGCAGCACCCGACGCGACGAGCGACACACCCTCCCACGAGAACGGCAGACCACCACCGCCCTCGCCACTCCCCT
>RHMC01000229.1 GCA_003719395.1 Streptomyces altiplanensis
GCCGGGCGGCGGCCCGGCGTCGCGCCCGCGCTGCTCGGCGCGGACCCGGCGGCCCGCGTGCTGGTCATGGAGTATCTGGACGACCTGGGGCCCGCCGACGACTGGCTGCCCGCGTACGCCGACTCGCTCGCCCGGCTGCACGCGCTCACCGGACCGGCCGACGCCGGCGCGCTGCCCGCCTGGTCGGGTCCGACCGGCGCCGACGCCGACTCCTTCCTGGCGTTCGCGCGCGCGCTCGGAGTGCCCTTCCCGCAGGGCGTCGACGGCGAACTCGCCGGTCTCCTCGGCCGGCTCGCTCCCGCACCCCACCACGCCCTGCTGCACGGCGACCCCTGCCCGGGGAACGACCTGCGCACCGCCACCGCGTCCGGTCGTCGACTTCGAGCACGCCTCGCTCGGCAACGGCCTCGTCGAGCTGGCCTACGTCCGCATCGGCTTCCCGACCTGCTGGTGCGCCATGTCGGTCACCGGCGCTCCGCTGTCGGAGGCCGAGGACGTCTACCGTGCCGCCTGGCGCGGCCTCACCGGCGCGACGTGCCCGGCGACCTCGCCGACGCCTGCGCCGGCTGGCTCATCACCGGCGATGCCCTCGTCGACGCGCGCGCCGAGGGTCCGTCGACCACCTCGCCCGGGTGCCCGCCGAGGACTTCCGCTGGGGCCCCGCCTCCGCCCGGGAACGGCTCCTGCACCGCCTCACCGTGGTCGCCGGACTGGCCCGCGACCACGACCGCCTGCACGCCCTCGGCCGCCTGAGCGACGCCCTCGGCGCACGGCTGCTGGAACGCCGGCACGCCCTGCGCCCGCTGCCCGCGCACAGTGAGCGGCCCTCGCTCTGACGGGCCGCGGGGACCCGGCCGCCGGCCCGGCGTACGACTATTTCCCTGTGCGACGAGGGGAGTTCACCCCCTGGTCGGTCGCGGTTCCTAGGGTGACGCGGACCCGCGATCTGTCAGCGGGGCTGAGTGACCTTGGAGCATCATGACGAAGGCCCGCAACCGATGGCCGAGACCGCGTGACGGCGAGAACCCCACCGGCGCGCCGGACGGCCAGGCGCCGTCGAACGTGCCGCCTGCCGGGATCGGGGGAAGCAGGGGGATCACCCCGACCGGGCTCGACGAGTGCCTGCGCGCCTGCGCCGTGCACAGCGGCAAGCTCGTCGCCGGTCTCGACCGCAGGCGCACGGAACTCGCCGAGAAGCTGCGGCAGTTGCTCGCCGCACAGGCCATGGCGCAGGATCCGGCGCCGACGCCGTCCGCCTCCGGTGCCACCGCCCTGATCCGGCGCGCCGCCAAAGGCACGGCCGGACCCGCCGACGCGCTGGGCGCCGAGCTGCTCGACGCGCTGCTCGCCGTCGGCAGCAAGGCGCTGGAGTGCGGTTACGACGACGAGCTGAGGCTGGCCCTGCTCATCAGCGACACCGTCCTGACCCTGCGCAGGAACTCCCGGGCCGGCTGGCGGCTGCGCGCCCGCACGCTGGAGGCCCTCGGGGACGAGGCCGCCACCATCGAGGCGTACGAGCGCTACCTCGCCCTGACGGACGACGACGGCTTCGGAGTGGCCCCCAAGATCGCCGGAATGCGGGAGGGCGGGCGGCGGCAGGACGAGCTGCTGCGGCTGCTGGAGCGCCAGTGCCCGGGGGCCGCGGCATACTCCGCCGGGCCGGCCACCGACGTCTGGGCCGAGGGTCTCGCGCTGCACGCGCGCGGCAGCCGGGAGGAGGCCGGACCGCGCCTGGTCGGCGCGCTGCTCGCGATGGAGCGCGGCGGCAGCCCGGTCCAGGACATCCAGGCGGCCGTGAGCCAGTACCTCGACCTGCGGATCGCGGCGAACGGCGGCGAGGCCGCGGAGCTGAGCGAGCTGATCACGCTCTACGCCGCCAGCGCAGGAACCGGATGCGCGGGCCGGTCGCCGATCCCACCTTCGGCGGCGTCGACTGGATCACCCTGGGCGAGTTCCGCAACCAGATAGCGGGAAAGTCCATCTGCCTGATAGCCAACTCCCAGCGGGTCGGGCGCGGCTCGCTGGGAGCGGAGATCGACGCGTACGACCTCGTGGTGCGCTTCAACTCGTACAAGATCGAGCCGGCCGCGACCGGCAGCCGCACCGACATCCACGCCACCATCCACAAGCACGGCTTCAACTGGGACCGGCCCGTGACGACCAGGCTGGTCTTCGGCGGGGTCTCCGGCGACTGGAAGCACTCGCTGCGCAACCGGCTGGTGCCGGGCGCCCAGAAGTACCTGGGCGACGAGTCGCTGCGCTGGCCGCTGCGCAACATCGGCAGGGTCGGCACGGACGTGTGGTCGTCCATCCCCACCAGCGGCTTCAACATGCTGTGGCTGCTGGACTTCCTCGATGTCAGCCCGACGCTCGACCTCATCGGTTTCGACTTCTACGAGAGCGGCGCCTACCGGCTCCAGGAAGCGATGCGGATGCCCATCACCTCCGTGCACGAATACACCAGCGAAAAGGCGTGGGTCATGGAACGCGCCCAGAGCGTCAGTGACATGAGGATCTCCCTGCGATGACATCCCCCACCCAGGCCCCCGCCCCTGCCCGCGCCCTCACCGGCAAGCGCCGCATCGCCTTCGCCAGCTTCGTCGACGAGAACTACCTGCCCGGTTTCCTCGTACTGCTGCGCAGTCTCGCGCTGTCCAACCCCGGTCTGTGCGAGGACTTCATCGTCCTCCACGACGACCTGAAGCCCTCCTCCGTGGCCCGCATCCGCGCCCTGCACCCGCGCATCGAGCTGCGCCGCGTCGACGCCGCCCGCTACGACACGTACGCCAAGGGCGACCAGGACAACTACCTCGTCCGCAAGGCGTACTTCATCCTCGACGTCTTCCGCATCCGCGACTACGACACCGTGATCACCCTGGACACCGACATGGTGGTCCTCGGCGACCTGGGCGAGCTGCTCAAGCTGCGCGAAGGGCTGGCGGCCGTACCGCAGTTCTTCTACGGGCAGCACAAGCTCAACAGCGGTCTCCTCGTCATCCAGCGCGAGTACCTCAGCGACGAGTTCTGCGCGCGGATCGACGCCACCGGACGCAGCGGCGCGTACGAGCTCGACAAGCACGACCAGGGCATCCTCAACGCCGTGCTCGACGGGGACTTCGTCCAGCTCGACGCCCGCTACAACTTCGTCAAGCGGCGGCTGTCCGGCGACCTGCCCGTGCCGGACGACACCGCGATCCTGCACTTCACCGGGCGGCACAAGCCCTGGCAGGGCGGCGAGGCGGGGTACGGGAAGGCGGAGGAGCGCTGGCGCGAGTTCGAGCTGTCCGACGCGCAGTTCCACGCCGCGTACCTGGCGCTGGGCAAGGGCCTGCACCACGACCTGGTCGTGCACTTCGGCACCCCGCACGTCGAGCGCACCGGTGACGTGGAGAGCGCCCGCAGGGTCGCCGCCGCCCACATCGCGGCGGGCGAGTACCAGGAAGCGGTGGACCTGCTCGGGCGCGTACGCATCCCGCTGGACTCGGCCTGGCCGCACGAGGTGCTGGGCCACGCCCTGATGAGCGTGTCGCGTTACGACGAGGCCCGGGCACAGCTGCTGCTGGCCACACGGCCCCGAACCGGGCCGCCACCGCCTTCGGGCGGCTCGCCCAGATCGCCTGGATCCACGGCGACGACGACGCGGCGCAGCGGTACGCGCTGGACGGGCTGCGGGTCGACCCGACCCACCGGGCGAACCGGCTGATGCAGCGGCGTACGGAGAACCCGCAGCCCCCGCAGGAGGGCGTCGCCGCCGAGCAGCTCGCGCACGTCGCCTTCTACATGGAGCGCCAGGGCAACGCGGGCGACAAGCTGCTGCCCGAGAGCGTACGGCTGGCCTTCGACGCCGACCCCGGTCCCCGCCGCTGGCACTCCGTCCACGCCCACCGGCTCTTCGACGAGGCCGCCCTGGAGCGCGTCAACGCCCGGCGCGGACTGGTCATCGGCGGCGGCGGACTGTTCATCCCGGACACCGCGCCCAACGGCAACAGCGCCTGGCAGTGGAACGTCCCCGACGCGCTGCTGAACCGCATCGACGTACCCGTCATGGTGTACGCCGTCGGCTTCAACGCCTTCGACGGCCAGTCCTACCGGGCCGGGCGCTTCAACACCGCCCTGCGCACCCTCGTCGAGCGCGCCTCCTTCTTCGGGCTCCGCAACCACGGCTCGATCGAGAAGGTGCGGTCGCTGCTCCCCGCCGGGCTGCACGACAAGGTGCGTTTCCAGCCCTGCCCGACGACCGTCACCCGCCAGCTGGTGGCCGGCTGGACCGACCCGTCGCACCGCGAGAACACCGTGCTGGTCAACGCGGCGTACGACCGGGCGGGCCTGCGCTTCGGGCACGACTACGGCCACTTCCTCGCCGAGATGGCGAAGGCCGTACGGGCGCTCGGCGCCCACGCCGAGGTGAAGTGCGTGGCGCACTCGCTCGACGACGAGAAGATCGCCTTCGACCTGCGGCGCGAGCACGGCATCTCGCTGCCGGTCATCCCGATGTACGACTTCGGCAACGACGCGATCAGGGACACGTACGCCCGCACCAAGCTGGTGATCGGGATGCGCGGCCACGCGGGGATGATCCCGTTCGGCTGCGGTACGCCGATCATCAGCCTGATCTCGCACCCGAAGATGGCGTACTTCCTGTCCGACATCGAACGGCCCGAGTGGGGCATCTCCGTGCACGACAAGAACCTCGGGGCGGTGCTCACCGAGCGGGCGCTGGGCCTGCTCGACGACCACGCCGCGTCGGTGGCCGACGTGCACGGACGGCAGCAGGAGCTGTGGAAGGTGACCGAGGCGAACGCCGCGGACCTGCGGGTGATCCTGGGACGCCACCCCGCTCTCTGAGAACGAACACGTACGAACAGTTACGAACGGTTACGAACGGGTACGAACGAAAGGGGGTGGGCCACCGACCGGTGGCCCACCCCCTTCGCCCGTCAGCCCGTCAGCCCGTCAGCCCGTCAGCCCGTCACGGCCCTCCGGAGCGCGGCCCGCTTCAGCGACCGCGCCCTGCGCACCACGCGCCGCAGCGCCGCGTTGCGCGGGATGAAGCCGAACTGCTTCGGGAGGCGGCCCGGCAGCGCGAGCGTGGTCAGCCGGCGGCGCTTGAAGTAGCGCCAGGTGCTGCCCCTGAGGTGCTGGGCGAGGAAGCGCTCGGCCGCCGGCCGCAGGACGGCGGATGTGCGGCTGCATCGCGAAGCCGACCGCCTTGAGCAGGCCCGCCAGGTCGGGCGGGCCGGTGTGCGCGCCGTCCTCCGCCAGGCCGGGGACCAGCGCGTCGACGATCTTGACGGCACGCGGTTGCTGTTCTGGTACGGCGAGAGGCGTTCCAGGAGCAGGTCCGTGCCGGTGCGGGCCACCGGGACCGAGTAGAACGTGCTCGCCGTCAGCAGCGCCGTCGAGAAGCACCCGACCACCAGCGCGGGGCGCAGCCGCTGGTACACCACCTCGGCCAGCACCGGGCTGTCCAGGACGGTCAGTTCGACGCCCAGCGTCTGCGCCTCGCGCTCCAGCAGGCGCGACCAGCGGGCCGGCGCCGTGGGGTGCGGCTTGAAGACGATCTGCCGGTGGCCCCGGTCGACGGCCCCGCGCAACATCGCCACGTGGAGGTCTTCCTCCTCCTCCGCGGTGAGGATCGAGAGCGCGGACAGGTACTGGCCGAGGAGGAGCGCCGAACCGGCGGGGAGCGACAGCTCCTCTTCCCCGTCGGACAGTTCGCCGAGCACCTTCAGGAAGGACTCCGTCGGTACGACCTCCGGCGGTACGCCGAACTCCCCGAGCAGCAGCGGGGTCAGGCCCGGCACCAGGTCCAGGTGGAGCAGGCGGCGTACGCGCGTGCCGACCAGCGGGTCGATCTTGTTGCGGGTCGGGCCGTAGCTCATCAGCCCGTCGGCGTACACGTCGATCGGCGCGTCCGTGAACAGCTGGGTGAGCGCCAGCGCCGGGTTGACCTGGATGGACTCGACGACCAGCTCCACCGTGTCGTCCCCGAGGCCCCACAGCAGCCTCAAGTGGCGTTCCCACAGCGGGATGTCGTCCGTGCGCGGCGACCAGGCGCCGGGATGGAAGGGCGCGAGGGCCTCGTTCCAGGACAGCACCCGGTCGAAGCGGTCGCGCAGCCGCTCGAAGCCCGGCATCTCGTCGAGGGAGGGCGTCGTCTCGGGGGTGGCGGCGTTGTTGCTGACGAGGAGCAGCCGCCGGCCGGCCGGAGCGAAGCAGTCGCTGTCGATGGCGGCGGCGAGCGTCGCGGCGCCGTACAGCGTGGAGGCGAAGAAGATCTGCGTCGTGGCCATCAGGCAGCGGCCTCCGGCGACACCTGCGCGGCCGGTGACGCCTGCGCGCCCACGGGGCGGCGGTGGAGGCGGCGCAGCCGCACGGAACGCTCGGCGTCCATCGAGTCCAGCGCGTCCTTCAGGACGTCCTGCGGCATCCGCTTGAGGGCCGCCGCACTCATCGTCCGCAATTTCCGTGCCACGGCCGGTTCGAACCTTTCGATGCTTCCCAGATGGTGGGAGATGATGGCGCAGTACGTACGTACCGCCTTCGGCAGCAGCCGGTCCGCGTCGCGGTCCTCGGCCGTTTCCCCGACGACCTGGTCGAAGGCCCGGATGAAGTCGAGCTGCCGTACGTCACCGATCTGCGTGAGCGACGACGAGACGCCCCGCCGGTAGAAGACGCCCAGCATGCCGAGCACGGCGAAGCTTTCGGCCTCCCGGTGCAGCCGCCAGATCCAGGGCCGGTCCTCGGCCGTGCGCAGGCCGTCGGTGAAGTGCAGCAGCCCCCGGTCGGCGAGCCTGCGGTGGTACATGCCGGCCCAGGCGTACGCGTAGTCGACGGAGGTGGACCGGCTGGCGGGCAGGATCGCCTCGCGCGGCGACATGACGACGCCGCGCCGGCCGTGCGGGACGCGGTGGACCGTACGCGTACGCCCGGTGCACTGCACGTGGTCGGTGCGGACGAAGTCGCAGCCCAGCTCCTCCATGGCGGCGAGCAGACGCGCGTAGTGGCCGGGGGCCAGCCAGTCGTCGCCGTCGAGGAAGGTCAGGTACTCGCCGCGCGCCGCGTCGAGACCGGTGTTGCGGGCGGTGGCCAGGCCGCCGTTGCGCTCGTGTCTGACCAGGACCGCCCCCGGGAGCTCACGCTCGGCGCGCCGGAGGATCTCCGGCGTCCCGTCGGTCGAACAGTCGTCGACGAGGATGAATTCGAAGTCCTCGCGGGCATTCGCGCGGAGGCTTCGAAGAGTGTCTGGGGCGTATGTCTGCACGTTGAAGAACGGCACGACGACAGAGAGCTTGACCACCCCCGCGACGCTAGGGCGCACTGCGGCATTCGCCGCGACCCCCACAGGGATGGCGGGTGAACGAAGAATGGCGGAATGGTTAACCCGCCTGTTTCCTGGGCGCCGACGCCGACCGTCGATGTGCTGTTAACCGTTTGTTGCGGCTGAGTTGGGCCGTCAATCGGAATGCCTCCCTAGTTTCGTCGATGTGCCAGCAAGTACCAGCAAAGCCCTGCGGATCGCCGTGATCGCCGATTCCGACACGCGATGGAAATGGGGAGCGCTCACCGCTCGCCGCATCGCACCGGAAGCGGAAATCAACGGATTCCTGCTGCGCGGCCGGGCCACCCCCACCCCCCGTCAGCTCGCCGAGGTCGGCGTGCCGGTCGAGGGCGTGCGGGAGGTGACCGCCGCCGAATTCATCGGTGAGGTCGAGCACGAGGCGTACGACGTCGTCCTGCTCGCCCTCGTCGGCGGCGCCGTACAGGCGATGCTGCACGGCCTCGCGCCGCTGTGGCCGGACACCGGGCGCCGGCCCGTCATCGGCACGGGATACGTCGGCGTCGTCTACGAGAAGCTCGCCGACGGGCTGCTGCTGCGCCACGGCGCCGACATCGTCATCGCCAACTCGCGCCACGACGCGGAGCGCTTCCGCGCGGTGTACGAGGGCGTGGGCGCCGACGCCTCGGCCGTGACGGAGGCCGCGCTGCCCTTCCTCGGCGGTGACAGCTACACCGGTACGGACACCCGCACCGTCGTCTTCGCGGCCCAGCCCTCCGTCCCGCAGTCCCGCGCCGACCGCGCCTACCTGCTGCGCCGCCTCGTCCAGCACGCCCGGCTGCACCCCGGCCGCGAGGTCCTCCTCAAGCTCCGCAGCAAGCCGGGCGAGCACACCACGCACATCGAGGAGCTTCCCTACCAGAAGCTCGCGGCCCGCATCGAAGGCGGCCCGCCGCCCAACTTCCGCCTCGTGTACGGGCACATGGGCGAGGTCCTGGACCGCGCCGACCTCCTCGTCACGGTCAGCTCGACCGCCGCCCTGGAGTCCCTGCACCGCCGCATCCCGACCGCCGTCCTCACCGACCTGGGCGTGCGCGAGGTCCTCGGCAACCACCACTTCCTCGGCTCCGGCTGCCTCGCCTCCTGGGACCAGCTCGACGCCGGCCACCGGCCGCGGGCCGACGAGGAGTGGCTGGCGGCGCAGGGCGTGGCCGCGGACGGCTCGTACGAGACGGCCTTCGACGCCGTGCGCAAGCGGGTCACCGCACTCCTGGAGCGCCCAGGCCTCCCGCCGGTCGCCCCCTACTACACCCCCGCCACCGCGCCGGGCTACCTCCCCGGCATCCTCGCCCGCCACCGCCTCGACGGCACGCACACCACCACCGCCGACGTCACCGGCGTAACGCCGCGTCCTGCGCGACGCCGTGCGCGAGGCGCGCGCGGGGCGTACCGCCACGGGGTGCAGCGCGTGGCGCCCGTCATCCGCCGCATGGGAGAACTGTGAACAGCCAGCCGCAGACCGACGCAGGGCCCGGACGCCGCGTCCTCGCCGTGATCCCCGCCCGCGGCGGATCCAAGGGCGTACCGGCGAAGAACCTCGCCCCCGTCGGCGGAGTGCCGCTCGTGGCGCGCGCCGTCCGGGCGTGCCTGGGCGCCGGCCGGGTCACGCACGTCGTGGTCCTCCACGGGACGACCCCCGCCCTCGCGGCGG
>RHMC01000022.1 GCA_003719395.1 Streptomyces altiplanensis
CGCCGATGGTACTGCAGGGGGGACCCTGTGGGAGAGTAGGACACCGCCGAACAATCATTGTGGGAAAGCCCCGCACCTCCTGGTGCGGGGCTTTCCTGCGTTCCCGGACCGTCTGTACCCCTCCGCATCTGCCGGCTGTGGATGCGGGTAAGGTCAGGGGGCATCATTGGCACGTTTCCACAGGAGGCCCCCGGGTGGAGGTCCAGGAGACCCGCGTTCAGACGGACCGGGTGCTCACCATCCCGAACATCCTCAGCATGGCTCGCCTCGTTGGCGTGCCATTGTTTCTGTGGCTGATCCTCCTGCCCGTGTTCGGTGGGCCCAAGAGCGACGGCTGGGCATTGCTGGTGTTGATGCTCAGCGGTATCAGCGACTATCTCGACGGGAAGCTCGCCCGCCGCTGGAATCAGATCAGCAAGCTCGGACGACTGCTCGACCCGGCTGCCGACCGGCTGTACATCCTTTCCACCCTGCTCGGTCTCACTTGGCGCGAAATCCTGCCACTGTGGCTCACCGCTGCTCTATTGGCCCGCGAGCTGATGCTTCTGGTGATGGTGGGCATCCTTCGCAAGCACGGCTATCCGCCGCCACAGGTCAACTTCCTGGGGAAGGCCGCCACCTTCAACCTCATGTACGCGTTCCCGTTGCTGCTTCTCAGTGACGGAAACGGGTGGCTGCCGTCACTGGCTGCTATTTTCGGATGGGCGTTCGCCGGATGGGGTACAACTCTGTATTGGTGGGCAGGAATCCTATACGTGGTTCAGGTCCGCCGACTGGTGAAGGCGGAGACCGCGGCCGATTGAGCCTGCCGATTACGGCGCAGCCCAAGTGCCTGATTGTCTGTACATGATGCCTCTCAGGCAGCCCCGGCTGGGCGAAGTCGGCTGGACCGTCGTCTCTTCGAGGAGGAATTTTCCGACATGAAGGCCGTCGTGATGGCTGGTGGCGAGGGCACTCGCCTTCGCCCCATGACCTCGAGCATGCCCAAGCCGCTCCTGCCGGTTGCCAATCGGCCGATCATGGAGCACGTGCTACGGCTGCTCAAGCGGCATGGGCTCAATGAGACCGTCGTGACCGTGCAGTTCCTGGCTTCGCTCGTCAAGAACTACTTCGGTGACGGCGAAGAGCTTGGGATGGAGCTCACCTATGCCAATGAGGAGAAGCCACTCGGCACTGCCGGCAGTGTGAAGAATGCCGAGGAAGCATTGAAGGACGATGCGTTCCTTGTCATTTCGGGTGATGCCCTCACCGACTTCGACCTCACTGACCTGATCAGATTCCACAAGGAGAAGGGCGCACTGGTCACGGTGTGCCTGACCCGGGTACCGAACCCTCTGGAGTTCGGCATCACGATCGTGGACGAGGAAGGGAAGGTCGAACGGTTCCTGGAGAAGCCCACATGGGGGCAGGTCTTCTCGGACACCGTGAATACGGGCATTTATGTCATGGAGCCCGAGGTGTTCGACTATGTCGAGGCCGACGTCTCTGTCGACTGGTCGGGCGACGTCTTCCCTCAGCTGATGAAGGAAGGCAAGCCGGTTTACGGCTACATCGCCGAGGGCTACTGGGAGGACGTGGGCACGCACGAGAGCTACGTCAAGGCCCAGGCCGATGTCCTGGAGGGCAAGGTCGATGTGGATCTCGACGGTTTCGAGATCTCTCCCGGAGTCTGGGTGGCGGAGGGCGCCGAAGTGCACCCGGACGCGGTGCTGCGGGGACCGCTCTACATCGGTGACTACGCCAAGGTCGAGGCCGGCGTGGAGCTCCGGGAACACACGGTCGTGGGATCCAATGTCGTCGTCAAGAGCGGGGCGTTCCTCCATCGGGCCGTCGTGCACGACAACGTCTACATCGGTCAGCACAGCAACCTGCGCGGCTGTGTGATCGGAAAGAACACCGACATCATGCGGGCCGCGCGGATCGAGGACGGCGCCGTCATCGGGGACGAGTGCCTCGTCGGTGAGGAATCGATTGTTCAGGGCAATGTGCGGGTCTATCCGTTCAAGACCATCGAGGCCGGCGCCTTCGTCAATACCTCGGTGATCTGGGAGTCGCGAGGGCAGGCACATCTCTTCGGAGCGCGCGGGGTCTCCGGCATTCTGAACGTGGAGATCACCCCCGAGCTGGCGGTGCGCCTTGCGGGTGCCTATGCCACCACGCTCAAGAAGGGGGCGACGGTCACCACCGCGCGTGACCACTCACGCGGTGCGCGTGCGCTGAAGCGGGCGGTGATCTCGGCGCTTCAGGCGAGCGCCATCGACGTACGCGATCTGGAGAATGTGCCGCTGCCGGTGGCGCGTCAGCAGACGGCGCGTGGCAGCGCCGGCGGAATCATGATCCGTACGACTCCGGGTGTGCCGGACTCCGTCGACATCATGTTCTTCGACGAGCGTGGCGCGGACCTGTCGCAGGCCGGACAGCGCAAGCTCGACCGGGTGTTTGCCCGGCAGGAGTACCGGCGGGCCTTTCCCGGTGAGATCGGCGACCTGCACTTCCCGGCCAGTGTCTTCGACTCCTATACCGGGTCGCTGTTGCGGAACCTGGATGTCACGGGTATCGCCGAATCGGGGCTCAAGGTCGTCGTCGACGCTTCCAACGGAAGTGCCGGTCTTGTGCTGCCGAGCCTGCTGGGACGGCTCGGGGTCGACGCGCTGACCATCAATCCTGGACTCGACGAATCCAGGCCGACAGAGACAGCGGACTCTCGCCGTTCCGGCCTTGTGCGGCTCGGTGAGATCGTCGCTTCGGCGCGGGCAGCCTTCGGAGTGCGGTTCGACCCGGTGGGTGAGCGCTTGTCGCTCGTCGACGAGCGTGGGCGGATCATCGAGGACGACCGGGCGCTTCTGGTGATGCTCGATCTGGTCGCAGCTGAACGGCGCAGTGGGCGGGTCGCGCTGCCCGTGACCACCACGAGGATCGCTGAACAGGTCGCGGCGTACCACGGAACGCAGGTGGACTGGACGACCACGTCGCCGGACGACCTGACACGAGTGGGCCGTGAAGAGTCCACCATCTTCGGTGGCGACGGGCGCGGCGGCTTCATCGTTCCCGAGTTCAGCAGCGTCTTCGACGGCTCCGCCGCCTTCGTACGGCTGATCGGGCTGGTGGCCAGAACCCAGCTCACGCTGAGCCAGATCGACGCGCGGATACCGCGAGCCCATGTGCTGCGACGGGATCTGGCCACACCGTGGGCGGTGAAGGGTCTCGTCATGCGCCGTGTGGTCGAGGCCGCGGGAGAGCGGTTCGTGGACACGACCGACGGTGTACGTGTGGTCGAGGCGGACGGCCGATGGGTGATGGTGCTGCCCGATCCGGCGGAGGCTGTCACTCATTTGTGGGCCGAGGGGCCTGATGACGATTCGGCCCAGGCGTTGCTCGACGAGTGGTCCGCGGTCGTGGACAGCGCAGGTCACTGAGGTGTGACCGGTGTGCCGGACGGTGTTGTCACACTCCGTCCGGCACACCGGTGGGGCCATTCGGCGGTAACAGCTCCGACGTGCGACGATGTGCGGCATGTCGCAGCAGTCCCCTGATCGGAGCAGCTCTCCTCCACCTCGGCGCCCCGACGCGTCCATGTCACTGCTGACGAATGTGATGGACCACAGCCTCGACGACGGATACGCGGAGGCGGCGGCCCGCAGGAAGGCCGACGGCAGCGCGGGTCTGCCACGCACGCTGCGCGCGAAGCTCGGGCTGGCCGCAGGCCTTGTGCTGGCCGCCCTGGTCGTCACCGTTGGTGCCGCACAGGCGCGGATCGCGGCACCGGTCGTCGCGAAGGAACGCGAAGAGCTCATCGACCGTGTCGAGGCGGAGACCTCCGCGGCCGACGAGCTGGAGCGGAACGTCGAAAAGCTCCGGGCCGATGTGGGGGAACGGCAGCGGAAGGCGCTTCAGGAGCACGGTGGTGACCAAGGCGGGCCGGTCACTCTGCTGTCCGGGGCGACGGCTCTGCAGGGGCCGGGTGTGAAGCTCGTCGTGGACGATGCCAAGGACACCGACCAGGGCGGCGGTGGTCCGCGGGAGAGCACAAGCTTCTCCGACACGGGCCGGCTGCGGGACCGGGACATGCAGAGGGTCGTCAATGGGCTGTGGTCCTCGGGCGCCGAGGCTGTGGCCATCAACGGGCAGCGCCTGACCTCCCTGTCGGCGATCCGTGCCGCCGGCGACGCCATACTGGTCGACAACAGACCGCTGGTGCCTCCGTACACGGTGCTGGCGGTGGGGGACGGGCGGCGGTTGAGTACTGATTTCCAGAACAGTGCCGATGGTCAGTACCTGCATGTGCTGCAGGAGAACTACGGCATCAGGACAAGCATTTCCGCTCAGGACGAGGTCCGGCTTCCTGCCGCGCCGAGCTTGATCATACGTACAGCAGAGCCGCTGGCCGGGGGCGCCGGGAAAGGCGTGGCCAACACAGGGAAGGGCACATCGTGATCGCCGTACTGGGCCTCGTCGTGGGAGTCGTGGTCGGACTGTTGGTCCGGCCCGAGGTGCCGGCGGTCGTCGAGCCGTACCTGCCGATCGCCGTCGTCGCGGCCCTCGACGCGGTCTTCGGTGGTCTGCGGGCCATGCTTGACGGAATTTTTGTCGACAAGGTCTTCGTGGTGTCCTTCCTGTCGAATGTCGTCGTGGCGGCGCTGATCGTGTTCCTGGGTGACAAGTTGGGCGTAGGCGCGCAGCTGTCCACGGGTGTGGTCGTGGTGTTCGGCATCCGGATCTTCTCCAACGCGGCGGCGATTCGCCGTCACGTGTTCCGGGCGTGAGGCAGATGAGTACAGAAGACAGCCCTCAGCAGGGCGAAGAAGAAGTGCGGGCTCAGGAGCCGGTGGCGCAGCGGCCCTCGACAGGGCGTCAGCGATTGATCGCGGGTCTGTGGCCGCCGCGCGTCACGCGGGCGCAACTCGTCGTCGCGCTGCTGCTGTTCGTGCTCGGGCTCGGGCTCGCGATCCAGGTCAGGTCGAACAGCGACGACAGCGCGCTGCGGGGAGCGCGCCAGGAGGACCTGGTGCGCATCCTGGACGAACTGGACGATCGTACGCAGCGGCTCGAGGACGAGAAGCAGAAGCTCGACGACCAGAAGGTTGAGCTGGAGAACAGCTCGGACCAGGCGGAAGAGGCCCGTAAGCAGACGCTGGAGAAGGAACGTCAGCTCGGTGTGCTGGCCGGTACGGTGGCGGCGCAGGGGCCCGGAATCACGCTGACGATCACGGACCCGCACTCCACGGTCGAGGCCGACATGCTGCTGGACGCGATCCAGGAACTGCGGGCGGCAGGCGCGGAAGCGATCCAGATCAATGATGTCAGGGTGGTCGCGGACACGTACTTCTCCGACAACGACGGCGGCATCCAGGTGGACGGACGGAAGGTCGCCGCGCCGTACCGCTTCGAGGTGATCGGCAAGCCGCAGGACCTGGAGCCCGCACTCAACATCCCCGGTGGTGTGGTGCAGACGCTGGAGAAGGAGCAGGCCATCGCCACTGTCGCCCGCTCGGAGAAGATCGTCGTGGATGCCTTGCGACCGGCGAAGCGGCCTGACTACGCTCGGTCGTCACCGCAGTGAGGCGGGGGCGAATGGCAGTACCGGGACAAGGGCATGAGGTTGCGGGGGGTCGGCGCACCGAAGGCATGGTGCGTGGTGGAAACTGTTTGGTGGATACGGACGTTGTGAAGATGTCCGGTTCGGCAGGTGTGTTCATTCAGGGTTCGTCCTGCCCCACGGGCGGGTCTGTTTCAGTCAAGGGGAATCGCCCGTGAAGTTGTTTGCGAAGTTGTTCGGCAAGAGTGCACGCGAGGACAGTGCGAACAGCACCGCCCGCCACCGTGCTCCGCGTGGTGGAGAAGCTGACGAGCAGGGTGGTGAGCGACCGCTCTTCCGGGACGAGGTCACTGGTCCAGGTGGTGACATTTCGGGCAGTCGGGGCGCGTCGGCTGTTGACCCCACCGGTCCTGGCCGCATAGGTTTCGGGGAATCGTCAGCCTCAAGTACGGGTGGAGAGTTTGCCTCCGATCCGTACGCATCCCATGCCCATGAGGGGCAGCCGCGGCAGGAGGGTCCGTCCATGTCGGCCTTGCCGGTTTGTACGAGGTGCGGGCATCGTAATGCCGAGGCCAGCCGTTTCTGTTCCAACTGCGGAGCACCGCTGCGGCCCGGAGTCGCCGCCGAGCGTCCCTCGGAGACGACGTCGACGATCTCCATCTCCGGGCTCGAGGCGTACGAGGCGGAAGTGACGGGGCAGACTGCTCTTCCCTCGCTCTCGCCCGAGGCCCAGGCGGCCGTCGACGCCCTTCCGCTGGGTGCGGCGCTGCTGGTGGTGCGACGCGGCCCGAATTCGGGCAGCCGCTTCCTGCTGGACGGTGAGCTGACCACGGCCGGCAGGCACCCGCAGAGTGACATCTTCCTCGACGACGTGACCGTCTCACGGCGTCATGTGGAGTTCCGTCGGGGTGCTGACGGCGGATTCACCGTCTCGGATGTCGCAGTCTCAACGGCACCTACGTCAATCGCGAGCGGATCGACTCGGTTCCGCTGTCGAACGGCGACGAGGTGCAGATCGGTAAGTACCGGCTGGTCTTCTACGCGAGCCAGCGGGCCATCTGACCCGTACGGGAAGGTCCATGCTGCGAACACTGACGGGCGGTGCCGGAGACGGCACCGCCACCGCAGGCGGTCGGCTGGTGAGCATCGGCACCGTGCTGAACCTGTTGCGCGACGAGTTTCCCGAGGTCACCATCTCCAAGATTCGTTTTCTGGAGACCGAGGACTTGTCGAGCCGCAGCGGACACCCTCCGGATACCGCAAATTCAGCCCGGACGACATCGAGCGGCTGGCCCAGGTGCTGCGTATGCAGCGCGACTACTATCTTCCGCTCAAGGTCATCCGCGAGCATCTCGAAGCGTTGGAGCGCGGTGAGCAGGTGCAGCTTCCGTCTGCCGGCGGACCGCGTGACGTGCACGACGGCTCGCCGGAGGGCGAGGCCGACCGCCCGGCCACGGTGCGGATCGGCCGCGCGGAGTTCCTGGCCGCCGCCGAGGTCGGCGAGAAGGAGCTCGAGGAGTGGGAGTCGTACGGCCTGATCTCGTCCCTGCCGGGTGGCGGGTACGACGCCGATGCCGTCACGGTGGCCAAGCTCGTCGCCGACCTGGGACGTTTCGGCCTGGAGCCGCGGCATCTGCGAGCGGTGAAAGCGGCGGCGGACCGGGAGGCCGGCCTGGTCGAGCAGGTCGTCGCTCCACTGCGCCGGCACCGGAATCCGCAGACCAGAGCGCATGCGGAGGCCACGACCAAGGAGCTCGCGGAGCTGTCCGTCCGCCTGCATTCGGCCCTCATTCAGACGGCTCTCGGCGTACGGCTGCACTGAGCATGGGGGAGCCCGACTACCCAAACCTGCCAGGCACGTCCTAGGGTTGCTGTGTGAACGAGCTCGACGTCGTAGGTGTCCGGGTGGAAATGCCCTCGAACCAACCGATCGTGCTCCTGCGCGAAGTGGGAGGCGATCGGTACCTCCCCATCTGGATCGGGCCGGGGGAGGCGACCGCGATCGCCTTTGCCCAGCAGGGGATGGCCCCTGCCAGGCCGCTGACCCATGATCTCTTCAAGGATGTACTCGAAGCGGTCGGCCAGGAGCTCACCGAAGTCCGCATCACCGACCTGCGGGAAGGGGTCTTCTACGCTGAACTGGTCTTTGCCAGTGGAGTCGAGGTCAGTGCGAGGCCTTCGGACGCCATAGCGCTGGCGCTGCGCACCGGAACGCCGATCTACGGCAGTGACGGCGTGCTGGACGACGCTGGTATCGCGATTCCCGACGAGCAGGAGGACGAGGTGGAGAAGTTCCGTGAGTTCCTCGACCAGATCTCTCCTGAGGACTTCGGGACCAACAGCCAGTGAGCCGTGCACCAGGGGCCGTCCGCGCATTCGAGTAGCCTTTCCCCGGAGTGGGGCACGGGAAACCACTCTCAGGGTGATTATCACTCGGCGTGCCGAGTGTGGCGATCGTTGACGCACCCCGGGTGACTGCCTACCGTCGACAGGGCAGGTCAAGGACGGAGGTCGGCGTGAGAAGCAGCGGCGACGGTACGGTGGCGGGCGGGCCGTATCCGCTTCACGGCAGTGCGGTCGGCCCTCTGGCGGGGCGGCAGAGCATGACGTCGGCCATGGGCGGGACAGCGGCGGCCGGCAGCACGGAGAGCATCGGGTACCGGGGGCCGACCGCGTGCGCGGCGGCTGGGATCACGTACCGGCAGCTTGACTACTGGGCACGCACGGGGCTGGTCGAGCCGAGCGTGCGGCCCGCTTACGGGTCGGGTACGCAGCGTCTCTACAGCTTTCGCGACGTCGTCGTCCTCAAGATCGTAAAGCGCTTCCTGGACACCGGTGTCGCACTGCAGAACATCCGCGCCGCCGTCCAGCACCTGCGGGCCCGCGGGTTCCAGGACCTCGAGCGGATGACGCTCATGAGTGACGGTGCGACGGTGTACGAGTGCTCGTCGCCCGACGAGGTCGTCGAACTTCTCCAGGGCGGGCAGGGCGTGTTCGGGATCGCCGTGGGCGTGGTCTGGCGGGACGTGGAGAGTGCGCTCTCCCAGCTGCACGGCGAGCGCGTCGACACGGGTGAGACGCTGGTGGGCCACAACCCCACCGACGAGCTCGCCCGGCGCCGCAACAAGGCGGTCTGACGGGCGGTCCGGCCTCGTGCCGTGCTGCCGGCCGCCGATTGTCAGTGCCGTACGGCAGCATCGGTGGTGTGAGATCCGCGCCCACCATCCTGCATCTCGACATGGATGCCTTCTACGCCGCCGCAGAGCAGGCGGCGAAGCCGAGTCTGCGCGGAAAGCCGGTGGTGGTCGGCGGTACCGGAACCCGCGGCGTCGTCGCCACCGCCTCGTACGAAGCCAGGCGCTTCGGGGTGCACTCCGCGATGCCGGTGGCCCAGGCCCGCCGGCTGTGCCCGAACGCCGCCTATCTGATGCCGCGCTTCTCCCTCTACCGTTCCGTGAGCGAACAGGTCATGGAGCTCCTCGGCCGGCTTTCCCCGCTGGTGGAGCCGCTGAGTCTCGACGAGGCCTTCGTCGACCTGGAGGCGGGCGGGGTGGCCGACGACTCGGCCTCCGCCCGCAGGGCCGGAGAGCGGCTGCGGGCGGACATCCGGGCGGTCACGGGGCTCACGGGGTCAGTGGGGCTCGCGGGCTCCAAGATGCTCGCGAAGATCGCGTCGGAGCAGGCCAAGCCGGACGGGCTGACGCTCATAGAGCCGGGCACCGAGCGCGAGCTGCTGGGGCCGATGCCCGTACGGACACTGCCGGGGGTCGGGCCTGCCACCGGGGAGCACCTTCGGCGGGCGGGGATGACGGCCGTCGTCGACCTGGTGGAAGCGGGCGAGGACGAGCTCGTACGGCTGCTGGGGAAGGCGCACGGGGTCTCGCTGTACCGGATGGCCGTCGGGCACGACGACCGGCCCGTGGTGGCCGAGCGGGACGCGAAATCGGTGTCGGTCGAGGACACCTTCGAGGTGGACCTGCACGACCGGGTCAGGATCAGGACCGAAGTGGTCCGGCTGTCCGACCGGTGTGTGCAGCGGTTGCGGGCGGCCGGGCGGTCGGGCAGGACGGTGGTCCTCAAGGTGCGGAGGTACGACTTCTCGACGCTGACGCGTTCCGAGACGCTGCGTGGGCCGACGGACGATCCGGCAGTGGTGCGGGAGGCCGCAGGACGGCTGCTGGAGTCCGTGGACACCACGGGCGGGGTGCGGCTGCTCGGGGTGGGGGTCACCGGGCTCGCCGACTTCACGCAGGAAGACCTTTTCGCCCAGGCGGCCAGTGAGCGGGCGCAGGCGGAGTCGCAGTCGGCGGAAGAAGCCGTGGAGGCGGATCCGGGCGGCGGTGGGGCACTGGTGGCACCGATGCCCGAGGCGCCGCCGGAGCGCCGGTGGCTGGCCGGGCAGGACGTGCGGCATGCCGGCGTACGGAGCGGGATGGGTGCAGGGCAGCGGGGTCGGGAGGGTCACCGTGCGGTTCGAGGAACCGACGTCGGCGCCCGGGCGGGTGCGGACCTTCAAGGTGGACGATCCGGATCTGGTGCCGTCGGATCCGCTCCCGCTGGTGAGGGCGGCCGGGGATCAGGCGGGGTCGTCTCCGGCCAGCCGGCCGAAGTCCCGGTCGGGGGCGGGGGAGGAGACGTCGAGCCCGTAGTGGTGGTAGAGCTGGAGTTCCTGCTCGGGGGAGAGGTGGCGGCCGACACCGAAGTCCGGGGCGCCCTTGATCAGCGCGCGGTCGTAGGGGACGCGGAGGGAGTCGTTCACGACCGTGCTGGGTTCCAGGGGGACGAAGGCGTCGCGGCCGAAGAGGCCGGTGCGCACGGCTGCCCATTCGGGCACTCCCGTGGCGTCGTCGAGATACACCTCGTCCACCGTTCCGATCTTGTTGCCATTGCGGTCGAACGCCTTGCGGCCGATCAGACTGCGCGGATCGATGTCGGTCTGCACGGTCCCTCCAACTGATCGCAGCTGCTCCGTAAGACCCTACGAAAGTGCACAACTGTGGACTCGGCCACTCGAGGGATCCGCGACGAGGCTCGCTGGTAGGCTGGCAAATGGCTGCTGACCCCGTGCGGGAGAGTCTCCGGTGAACATTCCGGGGACGCCGAAGGAGCAAATCCTCCCCGGAATCTCTCAGGCCCCCGTACCGCACGGACGAGGTCACTCTGGAAAGCAGGGCGGGCGTCGGACGGGCATGTGCTGGAGAAGAGCACAGCACCTGTTGCGGCTCCCTTCCTCACCGACGGTGAAAGCCGGAACGACCCTCGGCGTCAGCGACGTCCGTACGGTCTTCCGGTGAAGCTCTCAGGTTGAGATGACAGAGGGGGAGGCCGTCCGGGCACCCGTGCCGTGGTGCCCCTCGCAGGTCGCGTCAGACCAGGAGGCCTTCCGCAGATGACCGCAAACCGCATTCCGCTCTCACAGCTTGAGCGTGGCATCCCCTTCGAGCAGCGCCACATCGGGCCCGATGCCGGAGCTCAGGCCAAGATGCTCGCCCAGGTCGGTTACGGCTCGCTCGACGAGCTGACCGCGGCCGCGGTGCCGGACGTCATCAAGAGCGCCGAGGCGCTCGGGCTGCCCGACGCCCGCACCGAGGCCGAGGTCCTGGCCGAACTGCGTACGCTCGCGGACCGCAACCAGGTGCTCGCTCCGATGATCGGGCTCGGCTACTACGGCACCTTCACGCCGCCGGTGATCCTGCGCAACGTCATGGAGAACCCGGCCTGGTACACGGCGTACACGCCCTACCAGCCGGAGATCTCGCAGGGCCGGCTGGAGGCGCTGCTCAACTTCCAGACGATGGTCGCCGACCTGACCGGTCTGCCGACCTCGGGCGCCTCGCTGCTCGACGAGGGCACCGCGGCCGCCGAGGCCATGGCGCTCTCGCGCCGCGTCGGCAAGGTCAAGAACGGCGTCTTCCTGATCGACTCCGACACGCTGCCGCAGACCGTGGCCGTCATCCAGACGCGTGCGGAGCCGACCGGTGTCGACGTCGTCGTCGCTGATCTGTCCGCAGGCATTCCGGCCGAGGTCGCCGAGCGCGGTGTCTTCGGTGTGCTGCTTCAGTACCCGGGCGCCTCGGGCGCCGTACGGGACATCAAGCCCGTCATCGAGCAGGCGCACGAGCTCGGTGCGATCGTCACCGTCGCCGCCGACCTGCTGGCGCTGACGCTCCTGACCTCGCCCGGCGAGCTCGGCGCGGACATCGCGGTGGGCACCACCCAGCGCTTCGGTGTGCCGATGGGCTTCGGCGGCCCGCACGCCGGGTTCATGGCCGTACGCGAGAAGTTCGCGCGCAGTCTGCCGGGGCGGCTCGTGGGCGTCTCGGTCGACGCCGACGGCAACAAGGCGTACCGGCTGGCGCTCCAGACGCGTGAGCAGCACATCCGCCGGGAGAAGGCCACCAGCAACATCTGCACCGCGCAGGTGCTGCTCGCGGTCATGGCCGGGATGTACGCCGTCTACCACGGCCCCGACGGGCTGCGCGGCATCGCGCGCCGCACGCACCGCTACGCGACGCTGCTCGCCGAGGGCCTGCGGGCCGGCGGGGTCGAGGTCGTGCACGGCTCGTACTTCGACACGCTGACCGCGCGGGTCCCGGGCAGGGCGGCCGACGTCGTCGCCGCGGCCCGTGAGGGCGGGGTCAACCTGTACCCGGCCGATGCCGACCACGTCTCCATGGCCTGCGACGAGACGACGGGCCGCGCGCAGATCGCCGCGGTCTGGGCGGCCTTCGGGGTCGACGCCGACATCGAGGCGCTCGACGCGCAGGTGGCCGACGCGCTGCCCGAGGGGCTGCTGCGGACCGACGAGGTCCTCACGCACCCCGTCTTCCACCAGCACCGCTCCGAGACCGCGATGCTGCGCTACCTGCGCAAGCTCGCCGACCGCGACTACGCGCTCGACCGCGGCATGATCCCGCTCGGTTCCTGCACGATGAAGCTGAACGCGACCACCGAGATGGAGCCGGTCACCTGGCCCGAGTTCGGGGCGGTCCACCCCTTCGCGCCGGTCGAGCAGGCGCAGGGGTACCTGACGCTCATCCGGGAGCTCGAGGAGCGGCTGGCCGAGGTCACCGGGTACGACGCGGTGTCGATCCAGCCGAACGCCGGTTCGCAGGGCGAGCTCGCGGGCCTGCTGGCGGTACGGGCGTACCACCGGGCCAACGGCGACGACCAGCGCACGGTGTGTCTGATCCCGTCGTCCGCGCACGGGACCAACGCGGCGAGCGCGGTCATGGCCGGCATGAAGGTCGTCGTCGTCAAGACCCGTGAGGACGGTGAGGTCGACGTCGAGGACCTGCACGCCAAGATCGAGCAGTACCGCGACGAGCTGTCGGTGCTGATGATCACCTACCCGTCCACGCACGGGGTGTTCGAGGAGCACGTCGCCGACATCTGCGCGACGGTGCACGAGGCCGGCGGCCAGGTCTATGTCGACGGCGCCAACCTCAACGCGCTGGTCGGGCTCGCCAAGCCGGGCAAGTTCGGCGGCGACGTCTCGCACCTGAACCTGCACAAGACCTTCTGCATCCCGCACGGCGGCGGCGGCCCCGGCGTCGGTCCGGTCGGTGTCCGGGCCCACCTGGCGCCGTACCTGCCGAACCACCCGCTCCAGCCGACGGCCGGTCCGGAGACGGGCGTGGGGCCCATCTCGGCCGCTCCGTGGGGCTCGGCGGGCATCCTGCCGATCTCGTGGGCGTACGTCCGTCTGATGGGCGGCGAGGGGCTCAAGCGCGCCACGCAGGTCGCCGTGCTCGCGGCGAACTACATCGCCAAGCGGCTGGAGCCGCACTACCCCGTGCTCTACACCGGCCCCAACGGGCTGGTGGCGCACGAGGCCATCGTCGACCTGCGGCCGCTGTCGAAGGCGACGGGCGTCAGTGTGGACGACATCGCCAAGCGCCTCATCGACTACGGCTTCCACGCGCCGACCATGTCGTTCCCGGTGGCGGGGACGCTGATGATCGAGCCGACCGAGAGCGAGGACCTGGCGGAGATCGACCGGTTCTGCGACACGATGATCGCCATTCGCGCGGAGATCGAGAAGGTCGCGTCGGGCGAGTGGCCCGCGGACGACAACCCGCTGCGCAACGCGCCGCACACGGCTGCCGCGCTGGGCGGCGAGTGGGAGCACGCGTACAGCCGTGAGGTGGCGGTCTTCCCGGCCGGGGTGTCGGCCTCGGACAAGTACTGGCCGCCGGTGCGCCGGATCGACGGTGCGTTCGGTGACCGCAACCTCGTCTGCTCGTGCCCGCCGCTGGACGCGTACGACAACTGACGGGCACGGTACGACGCAGGGGCGCGGACATGTGCCGGGGCCGGTTCGGAGATTCCTCCGGGCCGGCCCCTCGTCGTATCGCCGTACGGCCGTAATCCGGCGTACGGGCCGGGCTACGCGGCCCTGACGACGTCCAGCGGGCGGTGCGGGGCGATGATCTGGCCGTCCGGCAGCAGCTCACCGGTGTCCTCGAAGACGAGAACTCCGTTGCACAGCAGGCTCCAGCCCTGCTCCGGATGGTGTGCCACGAGACGGGCGGCTTCCCGATCGGCGGATTCGGCGGTCGGGCAGGCTGGCTGGTGCTGGCACATGGAAGGGTTCTTTCGCTGCGTTGTGGTGAGTGTCCTGCGGCTCGATGCGGTGCTCATGGCCGCCCCCCGTATCAGTCGGTCCGGTCCCAGTGTTGCCCTACGGGCGTCGATCCGCAGGGATTTCACGGCAGCTCTCCTTACTGATTAATGACGCATCACCCGTGCGGGCGGTTCAGCTCAACCGGGGCGTATCTTCGGGTGGTTCGGGGGGGCCGGTACGGGCTAGTCCGGATGGGCCAGCACTGTGCCCCGTGCCGGGGCGGGCACGGGGCACAGCGGACGTGGAAGGCGTCGCGAGGAGCTCGCGGGGGCTGGTGTGGTGCTGTCGTCAGGCGGACTGGCTGAGGAGCGGGGCGTCCGCCGGCGGCGTGAGCCGGTGGGTCAGCAGCGGCAGCAGGTCGGCGACCCGGTGCGGGCGGTGCGAGGCGATGCCGGGCGGCGCGGGCGCCAGGGGCACGAGCAGGTCCGTCGGCAGCGGCATCGCGTCGGAGGCGTCGGTGTGTGCTTCGGGGCCGTCGTGCAGCCACAGGGTGAGCATGTAGAGCTCCGGCACGGACAGCAGGCGGGGCTGGTAGCGCGTCGTCATCGTCTCGGCCTGACGCAGCGCGCGCTCGCTGGAGGTGATGTACGGGCCCTCGCAGAAATGGGAGAAGGCCCAGCCGTCGGGGGTGAGCATGCTGTCGGCGGCGGCCACCGTGCGGTCGCCGCTGCGGATCAGGAACCGCCAGCCGGTCAGCCGGGTGCGCAGCGGCATGCCGGAGGGAATGATCCCGTCCAGGACGTGGACGGGAAGAGGGAACTCGGGGCTCAGGGGTCCCTGGGCCGTACGGAGGGCCGCAGGACGGGCCTCCCGGACGGCGGTGGGGGAACCGAGTGCCGCGAGGACGCTGCGCAGGGCGGGCGCGGGAGCCGAGGGGACAAGCAGCGGCATGGTGGGTCGCCTCTCACTTGGGAGACACGGTGATGCGTGGGCAGTGCGGACGGCGCTGTCTGCGTGTGATGCAGGTGCGGGGTCAGAGGGGGGCCGTGGGGCGATGGCCGGGGCGCCAACTCTCTGCCTCGTCTGCGGAGTTTATACGAGACGTGTTCACATGGTGTTTCAGCTAGCGGTCTTCGGTATTGCAGGCAAGGCTGTATCCAGACCTTTTCCTGTGGAGAATCTACCCATTCAGCGGGAGCACAGGCCTGTGGCCTGGAAAGTTCCGGCGGAAGCGGTAGGCCGGAAAACATCGGATTTTTTCACCGGCGGCAGAGGGCTGGTATCTGCTTTCTGCCGCATGCCGAGTGAATGTGCCGCTGGGCTTCTCCGCCGAGAGTACTCGGTCCTCGGCAGCCGCGGGACGTTACGGATCAGCATGTCTGGGCATCATCGATCGTGACGTGAATGCCCGATGCTGTGAGCCGCCCACTCGAGGAGGGGTACTTCGATGGGGGAGAAGGTCGTAGCAGGCGGGTTCGATCTGTCGGACCGGCAGCGGTACCGGAGGAAACTCCAGCAGTGCCTGGAGGGGCTGGAGCGGCTGCTGGCGGAGAAGCGCTTCGATCGTCCCAGGAACCTCATGGGGCTGGAGATCGAGCTCAATCTCGCTGGGGCCGACGGGATGCCGGCGATGGTGAACGCGGAGGTCCTCGACCGGATCGCCAGCAGTGATTTCCAGACCGAACTCGGAATGTTCAATCTGGAAGTGAATATTGTTCCGCACCGGCTGGGAGGCCGCGTCTTCGATCAGCTGGCAGAGGAGTTGCGCACCAGCCTGGGGTATGCCGACAGAAAGGCGCGGGAGGTCGCCGCGGGCATTGTGATGATCGGAATTCTGCCGACGCTCGGGCGTCATGATCTGGTTTCGGCGAACCTCTCCGACATCGACCGCTACCAGCTGCTCAATGATCAGATCGTCGCCGCGCGGGGCGAGGACTTCACACTCGATATCGCCGGCGTGGAGCGTTTGACCTGTACCTTCGCCTCCATTACGCCCGAAGCGGCCTGCACCTCCGTGCAGTTGCACCTCCAGGTCACGCCGAACCGGTTCGCGGACGTGTGGAACGCGGCCCAGGCGGTCGCGGCGGTGCAGATAGCCGTGGGCGCCAACTCGCCGTTCCTCTTCGGGCGCGAGCTGTGGCGCGAGTCGCGGCCGCCTCTCTTCCAGCAGGCCACCGACACCCGCCCGCCGGAGCTGAAGGCCCAGGGCGTACGGCCCAGGACGTGGTTCGGCGAGCGGTGGGTGGATTCGGCGTACGAGCTCTTCGAGGAGAACGTGCGCTACTTCCCGGCCCTCCTGCCGATATGCGACGACGAGGACCCGCTCCTGGTGCTCGACGACGGCGGGGTGCCGCGGCTCCAGGAGCTGGTGCTGCACAACGGAACGGTCTACCGCTGGAACCGGCCCGTGTACGGGCTGGTCGACGGCGTACCGCATCTGCGGGTCGAGAACAGGGTGCTCCCCGCGGGGCCGACGGTGACCGATGTGATCGCCAACGCGGCCTTCTACTACGGGCTGGTCCGGGCTCTCGCCGAGGACGCGCGGCCGGTGTGGAAGCGGCTTCCCTTCGAGGCCGCGGAGGAGAACTTCGACGCGGCCTGCCGCCACGGCATCGACGCGGAGATCGTCTGGCCGAAGCCGGGACGGGCGAACGGGACCGGGCGGGTGCCGGCCGTCAGGCTCGTACGGGAAGAGCTGCTGCCGCTGGCCGCGGCCGGACTCGACGCCTGGGGCATCGAGCCCGCGGACCGCGACTATTACCTCGGCATCATCGAGCAGCGGTGCAGGCGGCGCGTGAACGGTGCTTCCTGGCAGGTGGACACGTACCACCGCGCCCTGGAGGCCGGTCTGGAGCGCGAAGCCGCGCTGGCCGCCACCACCCGCCGCTACAGCGAGCTGGTGCACCGGGCGATCCGGTGCACACCTGGCCCGTGGGGTTCCCGGGGCGGGCCTGAGGGCCGCCCGGCCGCTCCGGCCCGCCTCCTCGCCGGCCGGGTGCCGGGTGGGCCGTCGCCGCCGTCCGGGGAGCGCCGGGCCCGCGGTACGGGGCCGGGTCGTGGACCTGGTGCCGTCCGCCTCCGCGTCGTCGGCAAGCTGTGACCTCCCAGGGCCTGTCACGCGCGGTCTCCGTGCCCGCGTCCGAGGCCCTGGCGGGCGGAGCCGGTGATGCGGCGGGATTGCCGAACTGGAGGCTGGTGTGCAGGCAGAGGCGGGGCGGGTGGCCGGTTCTCATCCCGGGCAGGGGGTGACGCCGTGGATCCTCCGTACCGAGGTTCTGGTCGTTCTCGCGCTCTCGCTGGGCGCGAGCGCGGTGTCGTCCCTGATCAGTTTTGTCGGAGCGCTCACGAAACCCGGCGGGCTCAGGGACCAGGCGGCGCAGCTCAACGGGTCGTACACACCGGGGCGGCCGTGGCTGGACCTCGCCTGGCAGCTGTTCGGAATCACGTCGGCGCTGGTGCCCGTGGCGCTGGTCGCGTACCTGCTGATGCGGGAGGGCGCGGGGCTGCGCGCGATCGGGTTCGACCGTACGCGGCCGTGGCCGGACCTGGGGCGGGGTGTGCTGGTCGCGGCGGGCATCGGCAGCGCGGGGCTGGCCTTCTACCTGGTCGCCATCGAGTCGGGGTTCAACCTCACGGTGGTGCCGGAATCGCTGCCCTCGGTGTGGTGGAAGTTTCCCGTGCTGATCCTGTCCGCGATGCAGAACTCCGTGCTGGAGGAAGTCATCGTCGTCGGGTACCTGCTGCGCAGGCTCGATCAGCTGGGGTGGTCGCCGGTGGCGGCTCTGGCGGCGAGTTCGGTGTTGCGCGGCTCGTACCACCTGTATCAGGGGATCGGCGGCTTCATCGGCAACATGGTGATGGGCGCGGTCTTCGTGCTGCTGTACCGGCGCTGGGGGCGGGTCGGGCCGCTGGTCGTGGCCCACACGCTGCTCGATGTCGGGGCCTTCGTCGGGTACGCGCTGCTGGCGGGCAGAGTGGGATGGCTGCCGACTGCTTGAGGACGTGAGGAGGGGGCGTACCGGATTTCCGTTCCGTACGGGACGTTCCGGTACGCCCCCTTCGGGCTGCCGGCGCTGTCAGGCGAGCAGCTCGCCGTCGACGACGGTGACGGCCCCGCCGGTCAGCAGGGTGCGGTCGCCGCGCAGTGACGTGGCGACGAGGCCGGTGCGGGCGGAGGCCTGGAGGCCGGTCAGCTCGTCGCGGCCGAGGCGGGCCGACCAGAACGGGGCGAGGGCCGTGTGCGCGCTGCCGGTCACCGGGTCCTCGTCGATGCCGACCTGGGGGAAGAAGCAGCGCGAGACGAAGTCGTAGCCGCGGGAGGGGGCTTCGGCTGCGGCCGTGGCGATGATGCCGCGCCTGGAGTGGGCCACGAGGGCGGCGAAGTCGGGTGCGAGCGCCCGTACGACCGACTCGTCGGCCAGCTCGACCAGCAGGTCGCCGATGTGCGGCCCGGTGTCGTGGGCCGAGAGGATCTCGGCGCCCAGAGCCTTGCTCACACCGTCGGGGACGGGCGCCCCGGTGAGCGGCGCGGTCGGGAAGTCGAGGGTGTAGGCGCCGCTCTCCCGCACGGTGGTGGTCAGGATGCCGCAGCGTGCCGAGAAGTGAACGGTGCCGGTCGCGGTGCCCGTGGTGTGCAGGACGTGGGCGGTGGCCAGGGTGGCGTGGCCGCACATGTCCACCTCGGTGGCGGGGGTGAACCAGCGCAGCGCCCAGTCGGCGTCGCCGCCGGCGGGGAGCGGGTGGGCGAAGGCGGTCTCGGGATGGTTCACCTCGGCCGCGACCCGCTGGAGCCAGGCGTCGTCGGGGAAGCCGCCGGAGTCCAGCAGCAGGACTCCGGCCGGATTTCCGGCGAAGGGACGGTCGGTGAAGGCGTCGACGATTCGAATCCGCATGGCCATGAACGTAGCGGCGGGGCAAAGCCGCAGGCCAAGTCCAATTTCGTACGAATGGCCCTTTGATGCTTGGCGGAAGAGTCGTTCCGATATATCGTTGAAGCATCGCGACAGGTCACCGATGGAGGGAGCGCGGCGATGCGTTCACATGGACACGGACATGGAGACGGCGGGCCCGGTCATCGCGGCCGGGGTGACTTCGAGGGGGCGGCGCGCGGCGTTCGGTCCCTTCGGGCCGCCGTTCGGCGGGCCGTGGGGCGGCGGACGAGGCCGGGGCGGCCGCGGGGCCGGGCGTGCGCGGCGACGTACGCGCGTCGAGCCTGGCGCTGCTGGCGGACCGGCCCATGCACGGCTACGAGATGATCCAGGAGATCGGCGAGCGCAGTGGCGGGGCCTGGCGGCCGAGTCCCGGCTCGGTCTACCCGACGCTCCAACTGCTCGAGGACGAAGGGCTGATCGTCAGCGAGAGCGAGAGCGGCAAGAAGCTGTTCACCCTCACCGACGCGGGGCGTACCGAGGCGGAGGGCGGGCCGCGGGCTCCCTGGGAGGAAGCGGGGCGCGGCATCGACTGGGAGAACGTGAATGAGATCCGGCAGGCCGGGTTCGGGCTGATGGAGGCGTTCGGCCAGGTCTGGAAGACCGGATCGGCCGAGCAGCGGCAGAAGGCCCTCGCCGTCATCAACGAGTCCCGCAAGAAGCTCTACCTGATCCTTGCCGACGAGGACTGAGGAGACGGGGAACCCCGGCGTCCCGCGTCGGGTTGTCCGGGTTTCCCTGTTCTCATCCGTAAGGAGGAGGGCTCGCGGGGGGTTGCCCACCTTCTGTCGGATGCGCAAATGCTCCCCGCCGGGGATGCCGCCGACGGCGGCGGCTGATGAGGTGGGAGATGTGCAAAGCCGTACCCCACGGGCTCCTCGGGAGTCCGCCCCCTCCTGTGCAGACGTCGAAGCCGGGCTCACCGCAGAGCTCGCCTCGGTGGTCGCGGGTGCGCGCAGGCGGGCGCTGCGGGACGGCGACCGGCAGATCGACACCGCGCATCTGCTGCACTCGGTGATCGAGACCGACCCCGATGTCAGGGCCGCGTTCGACGGCGGCCCGCAGGTCGCCAGGGTGCTCGGTTACCTCGTGCAGCGCAGCATCGGTTACGGGCTGCGCTGGCAGGGGGCGGTGGAGGGCTCCGGCGCGGTGCCCATGGCGGGGGGCACCGGCGTGGCGGGCTGGTCGCCCGCCGCTGTCGCGGCCATGGAGGGGGCGCTGGGGCGTGCCGAGGAGCGCGGCGACCGGCGTGCCTGCGGCCTCGACCTGCTCGCCGCGCTCGCCGCGGAGCCCGACTGCCGCGCGGTCGAAGTGCTCCGGCGGGCCGGTGTCGACACGGAGCTGCTGCGCGGGGCGCTCCGCGGAGGATCTCGACAGGTGTGACCGGGATGAGACTCCTGACGTCAACTGGCATGATGTGCCGATGCAAGCGTCTCAGGGGAGGAGCGCCGGCCTGGGACTTGCCCTGGCATCGGCGTTCGCATTCGGTGGTTCGGGTGTCGCGGCCAAGCCGCTGATCGAAGCGGGGCTCGACCCGCTGCACGTGGTGTGGCTGCGCGTGACCGGTGCCGCGCTCGTCATGTTGCCCGTGGCCTGGCGCCACCGCGCCCTGCTGCTGCGCAGACCCGCTCTGCTCGCCGGTTTCGGCCTGCTCGCGGTCGCCGGTGTGCAGGCCTTCTACTTCGCCTCGCTGTCCCGGATCCCCGTCGGCGTCGCCCTGCTCATCGAATACCTCGCCCCCGCGCTCGTGCTCGGCTGGGTCCGCTTCGTGCAGCGCAGACCGGTGACGCGCGCCGCGGCGGTGGGTGTGGTGCTGGCCGTCGCGGGTCTGGCCTGCGTCGTCGAGGTGTGGGCGGGGCTGAGTTTCGACGCGCTCGGGCTGCTGTTCGCGCTCGGCGCCGCCTGCTGCCAGGTCGGCTACTTCGTCCTGTCCGACCAGGGCAGCACCGGCGACGACGCGGCCGACCCGCTCGGCGTCATCGCGTACGGACTGCTCATCGGCGCCGCGGTGCTGACCGTCGTGGCGCGCCCCTGGGGCATGGACTGGTCCCTGCTCGCGGGGAGCGCGGAGATGGGCGGGGCGGACGTGCCGGCCGCGCTGCTGCTCGGCTGGATCGTACTGATCGCCACCGTCCTCGCGTACGTCACGGGCGTGGTCTCGGTGCGCAGGCTGTCGCCGCAGGTGGCCGGTGTGGTCGCCTGCCTGGAGGCGGTCATCGCGACCGTACTGGCGTGGGTGCTGCTGCGTGAGCACCTGTCCGCGCCGCAGATCATCGGCGGAGCCGTGGTGCTCGTCGCCTTCATCGCCCAGTCGTCGGCGCCCAAGGCACCGAGCGGGCCCGTCGCGGGCGGTCCCGCGAGGGCGGGTGCGGATCTCCACCAGGCGGACGGGGAGTTGTCCGCCGGGCGGTCCGCGTCATAGGGTGACGATCATGCATTCGACTGTGCTTTCGCCTCCCGCCGCGTAACGCGGGCGGCACTTCCCAAGACGAAGACCGGGCTCGGGCAGTCCCCGAGCGGTTCGTCGCTGCCCGCGTGCGGAGCCGAGCGACCACCTGTCCCGTCTTCACGCGGAGAAGTCACGTGTCGAAATCTTCCTGTTCTTCCCCCGCCCTGCCCGTCCGGCGTGGCCTGATCTATCTGATCGTCGCCGGAACGGCCTGGGGCACGGCGGGAGCGGCCGCCTCACTGACCTTCCTGGCCAGTGACCTCGGGCCGCTCGCGCTGTCCTTCTGGCGCTGCGCCGGCGGGCTGGTGCTGCTCGTGGCCGTCCGCGCGCTGCGCCGCCGCCCGGCCGTCGCGGCGCCGCGCCCGCGAGCCCCCGCGGCCGGCGGCTGACGCGCATCCTCGTCACCGGTCTGGGGCTCACGGTCTTCCAGAGCGCGTACTTCGCGGCCGTCCAGGCGACCGGGCTCGCCGTCGGCACCGTCGTCACCATGGGCACGGCGCCGGTACTGGTCGAGCTCGGGGCGCGGCTGACCATGGGGGAGCGGCTGGGACGCGCCGGGACGCTCACCATGGCGGGTGCGCTCGCCGGGCTCGCCGTGATGGTGCTGGGCAGTGGCGGTACGTCGGTGCGGCCCGTCGGCGTGCTCTTCGCGCTGCTGTCCGCCGCCGGGTACGCCGCCATGACGCTGCTGACCCGCCGGCTCGGGGGTGACGGGGGGCGGGGCCGACCCGTTCGCGACGACCGCGTGGGCGTTCGCGATCTGCTCGCTGTGCCTGCTGCCGTTCGCGGCCGCCGAAGGTCTGTTGCCGCACACCGCGGATCCGGTGCGGGTGCTGTGGCTGTTGGTGTACGTGGCGGCGGTGCCGACGGCGCTCGCGTACGCCCTGTACTTCGCGGGGGCGGCCGTCGTCCGGTCCGCGACCGTCTCGGTGATCACGCTGCTCGAACCGGTGAGCGCCGCCGTCATCGCGGTCGTCCTGCTGGGTGAGCACCTGGCGCCGGCCACCGTGGCGGGGACGCTGCTGCTGCTCGCCGCGGTGGTGGGGCTCGCGGTCGCGGAGGCCAGGACCGCCGCGCTGGGCCGCAGGGCCGCCGTCCTCGCGTAGGGGGCGGCGGACGGACAGCGCCGAGGGCGGGGCGGATTCTTCCCGCCCCGCCCTCGGACCTGCCCGGTCGCCCCCTGGTCGCGGGGCCGCTCGGCCCCTCCGGCGCGTCCGTCGGCTCCCGCACGCGGCGGACGGCTCCTCGGCCGGTTCCCCGGACAGTTCCTCAGAGGGTGGTGAGGTAGTCGGGCAGGGCGACGGCCGGATCGAGGTCGTCCGCCGGAACCGGCGCGCCGTAGCCGCGGACGAGCGGGACGACACCCGCCCAGTGAAGCGGGACGTCCTCGGGGTCGTCGTTGGGGCCGCCGGTGCGGATCTTCGCGGAGACCTCCTCCAGGTCGAGGAGGATCACGGCGGTCGCGGCGCGCTTCCTTGGGCGTCGGCCGGGCGCGAGTCGTGGGAGCGGCCGGGGACGACGTGGTCGACCAGCGCGTCCAGGGCGGTGCGGCGCTCCTCCTCGTCCACGACCTCGCGGGCGATGCCGTGGACCACCACGGACCGGTAGTTGATGGAGTGGTGGAAGGCGGAGCGGGCCAGGACGAGGCCGTCGACGTGGGTGACGGTCAGGCAGACGGCGAGGCCGGGATCGCTCTGGCGGGCCATGCGCAGGGGGCGGGATCCCGTGGAACCGTGCACGTAGAGGCGGTCGCCGATCCGGCCGTAGAGCGTCGGCAGGACGACCGGGGCGCCGTCGCGGACGAAGCCGAGGTGGCAGACGCAACCCTCGTCGAGTATCGCGTGCACCAGCTCGCGGTCGTAGGAGGCACGCTCCCGTGAACGCGTCGGGACGGTGCGCCCGGAAGGCGTGTAGGAGCTGGTGTCCGGCATTGCTTTCTCCATTGCACTAGTGCATAATTATCTTTGTGCTAGGAGAATATCGGATCAGTGGGCGGCGCGCATCGGAGATCGCCGCGAGTGTGGAGCGCGCGGTGGGCACCGGAGAGCTTTCCCCTGGGCAACTCCTCCCGCCGATGCGGGAGTTGGCGGGCGAGCTCGGAGTCAATCCGAATACGGTCGCGGCCGCGTACCGCACCCTGCGCGAGCGCGGAGTGATCGAGACGTCCGGCCGCCGCGGCAGCCGGGTGCGTTCCCGCCCGGCCAGTACGGCGCGCGATTCCCTCAGGGTCGACGTGCCGCCCGGTGTGCGCGACCTGAGCCAGGGGAACCCCGATCCCGCGCTGCTGCCGCCGCTCCACGACGCGTTCACCGCCGCGGCGCGGTACAACGCGCAGCGGCCCGGACTGTACGGGCAGGAGCCCGTGGACCCGGAGTTCGCGCGGCTCGCGCGGGCCGCGTTCGACGCGGACGCAGTGCCGGAGGGCCCGGTCGCCGTCACCTCGGGGTCGCTGGACGCGATCGACGCGTACTGGCCGCGCATCTGAAACCGGGGGACGTGGTCGCGGTCGAGGACCCGGGGTGGGGCAGTCTGCTCGACCTCGTCCGCGCTCGCGCTGAGCGCCGTACAGGTCGCGCTCGACGACGACGGGCCGCTGCCCGGCGAGGTCGAGCGGGCGCTCCGGAGTGGGGCCCGGGCGCTCGTCGTCACCGACCGCACAGAATCCGACCGGTGCGGCGGTGGGCGCGGCGCGCGCCGAGGAGCTGCGCGCGGTCCCTGGCGGCGTACCCCGGAGTGCTGCTCATCGAGGACGACCACGGGCACGCCATCGTCGACCTGCCGCTGCATCCGCTCGCGGGCGTGACGGACCACTGGGCGTTCGTGCGGTCCGTCGCGAAGGCGTACGGGCCGGACCTGCGGCTCGCGATGGCGACCGGCGACCCGGTCACGGTGGACCGGGTGGCGGGGCGTCAGCGGCTCGGCCCCGGCTGGGTCAGCCGGCTGCTGCTGCGTGCCGTCGTGGACCTGTGGGAGACGGGCGCCGTGGACGTCCGCGCCGTCTCGCGTGCGTACGCCGAGCGGCGGGACGCGCTGGTGCGGGCGCTGGCGGAGCGGGGGATCGAGGCGCACGCCGCAGCGGCCTGAACGTCTGGGTGCCGGTGGCGGACGAGACGGGGGTGGTGGCGCGGCTGCTGCACTCGGGGTGGGCGGTCGCACCGGGCGCGCGGTTCCGGATGTCCGCGCCGCCCGGCGTACGCCTGACCGGCTCGGCGATCTCGGCGCGCGTGACATCGGTCCGGTCGCCGACGCCGTCGCGTCGGCGACCGGACCCTCGCCGGCGGCCAGGCGCTACGTCTGACGTGCGGCGCCCCCCGCGCCGGCTCGGTCCCGGCTGCCGCCCGGGCCCGGCTCTGGGTGAGTGCGGCGCCGCCGAGGACGACGAGGGCGCCGACCGGAGTGTTCCAGCTGAGGTGCTCGCCCAGCAGCGTGCCGCCCGCGACGGTGGCGATCACCGGGACGAAGTACGTGACCATCTGCGCGGTCGTCGGGCCGACCTCGGCGACAGGCCGTACTGGATGAGCATCGCGAGGCCGGTCCCGAGAGCGCCGAGGGCCACCACCGCGAGCAGCGGAACGACCGGGAACGACCGGGGCATGGTCGTGAACAGCGGCGTGACCACGGCCAGTTGGACGGTGCCGAGGAGAAGCTGCGCGCCGGTCATGGAGAGGGCGGAGCCGCCACTGCCCGCGAGGGTGCGGCGCAGGTAGATCCAGCCGACCGGGTAGCTGAGGGAGGCCAGCAGGGCCATCGCCGTTCCGCCGAAGTCCAGTCCCGAGAATCCCTGCCAGGCGCCGAGCACGGTCAGTACGCCGATGAAGCCCATGCCGAGTCCCGCGACGCGGCGGCGGTTCGGGCGGTCCTCCGAGAGCGCGACCACCGAGAGCGCCATGCCCCACAGCGGCGATGTGGCGTTGCAGATGCCGGCGAGCGTCGAGGGAATCGTCAGCTCGGAGTAGGCGAAGAGCGAGAACGGCAGGGCGTTGAGGAAGAACGCGGCGACCGTGAGGTGCCCCCAGGTCCGGGCGCCGCGCGCAGTCCCACCCGCTTCACGGCCATCGCGACGGCGAGGACGGCCGTGCCGAACACCAGGCGGCCGAGAGTGACCTGGAAGGGTGCGTACGCCTGCGTGCCGACCTTGATGAGCAGGAAGCTGAAGCCCCAGCTGAGCGCGAGCACCGCGAAACGGATGCGCCAGTCCAGGGCGGGGCGGCGGGCGGGCGCGGGTGGGCTGCCTGGGGCGGCAGGGGTGCCGGCGGCGGTGGGCGGTGCGGCGCGGGGTGTGAAGACGGGGCTCATGATGCTTACCCTGGCCCGCCCGACCTCTTAGAACAAGCGAGATTTAATGGATCCCATCGCTTAGCATTGCTTACATGTTGAATCTGGAGCGGTTGCGTACGCTCGACGCCCTGGCCCGGCACGGCTCGGTCAGCGGTGCGGCCGAGGGCCTGCATGTGACCACCTCCGCGGTCTCCCAGCAGATGGCCAAGCTGGAACGCGAGGTCGGCCAGCCCCTGCTCGCCAAGAACGGCCGGGGCGTCCGCCTCACCGACGCCGGACGGCCTGCTCGCCGAAGCACGCCGCCCGCATCCTCTCCCAGGTCGAACTGGCCCAGTCCGACATCGAGGCGCAGCGGGGCCGCGTCGTCGGTGAACTCGCGGTGGCCGCCTTCCCCACGGCCGCCCGCGGCCTGCTGCCGGCGGCCCTCGCGGCGCTGCGCACCGAACATCCGCAACTGCGGGCGCGGATGCGGGAGATGGAGCCGGACGAGTCGGTGCGCGCCGTCCTGCGGGGCGACTTCGACCTGGCCGTCGTACTCGACTGGTACAACAAGCCGCTCTCCATGCCCGAAGGGCTCGCGAAGCAGGAGCTGCTCCACGATCCCGCCGACGTCGCCGTGCACGTCGACCACCCCCTCGCCGGCCGGACCGCGGTGGACCTGGCAGGAGTTCGCCGACGACGACTGGGTCACCTGGGCGGAGGGCGAGTTCTGCCACGAGTGGCTGATGTTCACGCTGCGCGGCAAGGGCGTCGAACCCCGGATCGCGCACGTCGCGGAGGAGCACGCCACCCAGCTCGCACTGATCGCCGAGGGGCTCGGGGTGTGCGTGGCGCCCCGGCTGGGGCGCGGGCCCGTGCCGGACCGGGTGCGCGTCGTACCGGTGCGGCACGGCGATGCGCGGCACGTGTACGCCGTCTGGCGCGCCGACGCCGACCGGCGGCCTTCCATCCGTGCGGCGGTCGATGCGCTGGTCACGGCGGGCGCGGCGGTGGTGGGGCAGTGACGTGACCGGACGGGCGGGGCCGGTCGCTGCCGTCGGCCTCGACCGGCCGGCCGTCCTTCCGGGGCTGCGCCGGGCGGAGGCCGCCCGGGTCAGGCGAGGGTGATCGTGTCGCCCTCGACCTTGATGGCGGCGGCGGGCAGCGGCTGTTTCGCCGGGCCGCCCTTCACGCTGCCGTCCGAAGCGTCGAACGTGCTGTTGTGGCAGGGGCAGTTGATCGTCCCGTTCGAGACGTCCTTGACCGCGCAGCCCTGATGGGTGCACTTCGACGAGAACGCCTTGAACTGCCCCGCGGTGGGCTGCGTGACGACCAGCCCCTGGTCGGCGAAGACCTTGCCGCCGCCCTCCGGGATGTCGGTGGTCTTCGCCGAGCACGGCGCCCGCGTCACCGCCCCCCGCGCCACTGCCGCCCGTGCCGGCCACCGGTTCCTCGACCGCGGTGCCGGCCGGACTGTCGCTGCCGGAGCCGCCGCACGCCGTCAGCGCCGCGGCGGCTCCGACGGCGCCCACCGCGCCGACGACCGTGCGGCGGCCGATCAGCCGCGCTTCCTCCTGAGACCTCGCCATGCCGGCACTCCCCTTCGACGACGGGCCGCGCGTTGTCGGACGCGGTTGTACGGGGTTGTACGGGGGAGCGGACCGCGCTGTTCAGCACCCGAGCGTTTTCTTCAGGAAGTCGAGTTCCAGCAGCAGCAGTCTGTCCGCGACGCCCTCCTCGGTGACCAGGTGGCCCGACCCGGGCAGCGGCAGGACGGTGTGCGGCCGCCCGGCGGCGAGCAGCGCCGCCGAGAAGCGCAGCATGTGGGCCGGCAGCACGTTGTCGTCCGCCATGCCGTGGACCAGCATCAGCGGCCGCGTCAGCTTGCCGGCGTGCTCGACCAGTGAACAGCGTTCGTAGTTCTCGGGCAGTACGCCGGGGTGGCCGAGGTAACGCTCCTTCCAGTGCGTGTCGTAGAGCCGCAGATCGGTGGGCGCCGCGCCCGCGACGGCCGCGTGGAAGACGTCGGGACGGTGCAGTACGGCGCCCGCCGCCAGATAGCCGCCGAAGGACCAGCCCCGGATCCCCACCCGCTCCAGGTCGAGGTCGGCGCAGTGCCCGGCCGCCGCGTGCAACGCGTCGACCTGGTCCTCCAGCACGGGTGTCAGCTGATCACCGTGGATGCTCTTCTCCCACGTGACGCCGCGCCCCGGCGTACCGCGCCCGTCCGTCATCAGCACGGCGAACCCCTGCTCGGCCCACCACTGGCCCACGGCCGTCCACCACGCGCGGGCCCTGACGGCCAGCTGCACCCCGGGGCCGCCGTACGGGCTGAGCAGGACGGGCAGGCTGCCGACCCCGGCTCGTGCCACGACGGGAGGAAGAGCAGGCTGCGCAACTCGCGCTCGCCGAGCGAGAGACGGACCGGCCGGGGTGTGACCAGCGGTTCCTCGGCGCGTACGGCGATGTGTCCGGCGGGCTTGCCGTCGCGCAGCACGGTCACGGTGTGCCCCTCGGGCGTCATGCTGTCGAGCACGACCGTGCCGCCCCCGGCGGCGGCCGTGTGGACGCCGGGGCCCTCGCTCAGCCGGAGGAACCCAGAGTCCGGTCCGTACGACCAGACGTGGACCTCCGTCGGCTCGTCGCTCGCGGTGAAGAGGACCCGTTCGCCGAGGGTGCACAGCACTTCGCGCACGTTCAGTCCGGGCGGCGTGACCGCACCGTGCCCGGCCGTGCTCAGGCCCCGGACGTCGCCTCCCGGCGGCACGAACGCCAGGACGGGGGAGCCGGCGGCGGTGCGCGTCGGGGCACCGGGGACGAACTCCAGCCATGCCCCGTCGCGCTGCGTGTGCAGCGGAGAGGTCTCACCGGTCGCCGGGTCGATGCCCATCAGACACGCCGTGCGCTGGTCCCTCGTCTGTACGTTCACGAACGGGCCGACGGTGTCCCATCCAGCCGTGACGACGTACTCGAAGGCCGTGTCCGTCCACCGGCCTTGCACGTGGTGCTCCGGGTCGGCGCCGGCAGGCATCCGTACCGCGACACGTTCGCCGTCCATTCGTACGACGTGCATCGTGGTTTCGGCATTGGCCGTTCCCGCCGCCGGATACGGGAACGTCCGCGGTGCGTTCCCGGGATGCGCGGGATCACCGATGTACCACCGCTGCACCATCGAGGTGTCCACGCGCGCGACGAGCAGCGCATCGCTGTCCGGCGACCACCAGTAGCCGCGCATCCGGCCGATCGACTCCGCCGCCACGTGGTCCGCGAGCCCGTACGTCACTTCGGCGTTCTCGGGAGCGGCCAGCAGCCGGTCCTCGGTGCCGTCGGTGCGCACGACGCGCAGGGCGCCCCCGGTGACGTACGCGACGAGCTGGTCCGGGGAGGGCCGCGGGTCGACCGCCGGGCCCGCCGTCGGGATGCGGCGAGGGGCGTCCCGGTCCCCGTCCCCGTCCGCCCGTACGGTCCAGAGCTCGCCCCCCAGGGTGTACGCCACGACGCGGACCTCGCGGTCGGTCGCGTACGCCACTACGCCCCGGGACGTTTCGCGGGCCCGCTCCCTGCGGATCCGCTCCGCCTCGGGAACGTCGTCGGCACCCCGGGGCCCGGCCAGGACCCGCTCGTTCCCGTCCTCGTACAGCCACAGCCTGCTGACCGGGTCGTCACCCGCGTCCGACCGTACGAACAGCACGCGCCCGCCGTCGGGCGAGACGGTGAAACGGCGGGGGACGCCGAGCGAGAAGCGGCGTGTACGGGCGAACTGGCGCGGAAAACCCTGGGCGTTCATCCGGGCACTCTAAGAGCCGCCAGTAATGGATCTTCGACAGCATGGCTTCGTCCGCGATGGTTCACGAGAAGAGTTTCCTGGGCATGGTCGGGGACGTGAGCGGCAAGTCGGTTCTCGACCTGGCGTGCGGCACCGGTTTCTACGGCAGGGAGTTCAAGCGGTGCGGCGCCACGGATGTCCTCGGTGTCGACATCTCCGTCGAGATGGTCGCCGCCGCGCAGAAGGTCGGGCAGCGTGAACCGCTGGACGTGCGCCACGAGGCCGGTGACGTGGCCGAGCTGCGGTCTCCCGACCGGCGCTTCGACATCGCGCTGGGCGTGCAGTGCCTCAACTACGCCGAGGACATCGCGACGATGGAGCGGATGTGCCGCAACATCCACCGGATCCTGGTGCCGGGCGGGGAGTTCTTCGTGCTCGCCCAGAAGCCCGACTACCGGTTCGACTGTCCGTCCCTGGACAAGTACGGATTCCGCTGCGAGCCGACCGGCGAGGAAACCGGGACGGGTCCGCGGGTGCGGGTCACGGCCCTCCTCGACCCGCAGCCGATCAGCATCGTCACCACGGCCCCGCGCCGCGAGGTCTACGAGGAGTGCCTGCGGGCGGCCGGGTTCAGTGAGGTGAAGTGGGTTCCGCTCCAGGTGTCCGAAGCCGGCATCCGTGAGTTCGGTGAGGACTTCTGGGCGGACCTCCTCGCGAAACCGCCGCTGGAGATGCTGCGCTGCCGTGCCTGACCGCCGGCCGGACCTGGAGTACGGTCATGCCCCGCGGAATGCCCCGGGCCCTCGCACAGCCCGCTGGAGCGGCCTCCGGTCCGGCGGGCCGCCGCCCGAGCAGGCGTCGGCGGGTCGCCGGCCGGAGCGCGCGGGGGTTCGGCCGGCCTGGCGGGCGCTTCGGCCCGGGCCCGCAGGCGACGACGGCCAGGACCTGCTTGTCCGCCTTGTCCGCGGCGGTTCGGCACGAGATGTCCGTGCTGCGGCGTCAGGGCGCGGATCCGGTCCGTAAGGCAGGCTCTGGGACTGCGCTGGAGGGCCGAGTCCTGCCGGCCGCCGCGTACCGGCGCCACGTACCTGACGCTGCGGCAGCCGGTCCCGCTGTACGGGGCCCGAAGTCCGCGGCAGGCCGCATCACCGGGCGCTTCGGTCCCCTATTCGCGCTCCGGCCCCGTAAACGGTTCCGCACGGACGCCGTGCTCATCGTGGACGGCGCCCCGGTGCCCACCCACGGCCACACGGTCGCCGAACATACCGAGGACTGACGGTACTTGACGGATCACCAGGCCGCCCTCGACGCCGGCAGCCGTCTGATCGTCGTGGCCGGCCGAACCGCGGCACGGCTTGTGGGCCGGAGCCGCGTGACCGGTCAGTGTTCGTGGCCCGGGGATTCCTGCTCGTGCCGGCCGGCGGCCGGCTCGGAGTCCCCGGCCCCCTTCCCCTTTCCGGCCTCGACGGTGAAGGCGGCGGTGCGGACTCTGCCCTCGTGCCGGAAGTCGAGGAAGAGCCGGTACGTCCCGGCGCTCGGCGCTGTCGCCGTGAAGGAGATCTCCGGGCCGGGCTTGGTGGCGCCGTCGCCGGGCTCACCGTTGGGGTGGACGTGGAGGTAGGCGAGGTCGCCGCTGCGCAGGGCGACGAGGTGGCCGTACGCGCCCAGGTAGGGCTGGAGATCGGTGACCGGCTTGCCGTCCTTGGCGACGTTCAGCCGGAGCTCGCCGCTCCTTCCGGGGCGTAGTCCGCCGGTGAGGGTGACCTGGTACCCGTCGGCCTCGGCGGTGGCGGCGGGAGCGGGCAGGGAAGCGGGAGCGTACTTGCCCGAGACGGCGAGGTCGGCGCCGAGCGTCACTCCCGCAGCTCCCTTCTTCGCGGGCTTGAAGTCGGCGAAGGCCCGGTAGCCGCCGGCCGCGGGCAGACCGGCGGATGTGCTCCAGGTGCCGTCTGCGGCGCGCGTCGGGTGGAGGTGGCGGTAGACGGTCAGGTCGCGCGAGACGACGATGAAGTGCAGCTCCTTGCCGTGTTCGCGCTCGTACGCGGTGACCTTCCGGCCGTTCTCGTCCTGGATGGAGAAGCGGAGCTTCGTGCGGTCTCCGGCGGCGACCCGGGGAGTTTCGAGGGCGAGGGTGTAGCCGCCCTCGGAGATCTGCAGACCACCGGCCGGCGCGGTCCGGTGCCTCCCGTGCCCGCCGCCTTCGGCGGCCTCCTTCTTCTCCTCGTGCTCGCCGTGCGCCGCGGGCTGCTCGCCCCCGACGACGGGATCGATGCCCTTGCCCACGCCGTACGCGGTACCGAACGTCGCGGCGAGCGCGGCGGCGAAGGCGGTGATCTTCAGGCCCGTGTTCATGGCGGTCTCCTTGGGTGGTACGGGCCGCCGATGAGAGCGGCTTACGCATCTCAAGATACCCCTAGGGGGTATTAAGTCAACTGCGGTCCGGCGCTTGCGCGACATGGGGGAGGGGGGTATACATGGAGTCGTCGAAGATACCCCCAGGGGGTATTCGGGTTTCTCGGAGAAAGAGGACGCCATGTCGTCGTACACGACCGTCTACAAGATCGACGGTGTCCACAGCGGCCACTGCAGGGCCATCGTCAGCAAGGCGCTCGGGGAGCTGGAGGGTGTCGTGGCGGTCCGGTTCGACCTCTCCACCGGCCGGGCCACGGTCACCACCACCGCCGAACCCGACGATGCCCTGATCGCGGAGAAGACCGACGACGCCGGATACGGCTTCATCGGCCGCGCCTGACCCCCGTCCACCACCCCGAGGAGCAGACATGACTACCACCACCGCGGCCACCACCGGCGCCGGAGCCGAGGTCGAACTCGCCATCGGCGGCATGACCTGCGCCTCGTGCGCGGCGCGCATCGAGAAGAAGCTGAACCGGATGGACGGTGTCGAGGCCACCGTGAACTACGCCACCGAGAAGGCGAAGGTCACCTACCGGGGCGAGGACGTCTCCGTGCGGGACCTGATCGCGACGGTGGAGGCCACCGGCTACACGGCGAAGGAGCCGGCCCCGGTACGGGCGGCCGAGGAGCCCGGCGCCGGGGAGGCGCCGGCGGCGGACGAGGACGAGCTGCGGCCGCTTCGGCAGCGGCTGGTCACCGCGACCGTCCTCGCCGTGCCGGTCATCGCGATGGCGATGGTCCCCGCGCTGCAGATCGAGTTCTGGCAGTGGCTGTCGCTGACGCTGGCCGCCCCGGTCGTCACGTACGCCGCCTGGCCCTTCCACCGCGCCGCGTGGACCAACGCCAAGCACGGCGAGGCGACGATGGACACCCTGATCTCGGTCGGCACGTCGGCGGCGTTCCTGTGGTCGCTGTGGGCGCTGTTCTTCGGTACGGCCGGCACCCCCGGCATGACGCACCCCTTCGAGTTCACGATCGCCCGCAGCGACGGCGCCGGGAACATCTACCTGGAGGCGGCGGCCGGCGTCACCGCGTTCATCCTGGCCGGGCGTTACTTCGAGGCCCGCTCCAAGCGCAAGGCGGGCGCCGCCCTCAAGGCCCTGCTGGAGCTCGGCGCGAAGGAGGTCACCGTCCTGCGTGACGGCCGCGAGCACCTGATGGCCACGGCGGACCTGCAGGCCGGGGACCGCTTCCTGGTCCGCCCGGCGAGAAGATCGCCACCGACGGCACGGTCGTCGAGGCACCTCCGCCGTCGACGCCGCGATGCTCACCGGTGAGTCCGTCCCCGTCGAGGTCGCCCCCGGCGACACCGTCACCGGCGCCACCCTCAACGCCGGGGGCCGTCTGGTCGTCGAAGCCACCCGCGTCGGCGCCGACACCCAGCTCGCCCGGATGGCCAAGCTGGTGGAGGACGCCCAGAACGGCAAGGCCGCCGCCCAGCGCCTCGCCGACAAGATCTCCGCCGTCTTCGTCCCGGTCGTCATCGCCCTGGCGCTGGGCACGCTCGGTTTCTGGCTCGGCAACGGCTCCGGCCTGACCGCCGCGTTCACCGCCGCCGTGGCCGTCCTGATCATCGCCTGCCCCTGCGCGCTGGGCCTGGCCACGCCGACCGCTCTCATGGTCGGCACCGGCCGCGGCGCCCAGCTCGGCATCCTGATCAAGGGCCCGGAGGTCCTGGAGACCACCCGCAAGGTCGACACGCTCGTCCTCGACAAGACCGGCACCGTCACCACCGGCAAGATGACCCTGCTCGCCGTCCACACCGCCCCCACCACCACCGAGGCCGAGGTGCTGCGCCTGGCGGGCGCCCTGGAGCTCGCCGCCGAGCACCCGATCGCCCGGGCGGTGGCCGCCGGCGCCGCCGAGCGCACCGGCGCCCTCCCCGCCCCCGAGGACTTCGCGAACGTACCCGGACTCGGCGTTCAGGGCGTCGTCGACGGGCACGCGGTCCTCGTCGGCCGCACTCAGCTGCTCACCTAGTGGGCCATGACCCTGCCCGTGGAACTGGAGCGCGCCAAGGCGGCGGCCGAGGCGGCCGGGCGTACCGCGATCGCGGTGGCCTGGGACGGCGAGGCCCGCGCCGTCCTGGAGGTCGCCGACGCGGTCAAGGACACCAGCGCGGAAGCCATCCGCCGGCTGCGTGCCCTGGGACTGACCCCGATCCTGCTCACCGGCGACAACCAGGCGGTCGCCCAGTCCGTCGCCCGCGAGGTCGGCATCGACGAAGTGATCGCCGAGGTCATGCCCGAGGACAAGGTCGACGTCGTCAAGAAGCTCCAGGACCAGGGCCGCAGCGTGGCCATGGTCGGCGACGGTGTCAACGACGCCGCCGCACTCGCCCGGGCCGACCTCGGCCTGGCCATGGGCACCGGAACCGACGCCGCCATCGAAGCCGGCGACCTCACCCTCGTACGGGGCGACCTGCTCGCCGCCGCCGACGCCATCCGCCTCTCCCGCAAGACCCTGTCCACCATCAAGTCGAACCTCTTCTGGGCCTTCGCCTACAACGTCGCCGCCCTGCCCCTGGCCGCCTCCGGCCTCCTCAACCCGATGATCGCCGGAGCCGCCATGGCCTTCTCCTCCGTCTTCGTCGTCGGCAACTCCCTGCGCCTGCGCGGCTTCAAGGCCGCCACCGGCTGAGGAGCACTCGGTGGCCGGTTACGAACGGGGCGGGGCGACATCGTCAGACGGCCGCGCCGCATCGAGGGGCAGGTGCGCGGGCTCCCGCGGACGGTCGGGCAGGACACGTACCGCATCGACGTCCTCATCCAGGTCTCCGCCACCAACGCCGCGCTCCGGTCCTGCGCGGTGGCCCTGCTCGACGAGCATCTCGACTGCTGCCTCACCGAAAGCATCGCGCAGGGCGGGGACCAGACGTCGGCCAAGGCCGGCGAAGCCTCCAGGGTCATCGCCCGGCTCCTTCGGTCGCGGGGGCTGGATACGGGCAGGGACAGGGGACCAACCGCCCTTGTACGAAGGACAGTCAGCGGAGAGCCGGACACTCGGGCGCAGACACGGCCCGAGCACCTGGCGGAGCAGCACCACCTCCGCCGCTCCGACTCCGCAGACCTTCGTACAGGGGCGGTCCTGTCCCCGCAGAGCTGTTTCCCTTGTGGTCGGTGCCGGCCGTGAGCCGTTCGCCCACAGCCTCCCGGAACGCGGAGCCGGACAGCTCCGTCCGGCCCAGTCCGCCGATGAGCGCGGCATCCCCCGGCGCCGGGTCCGGTGGCAGCGGGGTGAGGACCGGCAACACCAGTTCGTCCATGACGCGCAGATCGGCACCGTACCGGCCGACGCGCGGCGGCCCGGGGAAGGCGGCCCCTTGTCGGCATCGCCTCCTCCGAGCGTGCGTTCATGGCGTCCCCGCGATCCTCGCGCAGGCGAGGCTGCAGTGACGACAACCTCATCGCCACTCCTCCTCGTCCCCCCCCACTTCGACGGTGCACGCGCCCGGTGCGGCACGGTGGGTTGCATGCCGGTAGGACTGAATGGCGCCGTGAAGCTCAGCCGGGCCCGCGGGCGTGCCTCTCATGGCCGGCGACCGTCAGCTTGCACTGTCCGTCCTTGCAGGAACGTCGCAGACGGCCCTTTGAGACGGTCTGCATCAATCCGACCGCCCAGCACATCGGGCACCCGCGCAGCGCCAGCGCGCCGACCGGCAACAGCAGCAAGCTGACCGGTCCGATCACTGGAATCAGCGTGAAGGAGCCGATCAGCCCGCCGAACCCCACTACGCCACGGGCCAGGTGACGGGGCAGGGACGTACTCGCGAAGTCGGGTCCCTCAGCGGTCGTTCTCATGGGCGTTCCCTTCGGGAGCCGGGCCGGGCGTGGCGCGCAGTGTGTGCCGAACGGCCGTACGGGCCCGGTGCAGACGCGACTTCATCGCGGCCGTAGTCAGGTCCAGTGCGTCGGCGACCACCTGCCCGCTGTGGCCCTGGATGTCTCGCATGATCAGCACACGGCGCTGGTCGACGGGCAGAGCGGCGACGGCTGCCGCCACCTTGCCCGCTTCCAGGCGGTGCAGGACCTCCTCCTCGGCCGAAGGTACGGCGACGTCCTGCTGCGGTGCGTGATCCCGGAGCATCGTCCGCGCGCGCCGCAGACACTCGTTGCGGACGATGCGAAACATCCACGACGCCAGAGCTCCGGACGCCCGCAGCATTCCGATCCTGCGGTACAGGATGAGCAGTGCTTCCTGCGCGGCGTCCTCGGCGTCTTCGGGAGTGACGCAGAGGGAGCGGGCGAACCTCTGGACGTTCGGGTGCGAGCCCGACACCAACGAAATGAGCGCATCGATGTCACCACCCTGCGCGGCGAGGACCAGCTGCTCATCGGGCCAGGTCGAGTCAGCCACGTGCCCGACCTCGTTTGCGCAGCACGACGAAGCTGCATGTGCAGACCAGCAACACTCCGACGCCGACAGCGATTCCAACGATCACGGCAACCTCCGGTTCCTGTGCCGGCGTTCTGCGGGCACGGGTATAAGAGGCGCCGGCCCCTCAAAAGGATTCAGACCGTACTGTCCAGCGAACCGTGAGCACTCGCGCCACGATCACCGCGGCAGCCCGGCGCCGTTCCCGCCGGCGCGGAGCATCCCGCCGGCCGGAACTCCCCGGATTCCCCCAGGACTGACCGGGGTGATCCCCCAAGCCGTACAGCCTGGGGAAATACTCACCGAAGTCACCGAGACCCGCTATGTCACACCCCTGTGGGAGGGCGGATCGCTGCCCGGGATCGTCGGGGCCGACGACCCGGGCACGTACGTCACGAAGTTGTCCCGCGGGCGGCACCGACCTGCGGAAATGTCGCCAGTATGGCCTCTGATCTGCACGGATGTCTTTTTCCGTGTCTTTCAAGTTCGTGCCGAGTTATGCAATCGATTCTCCCCAGGGGCTCCTCAGCGCCGGCCGTGCTCCCCGGATTCTCCCCAGGCAACGTCCCGCCAAGACCGGTGCGGTGTGGCGGGCAAGCGCTTCTGAGCAGCCTTAAGCAGTCACCGGGAGTGATTGCGGCGAGCCGGCCTGACGCAGTTCGCCGGCAGGTTCTTCGGGCCGAGGCGACGTGCAGAGCTGATGCAGGTCGACCTCTTCCCGGCCCTATTGGGGCGTGACGAGACCCGGCGGCCAATAGGCTGGGCCTCCAGGTGTGCGTTCGCGGCCTTTTTCCGGTGATGCGCCACGTGGAGTGCGTGGCCATCCTGGAGCCGGTCAAGAAGGACGCCTGACCTGCGGTTTCGTCAGTGCGCGTTATGTGCGGTGCGGGCGTTACGGGTGATATCTCGACGCTGAAATGACGCTCATGACGCTCGAATGACGCTCGTCCTGACGGGGCGTCACCTGTCTGGTCGTGCAGGTCATGCTGAGTGGGAGGCGCACTCCCCAGGGCCGGCTTTGCGGGAACTTGAAGAAATGCAGCCGGGTTCCGGCGCCGCTGAATGCGGCGGCAGGTGCGCTGCCGCCGCACTCTGGCGGGCCGGACGTCTGGCGGAGCGGGCGCTCAGTAGGGCAGCGACGTGTAGCCCTTGTCGTCGAGGTCGACCCGGCCGGGCAGTCGGCGGGGCCCGAGGACGCTGACGGCGCCGACGGAACCGAGGTAGTTGACGACGTCGAACGGCCGGGTGGCCGCGTTCAGGACGCCGGCGAAGGCTCGGCCGGCTAGGTTCGGCAGCCGCTTGGAGCCACGCCTCACGATCAGCAGCGGGTGTATCAGGATGTAGCCGAAGAGCATGGGGAAGAGCGGCTGCTCGTTGGTCCAGCGAGTGCCGTCGGCGCGCCTGCGCAGATCGTCCTTGGTGGCCGTGTCCAGCAGGCGGTGGAAGATCGCACGAGCGCCCTCCGGCTCGGCGTGGATCACCTGACGATCCACCGGCGGTTCACCCGTCATGGGGCCACCCGCTCCTTCTGTATGCCCAGCCGTCGGGCCGACGGCCGCCTGATCCTCTGATGCCCGTCCGCAGGGCGGCGGAAGCGCGGATATGGTCAGGTCGCAGCTGTTGCGCGCGAAGGTCTGTGCGTCAGTTGCTTCGGGGCGCGTACATGATCACGGCCATGCCGGCGAGGCAGACCAGGGCGCCGATGACGTCGTAGCGGTCGGGACGGTAGCCGTCGGCGATCATGCCCCAGGCGATGGAGCCGGCGACGAAGACGCCCCCGTAGGCGGCGAGGATGCGGCCGAAGTTGTCGTCGTTCTGCCAGGTCGCCACCACGCCGTAGAGGCCGAGGGCGATCACGCCGGCGCCGATCCAGACCCACCCCTTGTGCTCGCGGATCCCCTGCCAGACGAGCCAGGCTCCGCCGATCTCGAACAGGGCGGCGACGGCGAACAGGGCGACGGAACGGGCGACAGTCATGGTCAGGACACTAACGGCGGCTGTTGAGCTGCACGGGCTGGGGGCCGCAGCCGTACTCCGTACCGGGCTCGGATACCGCAGCGCACGAACAGCCGGACCGGCCGCTGCGTGAGCCACCATGTGCCTGAGGCGGCCACGCCCAGGACGAGAGCGATACCGGGCAGCCGGCCCACCACGGCTGTGGCTCCGGCGCCGACGACACCGGCCGCGACGAGGGCGGGCAGCAGGCAGCACGCCACGCAGGCCGGCCCCGCCAGCCCCGCCGGCGTCTTGGGGGCCTGGCGGGAGGGACCGCGGTCAGCAACAGGGGCCGGCATGACGGTTCTCCTCGGCGAGGCCGGTGAAGGGAATCGGGCAGCATGCGTTCGCGGCGCACACGGTGAGGTCGTCGCAGCCCGCTTCGAGGGCGGTGGCAAGCGTGGCGCGGATGGTGGTGAGGTCGGCGATCTTCGCGTCGACCTCCGCGAGCTTGGTCCTGGCCCGTTCCTGAAGCCCGGGCACGACGCGGCCGTGCCGGTGCCGTCCGGTCTCCAGCAGCTCTGTGACCTCGTCCAGGGTGAAGCCGAGGCGCTGGGCGGCCTTGATCACCCGCAGCACGGTTACCGCCTCCTCGTCGTACAGCCGGTGACCGCCGCTGCTGCGCTCGGGCTCGGCGAGCAGCCCGCGGCGCTCGTAGTAACGCAGGGTCTGGATGTTCACGCCGGCGGCCTCGGCGACCTGGCCGCTGCGCAGGCCGCTGCTCACGGCTGCTCCCCGAGCCCGGCCAGACTGGCCGCCCGTACGGACAGTGCCCGGAGAACCGGCTCGTGGGCCGGATCCACGATGACGTCGAGCCGTACGGCGCCGTCGGCGGCGGTGACCGCGAAGGTGAAGAACGAGCAGCAGCCGTTCTCCCGGTCGGCCAGCCCCCGCACCCGCTCCTCAAGTCCCGCAGCCCCGGACAGCGACAGGTGGAGCTGGGCCGGCGCGGGGCTGTCCACGGCGGTCAGATGCCCGGCGAACAGCGCATCCCACTCGGCGACCCGCAAGGGGCGCTCCTCGGTAGGCAGGGTGCAGGCGGACGGCACCCAGTCCAGGTCGGTCATCGCACTCGCCTCCGTCCTCACGCGCCCCCAGCGGGCACGTGATCGACGGTAAACCTGTACCTGGGTACCGGATGCAAGCCCGGCGGGCGATCAGGCGATGTGGGGCGACGGCCTCGGGCGAGAAGGGAGTCGCGCCGGCCGCCGTGGTGGAGGCCGACGCGCTCGACCGACCGGGCCGGGCCGGGCCAGTGCAGGCTCAGCAGATCTGCGTGGTTTCGGCGTCGCTGTCCAGGCGGGAGCGGAGTGTTGCTTCGAAGTCTTCGGCCCGGGTGAGCTGAGCGCGGGCGGTGCAGAGGGCGGCGGTGTGTCCGGCGGGGCCGGAGCCTATGACGATGACCTCACGCCTTGGCCTCCGGGGCGATCTCCTCGATCAGGTCCTCGACGCGCTTCTTGATCTCGTCGCGGATCGGGCGGACGGCTTCGACGCCCTGGCCGGCCGGGTCCTCCAGCGTCCAGTCGAGGTAGCGCTTGCCGGGGAAGACGGGGCAGGTGTCGCCGCAGCCCATGGTGATGCAGACGTCCGATTCCTTGACCGCGTCCACGGTGAGGATCTTCGGCGTCTCGGCGGAGATGTCGATGCCGACCTCGCGCATCGCCTCGACCGCGGCCGGGTTGACCTGGTCGGCCGGGGCGGAGCCGGCGGAGCGGACCTCGACGCGGTCCCCGGCCAGGTGCGACAGCCACGCGGCGGCCATCTGCGAACGGCCGGCGTTGTGGACACAGACGAACAGGACGGAGGGCTTCTCGGACATCACGGTCTCACTTGTCTGACGACGAAATCAGGTACTACTGAAATCAGCACCCGGTGGTGTCATCCACCACTGATGTGACAGTATCAGTACATGATGACGTCAGTCGACACTGATCTGATCCGAGTCCTGGGTGATCCCCTGCGGCTCCGGATCGTGACCCTGCTTGCCCGCGAGATGCTCTGCACCACCCACCTCGTCGAGGAGACGGGTGCCAAGCAGACCAACCTCTCCAACCACTTGAGAGTGCTGCGTGAGGCCGGGGTCGTGGAGACCGAGCCGTGCGGACGCTTCACGTACTACAAGCTCTGCCCGGACGTCATCGCTTCCGTCGCCGGCCAGTTCGCCGACCTGGCCGAGTCTGCTCGTACCGCTGCCGAGAACAAGAGGGCCTGTCCGTGACCCCCACCCAAGCGCCCGCGCCCACTGAGGAGTCCTCGGTCGTCGCGAAGCTTTCGACGCTTGACCGTTTCCTCGCCGTCTGGATTCTGCTCGCCATGGGCCTCGGCCTCGGGCTGGGCCGGCTGATCCCCGGCCTGAACGACGCCCTCGCCAAGGTCGAGATCGGCGGCATCTCGCTCCCGATCGCGGTGGGCCTGCTGATCATGATGTACCCGGTCCTCGCCAAGGTCCGCTACGACAAGCTCGACGCCGTCACCGGCGACCGCAAGCTGATGATCTCCTCGCTGGTCATCAACTGGATCCTCGGTCCGGCCCTGATGTTCGCGCTGGCGTGGATCTTCCTGCCGGACCTGCCCGAGTACCGCACCGGCCTGATCATCGTCGGTCTCGCGCGCTGCATCGCCATGGTCATCATCTGGAACGACCTGGCCTGCGGCGACCGCGAGGCCGCCGCCGTCCTCGTTGCCCTGAACTCGGTCTTCCAGGTCATCGCCTTCGGCGTCCTGGGCTGGTTCTACCTCGACCTGCTGCCCGGCTGGCTCGGCCTCGGCGAAGGCGAGCACCTCGACATCTCCATGGGGAAGATCGCGCTGAACGTCGTCATCTTCCTCGGCGTGCCGCTGGTCGCCGGCTTCCTGACCCGCCGCCTCGGCGAGAAGAAGCTGGGCCGCGAGAGCTACGAGGCGAAGTTCCTGCCGAAGATCGGCCCCTGGGCGCTGTACGGCCTGCTGTTCACGATCGTCATCCTCTTCGCGCTCCAGGGGAAGACGATCACCTCCCAGCCGCTGGACGTGGTCCGGATCGCGCTGCCGCTGCTCGTCTACTTCGCGGTCATGTGGTTCGGCACGTTCCTGCTCGGCAAGGCGATCGGCCTGAACTACGACCGCACCGCGACCCTCGCCTTCACGGCCGCCGGCAACAACTTCGAGCTGGCCATCGCCGTCGCCATCGCCACCTTCGGCGTCACCAGCGGCCAGGCCCTCTCCGGCGTCGTCGGCCCGCTCATCGAGGTGCCCGTCCTGGTCGCGCTGGTGTACGTGTCGCTGGCCTGGCGCAAGAAGTTCACGGCCGTCGGCGCCCGGTAGGTCGTACGGCTTCATCCGCTGCCCCGCCGCGTGCGACGGGGCAGCCGCGTTGGAAGGGATTACTGGGGAATGGGCAGGTATCTCGACGTGGTCGTGATCGGTGGTGGTCAGGCCGGACTGGCCGCCGCCTACCACCTGCGCCGCCTCGGCCTGGACTTCGTCGTCCTCGACGCCCAGCCCGCACCGGGCGGCGCCTGGCAGCACACCTGGGACTCCCTGCACCTCTTCTCCCCGGCCGCGCACTCCTCCCTGCCCGGCCGGCTCATGCCGTCCCAGCCCGGCGAGACGTACCCGGACGCCGCGCACGTCGTCTCGTACCTCGCCGACTACGAGCAGCGCTACGAGCTTCCCGTCCACCGCCCTGTCCGCGTCGAGGCCGTCCATGAAGACGGCGGACTTCTGCGCGTGGAGTCCGGCTCCGGGACGTGGCGGGCACGGACGGTGATCAGCGCCACCGGGACGTGGTGGCGGCCCTTCCTGCCCGCCCTCGCGAACTCCGCGGAGTTCGGTGGGGAGCACCTGCACACGGTTGAGTACCGTCGGCCGTCCGACTTCGCCGGCAAGCGCGTCGTCGTGGTCGGCGGGGGCAACTCCGGCGCCCAGATCGCCGCCGACCTCGCGTTCGAGACCGAACTGACGTGGGTCACGCAGCGCCCGGCGCAGTTTCTCCCCGACGAGATCGACGGCCGCGCTCTCTTCGACGTGGCCACTGCCCGCCGCCGGGCCTTGGACGAGGGCCGGACGGACAACGGGGGTGTCGCCTCGCTCGGCGACATCGTCGCCGTACCCCCGGTCCGCGAAGCCCGCGACGCCGGTCTCCTCAAGGCACAGCCGATGTTCAGCCGCCTCACCCGCACCGGCGTGCAGTGGGACGACGGCACGACCGCCGAAGCCGACGCGATCATCTGGTGCACCGGCTTCCGCCCCGCCCTCTCCCACCTCGCCCCGCTCGCCTGCGCCGCCACGCGCGACACATCCCGACCGCCGGCACGCAGGCCCTCAGGGAGCCCCGCCTGCACCTCCTCGGCTACGGCGACTGGACCGGCCCCGCCTCCGCCACCCTCATCGGCGTCGGCCGCCCCGCCCGCGAAGCGCCCGCGATCGCCGAGCTGCTCGACCTGACCTGAGCCCCCGGCGGTCTCTCCCGGTCAGGACAGGGTGCTGATGACCTCACGGATCTGAGCCGCCACGGACTCGGGCAGCGGCGCGTAGTGGAACGAGTGCAGCTCCTCCTGTCCCTCCTTGCTCGCGGTGCAGGTCAGGGAGGACTTGAGAGCCGGCCGGCTCTCGGGTCTGTTGCCCGTGCCGCAGACGATCTCGTACGTCACCAGGACGATCGGACAGGCGCCCTCGGCCGAGGTCCTGCAGCCGGACTTCAGGGTGAGGTCCCGGTCCTTGCCGACCACTTCGGCTGTAGCGATCCCCTTGGACGCGCTCTGGGTACTCGGAGCGGCCGGCTCAGGCGCCCCGGTGGCGATACGCACGGTGTCGATCTTTCGCTTGGCGGCGAAGGACAGCTCGAAGTAGCCGATCGCGCCCTCGGTCTGCGTCACCATGTGGGAGAGGGCGTCGGACCCGTTGGCGGACCGTTCGTCCCTGCCGTGCCACTTCTTGTCCGCCGGGCAGGGCCACGACTTCCCGGCCGCGCCTCTGAGACAGGCGTTGAAGTTCTGGGTTGTTCCGAAGTCGTCCGCGCGGTGAACCGGTACGACGGCCATGTCGGGCCACTTCGCATCCGGGTTGAGGCGTTGGATCGCCGGGTGGTTCCACCGCGTGATGCGGGCGTCGAAGAGCCGGGCGAGGGTCGAGGCGTCCAGGGCCAGGCTCGGCATCGTCGGCGGCCTGAACGCTCACGCTGCCCGCCTGCTGGAGGACAGGTCCGGCGATCCGCGACTGCGTGAAGTGCGCGAGTGGATCCTGGAGCTGCGGCAGGTGGTGAACCTGGACCTGGCATGCGCCTATGCCATCAGGCGCGCCACGGCCGAAGCGCCGGCGGGCGCCGTCGTCCGCATCCGCGGTGCGAACCGAGGTGCGCATAAGGCTCTGCACGACGCCGGGGCCGACGTCGTAGCGATCTTCGAGAGCTGACAGTCATCGCCCTCACGCCCGGGAAGTCAGGCCGCGGCGGCCTTCGTCAGCAGCTGCCCCATCGCGGCCAGCACGGAGGGCTCGACTCGGTAGTAGACCCAGGTCCCGCGCCGCTCGGAGGAGAGCAGGCCGGCTTCCTTGAGCTTCTTCAGGTGGTGGGAGACGGTGGGCTGGGAGACGCCGACGTCGGAGATGTCGCACACGCACGCCTCGCCACCCTCGTGGGACGCCACGGCGGAGAACAAGCGCAGGCGGACAGGGTCGCCGAGGGCCTTGAACATCTTCGCGGTCCGGTCGGCCTCATCCGCGGTCAAGGGCCGCTCGGTCAGGGGAGGGCAGCACGGCTCGACGAGCTCCGGCTCCAGCAGTGGCAGCACCTTCGCGTTCGACATACGTCTATGTTGACACACGTCGAATCAACAGGGGAGGCGTAAAGGCGCCAGGGCCGCCCGTCCGTCGCCGGGCGGCCTTGGGTGGGACGGCCGTCAGAGCCCGGCTGCCGCCGGCGCCTTGCGGACGTACGCCGCCAGCGGAGGGATGACGCAGTGCGCGTCCCGGCCGACTCCGCGGAGCGTGTTGGACGAGAAGGAACGCTGGAACTCCAGGCCGAGGTAGACCAGGCCGGGGCGGGTGGCCGATATGCCGCCGCTGTGCACGGGCAGACCGTGCTCATCCAGCGCGCCGAGCTTGCTCAGGTACGGCAGGTTCGGCCGGTATCCCGTCGCGAGCAGCACCACGTCGACCCTCTCCCGGCTGCCGTCGCTCCAGACGACCGCGTCACCCTCGAGCGCGGTGAACATCGGCCGCCGGTCCAGGCGCCCCGCGTCCAGTGCGGCCTTGTACGGGCCCGGGTCCTGGACGAGGGTGCCGTCGGCGAAGTGGACGAGCCACTCGGGCGGCAGCTGGTCGAACCCGGTCGTCGTCAGCCAGTGGTGCAGGTCCTTGCCCTCGCGCAGCCGCGGCAGGAACCGAAGGGGGGCGCGTGTGGCCAGTGTGACCTTCGCCCGCTCCGTCAGTTCGTAGCCGACCTGGACAGCGGAGTTCCCGCCGCCCACGACGACGACGCGCTTGCCGGCGTACGGCCCGGGGGTGCGGTAGTCGGCGACATGCAACACCTCGCCGGTGAAATCCCTCTGTCCGGGAATCTCGGGCAGCAGCGGGTTCCCGAAGGCGCCCGTGGCGGCCACGATTCCGGCCGCACCGAGCGTGCCGCCATCGGCAGTGCGGACGGTGAAGCCGACCCCGTCGCTCTCCACGCTCTCGACGCGGGTCCGGATGCGGATCTCCACCTCCAGGCGTTCCGCGTAGCGGTTGAGGTACTCGATCACCTCGTCCCGGTGGGGGTAGCGGTCGCCGTCCCCGCCGAACGGCAGATCGGGCAGCGCGCTGTACCGGGCGGGCGAGAAGAGAGTGAGGCTGTCGTAATAACCCGGCCAGGACCCGGCCGGATTCTCCGACGCCTCCAGGATCACTGGCGCGAGACCGCTCCGACGCAAGACGTGAGCTGCGGCGAGTCCTGACTGCCCGCCGCCGATGATGGCGACGTCGGCATACTCCATGAGACCCCTCGATTCGATGAATGTCTATGTTGACGCTTATCGAAACAGGTGTCATGCTGGCCGCGCAAGCCATCGACAGGTGTCGAAGCAGCAAAGGGGGTCCGTCGTGAATGCCATCGCCACCGACCAGTTGCCCGTCCTCGTGATCGGTGCCGGGCCCGTCGGCCTGGCCGCCGCCGCCCACCTCTTCGAGCGCGGCCTCGAACCGCTGGTCCTGGAAGCGGGCCCCGCCGCCGGTGCGGCGGTGCGCGAGTGGTCACACATGCGGCTGTTCTCCACCTGGGGCGAGGTCACCGACCCGGCCGCCGAGAAGCTGCTTGCCCCGACGGGCTGGGTGAAGCCCGACACCGCGACGTACCCGACCGGCGGCGACTGGGCGGAGTCCTACCTCCAGCCGCTCGCCGACGTCCTCGGCGACAAGGTGCGCTTCGGCGCCACGGTCACCGGCGTCTCCCGCGCGGGCCGTGACCGGATCGTCGACTCCGACCGCGAGGCCCAGCCCTTCGTCGTCCACGTCGCCTACGCCGACGGTCGCGAGGAGCGGCTCTTCGCCCAGGCCGTGATCGACGCCTCCGGCACCTGGTCCACCCCGAGCCCCGCCGGCGCCTCCGGTCTCCCGGCCCTCGGTGAGCGTACGGCGGCCCGACCGGATCACCTACCGCGTCCCTGACCTCAAGGACCCCGCCACGCGGGCCCGTTATGCGGGCAAGCGCACCGCCGTCATCGGCTCCGGCGCCTCCGCCTTCACCGCACTCGCCTCCCTCGCCGACCTGGCCAAGGCCGAGGACGGCACGGCGGCCAAAACGGTGTGGATCCTGCGCCGCGGCATCTCCGGCTCCACCTTCGGCGGCGGTACGGCCGATCAGCTCCCCGCCCGCGGCGCGCTCGGCCTCGCAGCGAAGGCGGCGGTGGACGAGGGCCACGCCGACGCGGTCACCGGCTTCCGCACCGAGACGATCGAGCGCGACGGCGACGGCCGCCTGGTCCTCGTGGCCGAAGACGGCCGCCGCCTCGACCCGGTCGACGAGGTCATCGTCCTCACCGGCTTCCGCCCCGACCTCTCCTTCCTCTCCGAGCTCCGCCTCGGCCTGGACGAGCGCCTCCAGACCCCGATCGAACTCGCTCCGCTCATCGACCCCAACCAGCACTCCTGCGGCACTGTGTACCCGCACGGTGTCAACGAGCTCTCCCACCCCGAACAGGGCGTCTACCTCGTCGGCATGAAGTCCTACGGCCGTGCCCCCACCTTCCTCGCCCTCACCGGCTACGAGCAGGTCCGCTCGATCGTCGCCGCCATCGCCGGCGACCACGAAGCCGCCGAGCGCGTCGAACTCGTCCTCCCGGAGACCGGAGTCTGCGGCGGCGCCGGCCTCTTCGACCAGCCCGACACGGACCAGCAGGCCGACGGTGGCGGCTGCTGCGCCCCGGCGCCCGCCCTGATCCAGCTCGGCACCACCGACCCGGCGCCCACCTGCGGCTGATGGCCGATCTGACCACCCGCACGGACGGGGCCGCGACCGGAACGGGGGACCGGTCGCGGCCCCGTGGCGTTCTGCCCGCCCTCTGCGCCACACAGATCACCAGCTGGGGAATCGTCTACTACGCCTTCCCCGTCCTGAACCCACAGATCACCGCCGACACGGGCTGGTCACCGGGCGTCACGATGGCAGCTTTCTCGCTCGCCCTGGTCGTCTCCGGTCTCGCCGGAATCCGGGTCGGGCGGATCATCGACGATCGCGGCCCCCGCACGATCATGACCGCAGGCTCCGCCGCCGGCACCCTGAGTATGGTGATCGTGGCCCTGGCCCCCAACCTGCCGGTGTTCTTCTGCGGTTGGATCCTGGCCGGGCTCGCCATGGCCGCCACCTTCTACCCTCCTGCCTTCGCCGCAGTCACCCGCTGGTGGGCGCCCGACCACGTCCGCGCCCTCACCGTCGTGACCCTTGCCGGCGGCCTCGCCTCCACCGTCTTCGCCCCGCTCACGGCCACCCTCGCCGACCACCTGACCTGGCGCACCACCTACCTCGTGCTCGCCGTCATCCTCGCCGCCGTCACGATCCCCGCCCACGCCCTGGCTCTCAGGGCGCCCTGGCCCCCGGCCCCGGAGGCACCGGGCGACATGGGGGGAACGCCCCGTACGGTCGTACGCAGCAGGCCGTTCCTGATGCTTGCGGTCGCCTTCACACTCTCGGCGTTCGCGATGTACGCCGTCGTCGTCACCCTCGTCCCCCTCCTGCTCGAACGCGGCTACACCACCAGCCAGGCCGCCTGGGCCCTCGGCCTCGGCGCGCCGGCCAGACCCTCGGCCGGACCCTCTACGCCCCGCTCGCCCACCACACCGGTACGACCGCCCGCACGGTGGCCCTCATCGCGATCGGTGGCCTGACCACCGCCGCCTTCGCCCTCACCTCCGGCCCCTACGGCCTCGTGATCGCACTGTCGGTGGTGGCAGGCATGGTCCGCGGCAACCTCACACTCCTTCAGGCCACCGCTGTCACCGACCGCTGGGGGGCACAGCACTACGGCAGACTCTCCGGACTCCTCAGCGCCCCCGCCATGACCGCATCCGCCCTCGCCCCCTTCGCCGCAGCCCTCAGCGCAACCACGACGGGCGGCTATCCATGGCTGTTCGGACTGCTCGCGGCCCTCGCCCTGCTCGCGGCACTGATCGCTACCGGAACATCCGTCCGTGCAGGACGGCGGAGAGCTTGAAGTCGTGTGGGAGCCGGTGGTGGTCGCGGGTGACCCGGTCAGCCAGTGCCGGGCCCGGTAGCACCCGGCTGGACGGCCTTCAGGGCGGTTGAGGGCCGGCGAGCACGGCAATTCAGCGTCGCGTTTCCGCACGCAGCGCCCACACCGCACACCATTCGCACCATGGAGTCAGCCGCACAAGGCTCTGACCTGGGGTTTTCTTAGGTGGCTCCGGCGTTTCCGGTTGTGCTCGACCTGTTTTCCTCCGCGCAACGGCTCAAGCGGACAGCGTTCCCGCCGTAGGTGTCCTGACCTGTGGTTTTGTTACGGGACGCGGACTCGGACGCGGACTCGGCGGCATGAGTGTCGGGGCATCGCCGCGACCTTGTGACGCTCACATGACGCCCGCTCGAGACGCGCAACAGCATCGTCCGCCCGTGGCGGTCGGCCGACACCGGAGGGCTGCCGCATGCTGGTCAGGTGGTCACCAGCCCGGCCGTAGGTGTGCCTGAGCACCCCGCAGGAGGTTCGGACAGCCCGTGAAGCCGAAGGTCTTGATCTCTTCGAAGAGGTACAGGACGGGGATCCCGGTACGTCTCCCACACGTCCGGCCCGACGGTCTCCCCGACCCACTCACCCATCCGCTGGATCAGGCGCCGTCCGGGCGGAGAAGGAAGACGTTTCCGGGGGCGGTTTGGTCCTGGCCGGTGGGTCTCCGGAGGATGAGGACGGCAGCCGCGAGGAGCACCTGTTCCGCTCGGTGCAGGCTCCGGCCTCGGCAGCCCGGGATCGCCTCGATCAGGGCCTCGGCCGGCAGGGCGGAGCCGACCATGCGCACGCACGTGCTCCTCGCCGTCTGGTGCGGCGTGGAGATCGCCTGCGGGACCTTCTCGACCGCGTCGTCGGCCGGGACCGTGCCGCTCCTGGCACTGTCGGGTCGGTCAGAAGGCGTACCTGATCGTCAGCCACGGGGCGTGCGTCCGGACCAGGCCGCGTACGGTCTCCACCGCGGCGGCCTTGATGTCGTTCCGGTAACGCACGTTCCAGCTGCCGTTCTCCGACCGCTTCGGCTGCTGCAGATCCGGACGCCAGACGGCCTCCTCCGCGCGTGGATGCCAGGCCATGTTCACGTCGTGCAGGTCCTTGTTGTGCGTCAGCATGATCACCTCCGCCGCGGCCTGCTCCTTCACCCGCTGCGGCAGGACGTCGTCCATGTGCCGCAGCAACTCGGCCCATGCCTGCTTCCAGCCGGGCCTGATGACGACGGGGGACAGGTTGAAGTGGACCTCGTAGCCGGCGTCGAGGAAGTCTGCCGCGGCGGCGATGCGGTCCTCGACGGGGCTGGTGCGGATGTCGAGCAGCCGTGAGTCCTCCGGGGGCATCACCGAGAACCGGACACGGGTCCGTCCGCGCGGGTCGAGCAGCAGCAGGTCGGGGTTGACGAACTTGGTCGCGAACGACGCCTTCGCCGTGGGCCACCGGGCGAAGGCGCGCACCAGGTCGGCGGTGTTCTCGCTGATCAGCGCGTCGACCGAGCAGTCGCTGTTCTCCCCGACGTCGTAGACCCACGCCCTCGGGTCGCACTGGTTGGGTTCCTTCTTCGGGCCCTGGCCGACGACGTGGTGCCTGATGCGGGCGATGATGCGGTCGATGTTGGTGAAGACGGTGATCGGATTGGCGTATCCCTTACGCCGGGGGACGTAGCAGTAGGCGCACGCCATGGCGCATCCGTTGGCAGCCCCGGGGGCGATCCAGTCCGCTGATCGGCCGTTTGGCCGCACGGTGAGGGTCTTCTTCTCACCGAGGACCAGGACCGTGCTCTTGATCCGCACCCAGCGCTCGGCGTTGCCCTTGTTGCCGTGCAGCTCGGGGATGCGCCAGTGCGAGTCGGCGTGCGCCACCTCGGCGTCGGGGAAGCCCGCCAGGATCTGCCTGCCCCGCGGTGACGCCGCCGCCGCGGGCTCGGCATGGATCTCCCGCACCGAAAGCATCATCCGGGCCTGCGGGGATTCGCGGAACAGTGGTGGCCCGGACACGGTTGCCTGGGGCCCTCCGGTCAGAATCTCGTCGAGGCCGAAGAGCCCGTCGGGGCCGTCATCGTCCGGTGCACCGGACGGTTGGGAGGATCGCATGCCTGCTCCGGAGTCGGTCTCGTCCTTACCAATGTAAGACAGCGCCGGGATTCGCCGGTCCACGGACAGAAGCCGGTCCGCACACCCGGGCAGGGCGGGTCCGGCCGAGGTTGCGGCCTTGCCTGGCCCCGGACAGCATGAAGGGGTCCGGTGACGGTGAGCGGAGGAGGAAGCTGCCATGGCCAAGCACGACAAGCCGGGCAAGGGAGACCAGGTGTCGTGGAGCAGCCACGGCGAGACCGTGCCGGGTGAGGTCAAAGAAAAGATCACCAAGCGCACGAAGGCCGCGGGCCGCACCGTCGACGCCTCGAAGGACGAGCCGCAGTACGAGGTGGAGAGCGACAAGTCCGGCCGCAGGGCCGTCCACAAGCCGCAGTCGCTGCGCAAGCGGGACACGGACTCATGACCGCCGGGAGCGACGCGGACCGGGAGGGGACCGTCGCCGAGTTCAAGGAGGCGGTCAACATGACCGCCGGTGACCTCGAGAAGTGGCTGCGGACGGACGAGTCGAAGAGCGTCGGCCAGTCCTCTGGCGACGGCGAGAGCGTCGGACATGCCTCGGGGCGGCGGATCGTCGATCTGCTGCGTACCAAAAAAGCTGATCTGGACGACCACGACATCGCGCACATGCGCAAGGTCGTCGGATATGTGCACCGGCACACGGCGCAGCGGCCCGCAGGCGACGTCACCCGCACAAAATGGCGGTACTCGCTGATGAACTGGGGCCACGACCCGGAAAAGTGACGCGACTCAATCGCGCCGCTGTTCCGGGTCGCGGTCGGACTCCGGCCGGACATGGGGAAGATCGTCCGGGCACTCCGGGGAACCGGGGCCGGTAGAACTGCGAACCCTTCCGCACCAGAGCCGACTGGGGGCTGCGATGGAAGTCCGGGCCGCCGAACCGGGGCGGCAGGTCGCCGTCCGCCAGGAGCTGCTGCTGGGACCGCACGGCCGCATCGGGTGTCCGACCCGGAAGTCGTTGCCCAGAGGCACCGCACAGGTGTCCAAGCGCCCCTCGTTCGCCCACCACGGCAGATGTCCAGCCCGTACCGTACGAGCGCCTCCTCGTGACCGGTCCACATCCGGACCGCCGGGTGCCTGCGCCGGCTGTAGCCGGGCACGATCGGACCACGAAGCACCTGCAATGCCTCGACTCGCTGTTTCCCGAGCCGTCGGGATGACCTAGACCGCTTCATCGAGCTCACGATCGTCTTCCACCGCGCCTACTCCTGGGGGTCACGCACCGCGATCCCCGCCCTGCTCGGACAGCAGCCCGACGGGGAACCCCGGGCCGAGCTGTGGTTCGGCGCGCACCACGCCGCTCCGTCACCGCTCACCGGCCGGCCCGGCTCTTGGAGCGGGTGCTGCCGCGTTCGTCCCGGCCGGCTCGCCCTGTGCGGTGTCCGGTGCGGGGGCGGTGCTCTACCGGGCTCGGGTGCCCCCTGGGCGGCGTCTCGTGAGGCTCGCGACCCGGGTCTGGGGCGAAGGTTCCCACACAGCCGTACTGGTGCACGGCATCATGTCGACTCGCGCGGCTGGAGCCGTGTCGCCCCGGCCCGGACGCCCCCGCTGTCCCCTCGCTCGTCCTGCTTGCCGGTCCCAGCGGGCGGATCTCGCCGACCCAAGCCATGGCACTGAGCCGCCGCGGCTGGCACGTACGCACGGTGGACGGTGCTGGGCACACCGTCCACCGTGATGATCCAGCCGGGTTCCTCCGGGCGCTTCACGGCTGGCTGTGACCGGCGCGCCCCTGGCAGGCTCAGCCGCACAGCGCTCGCGCCGGGCGTCAGGGCAGCACGACCTCACCCTGGTTCAGCACACGGGGGTGGAAGTACGCCGCCTGGATCTCGGCGTTGGTGTTGTTGCCGCGCAGATGCTCGGACCACATCATGAACCACGCCCACTGGGTCTGGCTGTCCAGCAGGGCAGCGGTCGGCATCTTGCCGATCTCCGCGATGGCCATCGGCTTCGTGCCCGCGACGGTGCGCATCTGCTGGTAGTCGGCGGAGCTGGGGTGGCTCTTGTACCAGACGTCCAGCGATACGACATCCACGTACTGATTCCCCGGGTAGTAGTTGCTCCAGCCGCCCGCCGGATTGTCCTGCACGTTCCAGACCCAGATCAGATTGTCCAGCCCCTTCGTCCCGGCGAGGTAGTCGCGAGTGATCTGGTAGAGGCGCGCACTGCCGTTCGATCCGGGGCGGTTTCCCCACCAGTTCCACGATTCGTTCATTTCGTGCAGCGGCCGGAAGAGGACCGGAACACCCGCGTTCTTCAACTGCTGGAGATAGGGGACGACCTCGTCGAGGCGACGCTTCCAGGCGTTGTTCAGTGCGCTTCCCTCGGTGAGGATCTGCGAGAACTGCGCATTCGTTATGTTCGACTTCACGCCGCCCTCGAAGGCGCAGGTGCTTCCGCCGGTAGGCGGGCAGACGTGCCAGGTGAGGCTGACCAGGGAGCCGTTCGCCCACTCCGTCTTCGCCTGGTCGATCACGCGCTGACGGTTGGCCACGTCCGTGGCGCCGAACATCAGGTCGCCGCCCCACAGGCCGGGATACTGGCCTGTCACGTCCTTGACCTGTTGCGTGTACTGCCCGGGCGCGGAAGCCGGCTCCTTGTTGTGCTGACCGGAAACGATGTGGTTGCCGGAAATGGAGCGAAGATAGTTCAACACCGTCTGCTTGGGGGTGGGGGGAAACGCCTGCGCGGATTCCGTCGCAGGCCAGACGAGGATTGCTGCGGCGACAGCCGCGACCACCGCAATGAAGGCGACACAGCGTCGTATTCTTCTCATGGGCATTCCAGATCTCATAGTCGAACGGAATTCGCTTCGCCATCAAGGTGGCCGCTGCGGAGGCAGTCGTCAATGGGCTGGATCGCCTTCGGCAACTACCCTGCCAGATCTTTTACTTAACGTTTCCTAAACGCCGCCGAGAAGGTGGCTGCTTATACCCCTTGTGCGTTTCGTGCCGCAGCTCGCCATTCGGGAATTCTCGAATGCCCGGGCCGTGACGGGCCGCCGCCGACGACCTCCGTGCGGTCAGAGCCCCTGTACGTCGACCGCTGTTGCGCGCGCTCTGGCGGCTCAACCTCTGCCCGGGACGTACCCGAGAGGTCGCGGGGCGCGGGGCGGGCGAGGGTCCGCGGGCGCTGGCTCTGCTTACCGCGTCGTGACGCTCGTTTGACGCTCCACGTTCCCGTTCGCTGCGCAATGAGCCGAAAAAGCTGCTCTGGCCTGGGCTTTTCTTCGGCCCGCTCAGGTCGACATCCTTTCGGTGACGCACCACGTGGAGTGCGTCGCGATCCTTGAGCCCGCTGAAAAGAGCCACTGAGCTGCGGTTTCTTCGAGCGTGTGTGAGGGGTGTTACGTGCGTCAGGTGCGATGTCCCGACGCATGTTCGACGTGCCTGACGCGATGGCGTCCCGCCGGATGGTGTAGCCGATCAAGGTGCCGGAATCCGCAGGTCGGGGAAGGTGGCGCCGCCGGACCGGGTGTTCAACTCGCCTCAGCAGGGCGCCTCGTGGACTGCCGCCTCTGCGGAGATCGTCAGGGGCCTCGTACCGGAACGCGTAACGCTTGATCCCCTACACCACGACGCGGGACACGACCCCTGACGCACGTTTGACCCACGAGCGGTGTGATTCCTGACGCACCGTAATGTGCGGTTGGCCGGCGCCCGGTGGAGCGCTCAGCCGTGGGGAGGTGGGCATCTTAAGGGGGGTACCGGAGGCCGAGCTGCTGCCGGCGGGCGAGGTGCCGGCCTGGCGCACCCGCGTGCAGTCCGAGGCAGACGTAGCGCGCTTCGCGGTTGCCCTGATGCGGCTGATGGGCTGGACCGACCGGTCCATGCTCGACCTGTACGGCGAGGACCTCCAGCTCGAGCGGGCCTTCGAGGCCAGGTGTCGCCGCGGCACCGTCTACTGAATCCGGCGGGTCCTTTGCGGCGTTCTCGCGCACGATGGTTCGGGCTACGAGCAGGCGGAGGCCGAACTCCGCCGCGTCGAGATCGATGAGATCGCGATTGCGCTCGGCCCACCGGCCTGAGGAAAGGCAGTCGCGGAGCGAGTTCACCGCCCGCTGCTCGGCCTCCGGCCCGACTCTGGTCCATACCGATACCGCGCGGCGCACATGTTCGTCCAGGTACGCCTCGGGCCGGCGCCAGTGGGCCTCGAAGAAGCCGTCAGCACAGTCCCACGGGATGAGCACCGGCTCCTTGCGGGCCCCGAACGCGCGGCCCAACTGGTCCGCCGAGGGCCGGCCGGCGACGAGGCCGGTGACCTCAGGCAGGTAGTCGCAGATGAGCCAGACGCCTTCGCGGGCGTACTGGCCGACTGGCTGCACGGCCTCGTGGAGGGCACCCCCATCCGTATCACCGGACGGGTCTGGCTCCTTCTTGTCACCCTGCACCGCACGCCCCTGCGCCGTCAGGCGGCGGACGAGGGGTGACGCGTACGGGGCGGACGGCCCCCGCCCCGTACGGTGTCCGCTACTTCAGGTACGGGCCCGAGGCGCCGATCTTGCCGGGGCCGTTCAGGACGTACACCCGCAGGTTGCCCTTGCCGGGTGCGGCGACTGAGAGGCTGCCGTTCGTGACGGTGCGGACGTCGCCGGTGACGGCGTCGGTGTACGTGCCGTTGGTGACACCCGTGAAGGTGGCGCCGCCCGAGACCGTGACGAGCGCGAAACTGTCCGTCGAGCCGCTGGTGTAGCGGCGCTTGAACGCCATGCCGCCCGAGATGCCCTCGGTGGAGTACTGGCCCGTCTGGAGCGCGGGGATGGCGCGGCGGATCTGGTTGAGCCGCTGCACATGCTTCACCAGCGGCTTCTCCAGTGTGGTGGCGACAGCGCCGGTTGCGGAGTCGACCTTGGAGAAGTCGGAGGCCGTGACCGATCCGGCAACGTGGTCGCCGTAGTAGGCGCGGCCGGTGGTGGCGAGCGGGCAGGAGGGGCCGCAGTCGATCTTCTGCCCCTTCTGGAACTCGATCTCCGATCCGTAGTAGAGGGTGGGGATGCCACGGAAGGTCCACATCAGGGACATGTTCTCGGCCCAGGCGTCGGTGCCGCCCGTGTACCGCTCGCTCGACTTGTTGGGGCCGTAGTCGTGGCTGTCGACGTAGACGACGTTGTAGGTGGCGTCGTTGTAACTGTCGTCGGAGTCCTTGCCGTTGGAGAAGGCGTTGTACGCGTCACCGAAGTTCATGTGCATGCGCATGTCGATGACGTTCATGCCGGAGAAGCGGCTGTGGTCGGGGGTGTGGTAGCTGTTCCCGTTCAGGAAGGCGTTGCTGGAGGTGGGCTGGTTTCCGGTGCCCTGCTGCTGCTCGTAGTCGTACATCTCCAGGGCGGCCTTGGCGTCGTCGGCGTCGTACTCCTTGCGTTCCTTCCAGGTGAAGAACTGCGCGGAGTGGTTGACCGAGCCGCGGTTCCACTTGTCGTTGACGAAGGCCGCGACCTCGCCGAAGACGAAGAAGTTCTTCGCGGCCTCGGCGCCGTGGCGCTGAGTGACGCGCTCCTGGATCGCGGGGAGGAAGCGGCGGTTCCAGGTGGTGCGCGGGATGTGCACGGCGGTGTCGACGCGGAAGCCGTCGACGCCCATGTCGATGTACTTGTTGTAGGCGCCGATCAGGTAGTTCTGGACGGTCGCGTTCTCGGTGTTGAAGTCCGCCAGGTCCTCGTGCAACCAGCAGGAACGGGAGTCCTCGCCCTCCCAGTTGCCGATCCAGCACTGGTGGTACAGCGACTTCGGGAACATGCCTGAAGTGGGGGTCGGCCACTGGCAGTTGTAGAGGGTGTAGCCCTCGGGGCTCTTCCCGCCGGTCGGCTTGCCCCAGTTGACGCAGGTGTTGCCGACGGGTTCGGCGGTCGACCACAGGTCGCCGTTGTAGTACGACTTGCCGGTCTTGGGGTCGACGGTCAGACCGTCGTACTCGAAGCCGGGCTGCTTCTCGTCGTAGTACCAGCTCCACTGGCTGTCCCGCACGCCGTACACGGTCGGCGTGAACAGGCCCTTGGCGCCCCACCGGGAGGAGTGGTTGTAGACGACGTCCTGGTAGATCTTCATGCCCTTGGCGTGGGCGGCGTTGATGAGGTCCTGGTAGGAGGCTCCGGCCGACTCCAGGCGGGGGTCCACCTTGTAGAAGTCGTAGCCGTGGTAACCGTGGTGGTCGTAGTCCGAGCGGTTGAGCACCACCGGGGTGACCCAGACGGCGGAGAAGCCGAGGCCCTTGATGTAGTCGAGCTTCTGGACCAGGCCCTTGAAGTCACCCCGGAACATGGGGTCGTCGTTGGCCGCGTTGCCCGATTTCACGTGCTGGCTGCCGCCCCGGTTGTTGGCCGTGTCGCCGTCGTGGAAGCGGGCGGTGAGGACGAAGTAGATGGGATCCTTGCGCGGGTCGGTGCCGAGGGGCTTGCCGTTCGCCGGGGCGGCGGGCTTGTCACCGGTGGTGGCCGTCGCGGCGGCGGAGGCGGCCGAGACGTTCCCGGCGGCGTCCACGGCCTTCACTGTGTACGTGTACGTGGTGCGCTCGGCGAGGTTCGTGTCCGAGAAGACCGTCGAGCCGACGTCCGTGACCACGATGCCGGTGCTCCCGCCGGTGCGGGTGACCTGGTACTTCGTCACGCCCCGGTCGTCGGTGGCCGCGTCCCAGGCGAGCAGGACGGAGAGGCCGTCGGCGGTCGCGGTGACCCGGGCCGGAGCGGTTGGCGCCTGGGTGTCGGGCGGGGTGGCGGCGCAGGGATCGGTCGCGTTCGCGGTCACCACCCGGTCCCGGACGGTGGAGCCGAGCGGACCTTTGCGCCCCACCAGGACCGTGCCCGCCAGGGCAGGCTCGGGGCGTGGCCCCGACCCGCCGGGGAGAAGGTCCGCGATGCGGCCCGGCGGCCACGCAGACCCACCATGCCTGGGGACACCGAAAGGTCTGGCAACCGCGAACGCTTCGGCCTTGCCTTCTGTGGCCAGGCCCACCTGGACGGCAAGAAGCCGAAGGTCACCGAGAACATGCGCCGGATGGTGCCCGATTGTGGCCGGGCCGTGCTGCGCGGCGCGCTGGACAACGGCAGCGCCGAGCGGATCGGCTTGAACCGCCCCTTCATCACCGCCATGCCGGTCGGCGGCCCGGGCACGCCCCGTAGCCCCAACCCCTTCCCCGACCCGGCATCATCCCGCCGCGTGCGAAGGGCGCCAAGCAGCGGCAGTGGGAGGCGGTGCCAAGGGACGGCTTCCACGTCCTGCGGCACACGTACGCCTCGGTCATGTCGGAGGCAGGGGAGTCCGTGGTGACTGTCGGGCGGTGGCTCGGGCACTCTTCGCCGACTGTCACCCTGGGTTATTACGCGCACTTCATGCCGGAAGCCGGTACAAAGGAGCGTGCCATGCTTGATGGGGGGCTGGGGAGTTCGACCGACCAGCAGTCCGGCCGAAGCTCCCCAGATTCTCCCCAGGGCTGATCGGCGGAGATTCCTCAGATTGTGCGGCGTTCACCCGTTCCATGGATTCCCAGGGGGGCTGGCCGTATAGCCTGGGGAAATGCTCACCGAAGTCACCGCGACCCGCTATGTCACGCCCCTGCGGGAGGGCGGATCGCTGCCCGGGATCGTCGAGGCCGACGACCTGGGCACCTACGTCATGAAATTCACCGGCGCGGGGCAGGGCCGCAAGACCCTGGTCGCCGAAGTCGTCTGCGGGGAACTGGCCCGCAGGCTCGGGCTGCGCGTCCCCGAACTGGTCACCATCCAGCTCGATCCGGTCATCGGTCTGGCCGAGCCGGACCAGGAGGTCCAGGAACTGCTCAAGGCGAGCGGCGGGCTGAACCTCGGAATGGACTACCTGCCCGGCTCGATCGGCTTCGACCCGCTCGCTTACGAGGTGGATCCGGCCGAGGCGGGCCGGGTGGTGTGGTTCGACGCGCTGATCAACAACGTCGACCGCTCCTGGCGCAACCCCAACATGCTCGTCTGGCACGGGGACCTCTGGCTCATCGACCACGGCGCCACCATGATCTGGCACCACAACTGGCCGACCGCCCAGAGCGCGTCCGCGAAGCCGTACAACGCCTCGGACCACGTCCTCGCACCCTTCGGCCCCGACATCGCGGCGCGGCGCCGAGCTCGCGCCGCTGGTCACCGAGGAACTGCTGACCGAGGTCGCCGCCGAGGTGCCGGCCGAGTGGCTGGTCGACGAGCCCGGCTTCGAGAGCACCGAGGAGCTCCGCCGCGCGTACGTCGACGCGCTGCTGCCGCGCGCCGCGACGATCCACGACCGGATCACCCTCGGCGAGCCGACCAAGGACAGGCCTTCGCAGGTTCCCGGCTGGCTGGCGGACCGCCTGGCGCCGCGGCCGCACCCGGCCGAGCAGGGCAAGAGGACCGAGCGGGGCGAGAAGGACGGCGGCAAGTGAGCACCGAGCGGGACGTCTTCGAATACGCGCTGGTGCGCGTCGTGCCACGCGTGGAGCGCGGCGAAATGTTCAACGCGGGCGTGCTCGTCTACTGCCGTGCCAAGTCCTTCGTCGCGGCCAGGACGCACCTGGACGAGGCCAAGCTGAAGGCGCTGGATCCCGGCGCCGATGTAGTGGGCGTACGGGCCGCCCTGCGTGCCGTGGAAGGCGTCTGCGGAGGCGGGGACGGGGCCGGGCAGGCGGCGGGCGACGACGCGGGCCGGCGCTTTCGCTGGCTGATCGCACCGCGCAGCACCGTCGTACAGCCGGGGCCCGTGCACACCGGGCTGACGGCCGACCCCGAGGCCGAGGTCGAGCGTCTGCTCGATCTGCTGGTGCGGTGATCTGCGCTACTGATTCCCCAGGTCGTTCCCCGGGCCGTTGACACCGCGTGCCATCGCTTCTAGCGTCACGTCTGCTGAAGCTACTAAGCGGTTGCTCAGTGATCGGGGGATCACTCTCGGTCGACCTGGCCGAGCGGCCGCACCCGAGGGCGAGGAGAACCAGCATGTCCACCACCGAGCAGCGCGTCGCGATCGTGACCGGGGCGGCGCGCGGCATTGGCGCCGCCACCGCGGTCCGTCTGGCGGCAGAGGGCCGCGCCGTCGCCGTACTCGACCTCGACGAGGCCGCGTGCAAGGACACCGTCGAGAAGATCACCGCGGCGGGCGGCACCGCCCTCGCCGTCGGCTGTGACGTCTCCGACGGCGCCCAGGTCGAGGCCGCCGTCGCACGTGTCGTCACCGAGCTCTGTCGCCGACGATCCTCGTGAACAACGCGGGCGTCCTGCGCGACAATCTGCTCTTCAAGATGAGTGAGTCCGACTGGGACACCGTGGTGAACGTGCATCTCAAGGGCGCGTTCCTGATGGCCAAGGCCTGCCAGAAGCACATGGTGGACGCCAAGTTCGGGCGTATCGTCAGCCTCTCCAGCTCCTCGGCGCTCGGCAACCGGGGCCAGGCGAACTACTCCGCCGTCAAGGCCGGCCTGCAGGGCTTCACCAAGACCCTCGCCAAGGAGCTCGGCAAGTTCGGCATCACGGCCAACGCCGTCGCGCCCGGCTTCATCGTCACCGAGATGACCGCGCAGACCGCCGCCCGCGTGGGCATGGGCTTCGAGGAGTTCCAGGCCGCGGCCGCCACCCAGATCCCGGTGCAGCGCGTGGGCAGGCCGGAGGACATCGCCAACGCCATCGCCTTCTTCACGGGCGAGGACGCCGGCTTCGTCTCCGGCCAGGTCATGTACGTCGCCGGTGGCCCGCTCAACTGACGCCGCCCAACTGACGAGGGACTGAGGAACATGGCTGCTGAGGCAGAGGTACGGGACAGCGGGAAGGTCGCGCTCATCACGGGCGCGAGCCGCGGCATCGGTTACGGCGTCGCCGAGGCGCTCGTCGCCCGCGGCGACCGGGTGTGCATCACCGGCCGGAACGAGGACGCGCTCAAGGAGGCCGTGGAGAAGCTCGGCGCGGACCGGGTGATCGGCGTCGCGGGCAAGGCCCACGACGAGGCGCACCAGGCGGTCGCCGTCGAGCGCACCATGGAAGCGTTCGGCCGGGTCGACTTCCTGATCAACAACGCCGGCACGAACCCGGTCTTCGGGCCGATCGCGGAGCTGGACCTCGGGGTCGCCCGCAAGACGTACGAGACCAATGTGATCTCCGCGCTCGGGTTCGCGCAGCAGACCTGGAAGGCGTGGCAGAAGGAGAACGGCGGGGCGATCGTCAACATCGCCTCGGTCGCCGGAATCTCCGCCTCGCCCTTCATCGGCGCGTACGGTATGAGCAAGGCGGCGATGGTCAACCTGACCCTCCAGCTGGCGCACGAGTTCGCGCCGGCCGTACGGGTCAACGCGATCGCGCCCGCCGTGGTGAAGACCAAGTTCGCCCAGGCGCTCTACGAGGGCCGCGAGGCGGAGGCCGCCGCGGCGTATCCGCTGGGACGGCTCGGCGTTCCCGAGGACATCGGGGGAGCCGCCGCCTTCCTCACCTCGGACCAGTCGGACTGGATCACGGGACAGACCCTGGTGGTCGACGGCGGGATCTTCCTGAACGCCGGCGTCGGCTGAGTCGCTTTACTCCGCTTTTACTCTGGATTGTTCCCAAGTGCCCTGCCGGGTCTGCCCGTTGACCCGGCAGGGCACTGCGGTATGGTCTGCCGACCCATGGCTGATCGAGGAGCGTGCACGTGTTCAACCGGACCAGACGTCTGCAGTCCACTGCGGCCCTTGCGTCCATATCCCTGCTGACCGGATGCGGGGTGCTGTCCGGTGACCAGTCCGATACGGAGCAGAAGCTCGCTGTCGGTACGACGAGCACGCCCAGCACGCTCGACCCGGCCGGCGCGTGGGACGGCTCCTGGGAGCTGTACCGGAACGTCTTCCAGACGCTGGTCAGCTACCCCGTGGGCAGCGCCGCACCGGAACCCGACGCCGCCGAGAAGTGCTCCTTCACGGACGGCTCGAACAAGGTGTACAGCTGCACGCTCCGCAAGGGCCTCACCTTCTCCGACGGGACCAAGCTCGACGCCGCGGCCGCGAAGTACTCGATCGACCGTATTTCCGCGATCGGCGCGGAGGGCGGTCCCAGCGGGCTCCTGACCAGCCTGGACAGGGTCGAGACGAGCGGCGACCGGGAGATCACCTTCCACCTCAACAAGCCGGACGCCACCTTCCCGTTCGTTCTCGCGACACCCGCGATGTCCCTCGTGAGCCCCGCGGACTACCCGAGGAACAAGCTCCGCGAGGGCAACGGGCTGACCGGCTCGGGCCCGTACAACCTCGCGTCGTACGAGCCGGACAAGGCCGCCGAGCTGGTGAAGAACCCCAAGTACGACGGGTTCGCCGAGCTCAAGAACGATGCCGTCACGATCCGCTACTTCAAGGACTCCGCCCTGATGGTGGAAGCGCTGAAGAAGAAGGAGATCGACGCGACGTTCCGCGGTCTGACCGCGGAGCAGGTCATCGACCTGCAGGACCAGCCGAAGGAGAAGGCGCTCCAGGTCGTCGAGGCCGTCGGCGCCGAGATCCGCTACCTGGTGTTCAACCCCGAGGACTCGGCCGCGCGCAATCCCGCGGTCCGCCGGGCCATCGCCCAGGTGATCGACCGGGGCGCTCTCGTCGACAAGGTCTACAAGGGCACCGCAGAGCCCCTCTACTCGATGATTCCGAGCGGTGTCGCGGGACACGCGACCAGCTTCTTCGACACCTACGGCGAGCCGAGCGTACCGAAGGCGCGGAACATGCTGGCCGAGGCGGGCATCACCGAGCCCGTCCCGCTCACCTTCTGGTACACCTCCGACCGGTACGGATCGGCCACCGCGCTGGAGTTCGCCGAGCTGAAGCGGCAGCTGGACGCGTCCGGACTGTTCCGGATCACGCTCAAGCACCGTCCCTGGAACACGTTCCAGAAGGGGTACCAGAAGGGCGAGTTCCCGGTCTTCGGCCGCGGCTGGTCCCCCGACTTCCCGGACCCGGACAACTTCGTCGCTCCCTTCGTCGGCGAGAACAACGCCGTCGGTACGCCGTACGAGACGCCCGAGATCACGGCCAGCCTGCTGCCGAAGACGCGGCAGGAGAGCGACCGCGCCGCGGTGGGAGAGCAGTTCGGGCGCGCCCAGGAGATCCTGCTCAAGGACGTCCGCCTGCTGCCGCTGTGGCAGGGCAAGCTGTACGTCGCCGCCTCCGACGACATCGCGGGCGCCGAACGGGCGCTGGACCCGCAGACGATCATGCAGGTGTGGCAGTTGCACAGAAAGACCAGCTGGTAGCGGCCGCTGTCAGTGGCCGCAGGTAAGTTCTCCGGTGAAGAGCTGATTGCTTACCGGAGGTTGTTGACGTGACCGACACCGACATGCTGCCCGAGTCTTGGCGCGGCGTCCTCGGGGACGAGCTGCAGAAGCCCTATTTCAAGGAGCTCACCGAGTTCGTCGAGAAGGAGCGGGAGAACGGGCCGGTCTACCCGCCGCGCGAAGAGGTCTTCGCCGCCCTGGACGCCACGCCGTACGACCGGGTGAAGGTCCTGATCCTCGGACAGGACCCCTACCACGGCGAGGGGCAGGGCCACGGCCTGTGCTTCTCGGTGCGGCCGGGTGTCAAGGTGCCGCCGTCCCTGCGGAACATCTTCAAGGAGATGAACGCGGAGCTGGGCGCCCCGATCCCGGACAACGGATATCTGATGCCGTGGGCGGAGCAGGGCGTCCTGCTGCTCAACGCCGTACTGACGGTGCGGGCCGGCGAGGCCAACTCCCACAAGGGCAAGGGGTGGGAGAAGTTCACGGACGCGGTGATCCGCGCCGTGGCCTCGCGGCCCGACCCGGCGGTCTTCGTGCTCTGGGGCAATTACGCGCAGAAGAAGCTTCCGCTGATCGACGAGGAGCGGCACGCGGTGGTGAAGGGCGCGCACCCCTCGCCGCTGTCGGCGAAGAAGTTCTTCGGATCCCGCCCCTTCACGCAGATCAACGAGGCGGTCGCCGCCCAGGGGCACCAGCCCATCGACTGGACCCTGCCGGACCTGGGCTGACCGGCCCGGCCGGCCCAGGTCGCAGGTGAAGGTGTACGGGGCGGCCGGCTCGCCGGGGCGAGCGGTGCGGCCGCCCGTCCCGCTCAGCCCGGTCGGCCCGCCGGTGCCCGGGCCCGGCGCCACCTCGAAGGTGGACCACGCCGGCGTCGCCGGAGGCGGCCCGTTCCCCGACGACGAACGTTCCCTCGCGGCCGGCCGGGACCGTATGCGTACTGCGCTTCGTGGTGCTGCCCCGTGGCGGGGCCTGCTGGGGCTGGGGACCGGAGTGCCGGGCCCGCCGGAACCGCGCGCGGAGGCGGCCCGCACGGTCACCGGCCTGGCTCAGCGGGACCGGGGCGCCGCCCGAGCCTGAGCCCGATTGCCAGTGACGGGGTCTAGCGTCGGGACCGTCGGTATTGGCTGTGCGTGTGCGGGCGACAGGAGAACACGGCGATGGAGCGGCAGGAGATGTCCGAGGACGTCACGATGGTGCGGATCGGGCAGGCGGTCATGCTTCTCCACGCCGGCGACCGTGAGGAGGCGCGCAACCGTCTCGGCGAGCTGTGGGCGGAGATCGGTGAGGACGGCGACGCCTTCCACCGCTGCACACTGGCGCACTACATGGCGGACACGCAGGACGACGCCGGTGACGAACTGGCGTGGGACCTGAGGGCACTGGCCGCCGCCGACGGGCTGACCGACGAGCGGGTGGCCCGGCACGACTCCTCGGTCGCGGTGCGCGGGTTCTATCCCTCGCTCCACCTCAACCTCGCCGCCGACTACCTGAAACTGCGCCGTCCGGACGCCGCGCGCACCCATCTGATGCGGGCGCGGGCGGTGTCCGACGTGCTGGGGGACGACGGCTACGGGGACGGTGTGCGGGCGGCTATCGACCGCCTTGAGCGGAGGCTCTCGGAAGAGGGGTGAGCGGGTGAGCGGGTGGGAGGCGGTGGCGGCGGGACGGCGGGGTCCGGTCAACGCCCGTACGTCTCACGGCAGATGCGGGCCTCAGGGCTGCCGGGACGCCAGCCGCCGTACCCCTCGCCGAGCGCGCACACGTCCGCGCGCGCCGCTGGCGGGAGCGGGCAGGGAGGGCAGGACG